>DATEHQ010000120.1:0-12723 GCA_035279525.1 Candidatus Dormiibacterota bacterium
TGGGGTTCCCTCTCATAATTTTCGTCAGCCGGCGGCTTCGAGGCCCTGAGGGGAGTTCGCCTTGACGTGCTTGGTGATCCAGGCCTTGATCGGCGCCGTGCCGCCCGGGAAACCCACTAGCCGGTCGACCAGCTTGCCGTCGCGGAACATGCCCAGGGTCGGGATGCCCATCACGCCGTAGCGAATGGCGAGGTCCTGGTTGATGTCCACGTCGAGCTTGCCGACCTTGACCCTGCCGGCGAACTCGGTGGCGAGCTGCTCGACGAGGGGCGCCATCGCGTGGCAGGGGCCGCACCAGTCTGCGTAGAAGTCGACCACGACGGGCTCCTCGGCTTTGAGCACGTCGGTCTCAAAGGTCGGACCGTCGAAGTGCTGAATGTTGCTCATACCGAATACAAGCAGACCCGCGCGCTCCCTATTCCGATCCTCCGGCCCCTCCATAATCGGTTCGTGGCGACTGCAGAAGCCGGACGTCCCAACCCCACCGTCGAGCTCGCGCTGCGCCAGTTCGGAGGGCGCCTTTTCGAGGCCGCCCCCGGCCTCGTCACCTGGATCCTGCTTCTCGCGCCGGCGTGGATCCCGATCATCTTCCAGTCGCCTGGAGCCCTCCTCGTGGCGTCGGCGGTCCTCATCTTCGACATCTACTGGCTGCTCCGCGCGATCACTGTCGTGAGCGGCGTCTACAGCACCTTCTGGCGCATGCGCCGTGACATGGCGGCGGACTGGCTGGCGCGGTGCCGGGCGGACCAGGCGCAGGGCAAGGTGGACCCGCTCGACTACATCCACCTCTCGGTGATCCCGACGTACACCGAGCCCTATCACGTGCTCGAGCGGACCGTCCAGGCGATCGTGGACTCCAACTACCCGCCCGAGCTGAAGATGGTCGGCATCATCACCCGGGAGACGGACAAGCCAGGCTGGGAGAACGTCGCGCGGCTCAGGGAGAAGTTCGGGGGCCAGGTCCGCGGCTTCTATCACATCAAGGATCCCCTCGAACCCGGGATCGTGATCGGAAAGTCGGCGGCGATGAACTGGGGTGGCCGCTGGATGGTGCGCGTGCTGACCGAGGAGGGCTACGACCTCGATAAGATCCTGATCACGGACCTGGATTCGGACTACCAGGTGCATCGGGAGTACTTCGCCTGGATCAGCTGGCATCACGCCCGTAACGCGTTGCGCGACTACGTCATCTGGCAGCCCGTGCCGCTCTTCCACAACAACATCTGGCAGGTCCCGATGGCGGTCCGGATCATGTCGGCCAGCACGTCGCAGTGGCAGATGTTTCTCCACTCGCGGCCGCACCGGCTCGTCGCCTTCAGCAGCTACACGTGCAGCCTGCAGTTCGTGCACAAGGTCGGTTACTGGGACAAGGACGTGATCCCGGAGGATTCGCGCTTTTACTGGAAGGCGTTCTTCACCTTCGGCCAGAAATTCTCGGTCAAGTCCGTCTACCTGCCGATCTACGGCGACTCGCCCAACTCACGCGACTACGCCGCCACGCACATGAGCCAGTACAACCAGATCAAGCGGTGGGCCTGGGGCATCACCGACGTACCGTACGTCCTGGCCCGGTTCTTCAAACACCCAGAGATTCCAATCCTGCTGCGATTCCGGCGATTCATGAACCTGTTCCTCAACCACCTCAACTGGATATTCCTGCCGGTGCTCCTGATGTTCGGCGCCTCGGTTCCCCTGTGGGTGAGCGTCGATTTTTCGCTGACCGACATAGGCCAAACGCTCTTCTATTACTCGGGCATCCTGCTCGGCACCACGCTGTCGACGGTCATCTTCTTTCTCTATTTCGAGATGCGGATGCTCCCACCGAAGCCGGCGAACTGGCCTTTCTGGAAGAAGGTGCTCGTTCACCTCCAGTACTTCGCCTACCCCGTGGTCGGGCTCGTCCTCAGCGTGCTGCCGGCGCTCGAGGCGCACACGCGACTACTCTTGGGGCGCTACCTCGAATACCGCGTCACCGAGAAGGTGTGACCACGTTGGACGAAGCGGCCGCCCGGAACATCGTGAGCGCCCTGCAGGCCGAGTTCCACGCGGTTCACGAGAACTTTCGAAACCATGTGCGCGGGCTCGATCACGGCACGATCAACTGGAAGCCGCTCCCGAAGGCCAACTCGATCGCGGTCCTGGTCGTGCACGCGTTGGGTTCGGAGCGCGAGGTGATCCTCTCCGTCAGGCAAGCCCAGACGCAGCGCGACCGCGACTCGGAGTTCAGGGCCGAGGCGGAGGCGGCGGACCTGCTGGCTCTCCTGGACCAGGCCGACCGAGACGTCGACGAGCACCTGGGGTCTGCCACCGCCGCGGACCTGACCGAGCGTCGGCCTCGGGGCCAACGGAAGCCGCGACCCGGCCTGGAGTGGCTGATCACCAACTACGGCCACACTCGCGAGCACCTGGCGCAGGTCGAGCTGACCAAGCAGCTGTACGACAGCCGTACGTAACCTTTTAGACCAGCACCGCCATGGCGGCCGAATTCACTTCGGCCGCGACTTTGTCTGAAGAGTCTGCCAGGCGTCGTCCCGAGTGACTACTTAGAAAAGTCCCAACCGTATACCGGAAGGAGAGCAGACCCGTCGCGAAGCGACCGGTCGATGCGATCAGTAAGTCCGCACCTTACCGCGCCTGGCGCGCAGAGGGAACCGCACCGGGGTTCCATCTCATTTTCTCTACGCCCCGCAGACACGGCCGGTGAAGTACGGCAGGCAGAACTGGGGCCCCGCGAGCGCCCACAGCGTCAGGAAGAGGATGAAGCCGAGAAACAGCACCCAGCCCGTACCGGTGATGATGTTGCGGCCGGGAACCGGCCAGCGCTGCCATCCCAGGCGATGGGCGGCCCGCGGACCCGCGATCGCGTCGATCCACGGCCAGAGGATGAGCCCGCCCACCACGATCGGCGGGATAACCAGCGACATGATCAGCTCGGGGCCGAGCTTCAAGAACTGGAACAGGAAGAGGAAGTACCAGTCGGGTCGCGGGATGGTGACCGCGCGCGGGTCGGCCGACGGCTCGAGCTGCAGGTTCTTCTGGACGAACGCGGCGAGCAGCCCGACGGTGATCAGCATGATCACGGCGATGATCGGGTAGGGCCAGAAATGGTCCGGAAAGAAAGGATGCGTGTCCTCGTCCGGCATGTCGTCGGCCAGGTGGTGACCCGCATCGCCCATGAGGATGGGGAAGAGGGCAAGCCCGACGATCACCGGGTAGAGGATGTGGTCGGGGCCGATGGGGAGCCGCTTCCACTCCGGCTCTAGGGTGTGGCCGGAGTGGCTGTCCACCTCGATGATCGGTATCTCGGTCGCGGCGACCGCGGCCCCGGGTCCTTCCTTGCGGATGGAGTCTTTCTCGTCGCTCACATCGGCTCCGAGATTCCATGCGCCCGAATGAACCGGAAGTGGATGTACATCAGGAGCACGATGAGGGCCGGGAAGACGAAAACGTGCAGCGTGAAGAAGCGCTGCAGCGTCGGCGGGCCGACCACGGGGCCGCCCTGCAGGACCTGCTTGATGAAGGCGCCGAGCTGTTCAGGCGGCGCCGAGCCCGCGATCTTGATCGTGACCTCGGTCGCGAAATAAGCCTTGGTGTCCCACGGCAGGAGATACCCAGTCAGGGAGAGCACCAGGATGCAGAGCAGCATGATCACGCCGACGGTCCAGTTGAGCTCGCGCGGCGCGCGGTAGGACCCTGTCCAGTAGACGCGGGCCATGTGGACCAGGACCATGACGATCAGGATGTTGGCGCCCCAGAAGTGGACGCCTCGGATCAGCCAGCCGAGGTACACGGTGTTCTGGATGAAGAGCACGCTGTTGTACGCCGGTGCGGGGTTGCCTGACGCGTCGGGCACGTAGTAGATCGCGAGCAGCACGCCGGTGATGAGCTGAAGGACGATCAGGATGAAGACCATCCCGCCGAAGCAGTAATAGAAGGCGTTGGCGAAGTTCGGCACCCGCTGGTAGAGGGCTTCGTCGACGGCCTTGGTGAACGGATAGCGCTCGTCGAGCCACCGCACCGCCGCCATCTGGATGTCGCGCGGGTGAGGGATCGCCATTCGCTTTCAGAAGCCCAGCTCGATGCCGTCGACCTGGATGGTGTTCGCGTCCTTGCCCTGCTTCCAGGTCAGGTGCGACAGCGGGAAGGCCGCCGGGCCGTGCAGGACCGTCCCATCGAGGTGGAAGCGTGAGCCGTGGCACGGGCAGTCGAAGCTGTTGGCCGTCGAGTTGAGCGCGACCGAGCAGCCGAGGTGAGAGCAGTTGATGGCGAGCACGTCGATGTTTCCCTGGTGCTTGACCACGAAGCCCCCGAACGCAAGGTCGCCGGGCGCGTTGTCGCCTCCGCCGTCTTTCATGACGAAGGCCGAGTTAGGGCTCCGCGGGGCGTCGATCTTGATCGCGCCGCCCTCGGCCAGCTGGTCCAGGGGCGTCGCCAGCGAAACCGTGATCGGGCCCTTGCGCTGACCCTTGGGCGGCGGCGGCCAGAAGAAGACGAGCACCGGCGCCAGGCCGGTGACCACGGTGGCGGTGAGAAGACTGGCGATCCACCAGCCGAGAAACGTTCGACGGGTGACTCGCCTTGGCGCCCAAGCGTCTGCCATCCGTCAGTGAATGTTAGCGATCCCCGCGAGGGCGGTGCCTCAGGGGTACCCGGGGAGGCCGACCGCCTCGCGAACCTCGACCATCGTTTGCCGCGCCACCGCCCGGGCCTTTTCGCTGCCCTCGTCCAGGATGGCGGTCACGTGCTCGGGGCTGAGCTCGGCTCGGGCCTCACGAAACGGGCGGAACACCTCGATCATGCGCTCCGCGAGGATCTGCTTTTTCTCGTGACAGCCGATCTGCGCCCTGCGGCACAGGTCCCAGTAGTGCTGCCAATCGTCGAAGAAGAATTTGAAGAAGGCGCACACGTTGCAAGTCCGCGGGTGCCCGGGGTCGGACTTGCGCGGGCGCTTGACATCGGTGACCATGCTCAGCACCTGTTTGCGCAGGATCTCCGGCTCATCGGTCACGCCGACGATGTTGCCCACGGTCTTGGACATGCGCTGCTTGCCGTCTGTCCCCTTGATCAACGGCGACTCGGTGAGCAGCGCCCGCGGCTCTGGGAAGACCGGCGAGTACGTGCGGTTGAACCTTCGGACGACCTCGCGGATCAGCTCGAGGTGGGCTTGCTGGTCCTTGCCGACCGGAACGCCGACGCCCTTGACGATCGCGATGTCACCGCCCTGCAGGACCGGGTAGCCGACGAGCCCGAGGTTGACGTTGTCGGGATGCTTCTTGGCCATCTCCTTGAATGTCGGGGTGCGCAGCACCCAGCTGAGCGGCGTCACCATCGACAGCAGCAGCGTCAGCTCGGCGACGTCGGGAACCTTCGACTGCTGGTAGAGCACGCTCCGGTTGGGGTCGATGCCGACAGCGAGCAGGTCGGCCGTCAGATCGAAGACCTTGTCTTCCACCTTGTGGCCGTCTGGCTCCGTCGTGAGCGCGTGATAGTCGGCCACGAAGTAGTAGCACTCGTAGTCCTTTTGGAGCTCGACCCAGTTCCTGGCGGCGCCGAGGTAGTTGCCGACGTGGAAGCGGCCGGTGGGTCGCATCCCGCTCAGGATCCGCGTCCGCTCCTTCACAGTCGCACGAGTCTAACCATGCCGCAGATTACGATTCAGGTAGTTGCCAGACCACGATCCAGCACCTGAACCGCAGCCCGCCACGCTGGGCCTCGGTTCGCGGGCCCTCCGCAATACGGTCCTCGTCCTCACCGCCAAGGTCATCGGACGCCTGATCGCGGTCGTCTCCGTCCTTTACATGATCAGGTTCCTCGGAGCAGACCACTACGGGACGTTCTCGGTGCTGATCAACCTGACCGCCATCGTCAGCGTGGTGCTGGACCTCGGGTTCAACGTCCTCTTCGTGCGCGAAGGCGCACGCCATCACGACGAGATCCAGCGCTACCTCCGCAACGTCATGTCGCTCCGCCTGATCATGTCGCTGCTCGCGCTCCTCGTCCTCGCCGCGCTCGTGCTGCCGCTCGGCCTGGGAGACCTGCTGCTGCCCGGCTTTGCGTTGATGGTGCTGACCTCGTACGCGACGCTGCTGCGCAACGGCCTGTACGCGGTCCAGCAATTGGGCTACGAGGCCATCGCGGTCGTGCTCGAGAGCGTCGTGCTGCTGGTGCTGATCCTCTACGGCATCTTCGAAAAGCTCGGCGTCGGTTACTTCGTCTGGGCTTACGCCTTGCAGTACGGCTTCAGCTGCGTCTACTTCATCGTCGTCCTGGCCGTCAAGCGCATCGCCGTTCCGGGCTGGATGTTCGAGGCGGCGCTGCTGCGCCAGTGGTTCTGGAAGGGCCTGCCGTTCGCCCTGACTTTCGTCCTCACCATCCTTTACTTCCGCATCGACAACCCCCTGATCTTCGTCTTCAAGGGTGAGGCCCAGGCTTCGTGGTACGGAGCGGCCTACAAGCCAATCGAATCGTTGCTCTTCATCCCCATCTCGTTCCTGTCCGTCGTCTTTCCTGTGCTGGCCGTGTACCACCGCGAGCGGCGCGCGGAGATGCTCGATGCGATCAGCCGCTTTTACAAGGCGCTGCTCCTCATGGGTTGGCCGACGAGCCTCGGCATCTTTATGCTGGCGCACCCACTGACCCCGTTGCTGCTGGGTTCGAGCTCCGGTCTCGCGCCCGCCGAACCCGCGATGAGGATTCTCGCCCTCGCGCTCGGCATCGCGTTTGTGAACAACGCCTTCATCGGCGCGCTGAACGCCTCGGACCGGCAGCTGTCCTTCACATGGGCGGCCCTGTGGAGCCTCGTCGTCAACCTCGCGTTGAACCTCGTGCTCATCCCGCTGTTCGGGTACCAGGGGGCGAGCTGGGCGACGGTCGCTACCGAGCTCACGCTGCTGGCCTGCGGCTGGTTTTTGACCTCGCGCCACGTGGGTCATGTGCAGCTGCCGGCACTGAGCTGGCGGATCCTGCTCGCCGGCCTGGTCATGGCCGTCGCGGTGGCTCCGCTCAGCAACCTCGGCGGCGTGCGGATCGTGATCCCGATCGCGGCGGGAATCGCGGTGTACGCAGCCGCCATCCTGCTCCTGCGGGCCCTGAGCCCGGACGAGATCCGGTGGGTGCGCCGCGCCCTGGCGCTCGCGCGCTGATGGCTCAAGAACCCGTCTACCTGAAACCGCGCGGCGCCGCCGAGCCCGTGCCGTGGGATGAGATCGCGGTCGATTCACCGGAGGTCGGCCGGCAGACCCGGCTGGACGATGCCCAGTTCGTCGCCCTCGACGTCGAGACGACCGGCAACGCGCCCTTCCTGGTGCTGGAGATGGGCGCCGAGCGCTTCACGCTCGAGCGGACCCTGTCGTTCTTCGACACGCTCGTCGACTGCCGGGCGCCGATCAACCCGTACGCGAAAAAGCGCCATCACATCGACCGCGCGATGCTGATCGGCGCGCCCGAGTTCAAGGACGCGCGGCGGGCGTTTCTTCGATTCGCGCACGGTGCCGTGCTGGTCGAGCACAGCCACGACGCGTTCGACACATGGCTGGTCGGTCGCGGCCTGGAAAGCCCGCTCGAGCACCCGATCATCGACACGTCGGCCCTCGCGCGGCTCGTCCTCGACCTGCCGCGGGGGCAAACCCCGGGGCTGGCGCGGCTGGTCGAGGAGCTGAACCTGGAGATCACGCCGGCGCATGCCGCCCTGGACGACGCGCGGGCGACGGCGATGGTGTTCCGCGCTCTGTGCGCCAGGGCGCGCTCGGCCTTCGGCTGGGAAGCGGTGGGCGACGTGCTGGAGGCGCTGCCGCGGCCGGTGATCGACCGCTCGGCGCCTAGTCGAAGAGCGTCAGCTGCAGGTCGGGCTCAGGGTGCTCGAGCCCAGACAGCCCCACGCCGATCAGACGCACCGGCCGCGCCTCCACGTGCGACTTCTCGAGCGCCGAGCGGGCGGCGCGAAAGATCGTCTCGACGTCGTCAGTCGGGCTCGTCCGGCTCACCTGGCGGCTGACCAGGCGAAAGTCGGGCAGCTTCAGCTTTACGTAGATCGTCCTCGCCCGCACGCCCTCGCCTTTGAGCCGGTCGGTCACCCTGTCGGTGAGGTCGCGCAGCGCGACCTCGAGCTGGCCTCGGTCGCTGACGTCCTGCTCGAAGGTGGTCTCGGCGGAGATGGTCTTGGCCGGCTTGCTGCCGTCGACCGGTGAGCGGTCGCGGCCCTGCGCCAGCCGCTGCAGCACGGCACCGCCGACCCCGAGCGCCTGCACGAGGCGCTGCGTCTCGTACGCCGCCAGCGCACCGACCGTGCGGAGGCCCATCGCGTGCAGCCGTTCCTCGGTCTTGGGACCAAGGCCCGGGACGACACCGATCGGCAGCGGCGCGAGGAAATCCGCCTCGGCGCCGGGCGGCACCAGGACCAGGCCGTCAGGCTTGCGCGTGCCGCTCGCCACCTTCGCCACCAGCTTGGACGTCGCCGCGCCGACCGAGGCGGTCAGGCCGACCTCGGTGTGTATCTGGAACTTGATCCGCCGGGCGACCTCTTCGGCGGTGGAGGTGCCGTGGCGCGTCCGGGCTGTCACGTCGAGATAGGCCTCGTCCAGCGCGACGCCCTCGACGAGCTCCGGCGAGGTGAAGCGGCGGAAGATCTGGTGCACGAGCCGGCTGGCCTCGCGGTAGCGGGCCCCGTCGGGCGCCACCACCGTGAGCTGCGGGCAGACCTGCATCGCTTCGTGAAGGGGCATCGCGGAACGCACCCCGTACGCGCGGGCCTCGTAAGACGCGCCCATCACGACCGCCCTGCGGGACCGGCCGGCCACCGCCACCGGCACGCCGCGCAGCGTGGCGTCGTCTCTCTGGTGGACGGACGTGTAGAAGGCATCGAGGTCGACGTGGAGGATCGTGCGGGGCCAGTTCTCGGGTTTCGCCATCAGAGAGCCGCGGCCCAGAGCGTCCTCGCAGCTCGGCAGCTCCGGGTGGCGACATTCATGGCGGCGTCAGTCTGCCACAACAACTTGTGGCTTAAGGCCGGATTGAGCCCCGGTTCGTGTATCGAGCCCCCTTCAGGGGGATGGCGAGCCGGTGAGCGCGGCGGCGACGTTGGAGAAGACGTTGGCGATCTGGTTGCCCATCGTCAGCAGGATGACCAGGACCACCACGCTGACCAGGACCAGGACGCCCGCGAACGAAAGGATGAGGATCAGCGCCAGGCCGATTCCGGACCCACTCCGTGACGGCGGGGCGGCCGCGGCGGCGGCCACCCAGCTGGTCCCGCTCCAGCGCCACTGCCGGTCCTGGGAGACCGCGGGCTTCCACTCCTTCCCATCCCACCACCAGAAGCCGTCGGCTGAGAAGCGCGTCTGTGGCGGGGCCGGCGGCGTCGGGCCGGAAGGGTCAGGCGGGGAGCTCGCCACGTCACCGAGAAACATAGCGCCACCGGGGCTGGCGCCTCGGGCGGCCGCCTAGAATCCGTGGGGAATTGAAGGGCGTGATCCTGGCCGGGGGAACCGGCAGCCGGCTGCATCCGCTGACCCGGATCACCAACAAGCACCTGCTGCCGATCTACGACCGCCCGATGATCAGCTTCGCCGTCGAGGCCCTCATCAAGGCGGGAGTGCAGGAGATGATGCTGGTCACGGGCGGCAACCACGCCGGCGAGTTCCTCCGCCTGCTGGGCAACGGTGAGGAGTTCGGCCTCGACCGCCTCTTCTACGCGTACCAGGACAAGCCCGGTGGGATCGCAGACGCGCTGAAGCAAGCGGAGCGGTTCGTGGCCGGCCAGCGCAGCGTCGTGCTCCTAGGGGACAACGTGTTCGAGCGTTCGCTGCGGCCGTGCGCGGATGCCTTTCGCAAACAGAAGCGAGGTGCGCGCGTCCTCCTCTCGCACGTCCCCGATACGGCGCACCTGAGCCACCTGGGCGTGGCCCGGTTGAATGGCAACCACAAGATCGAGCGCATCGTCGAGAAGCCCAAGGATCCGCCGAGCCAGTTCGCGGTCACCGGCGTGTACTTCTATGACGAGAGCGTGTGGAACGTGATCCCACAGCTCAAGCCGTCGGGCAGGGGCGAGCTGGAGATCACCGACGTCAACAACTGGTACGTCGAGCGAGGGTTGATGGAGTACGACGTGCTGGACGGGTACTGGGGGGACGCGGGCGAGTCGATCGAAGGCTATTACGCGGTGCACGACTTCGTCAGGGCGCGCGGCGCCAACAAGGATTCATGAGCGGCGACGCGAACCCGATCGACGGCGTCGTCATCAAGGAGCTGGTGACGCACGCAGACGAGCGTGGGTTCTTTCGCGAGGTGATCCGCGAGACCGACGATTTCTTCGACCACTTCGGCCAGTGGAGCCACGCGCTCATGTATCCCGGCACGGCGAAGGCGTGGCACATCCACCGGAGGCAGACCGACTGGTGGTACGTGATCGGTGCCGTCAAGGTGGCGCTGTACGACACGCGCGAGGACTCGCCCACCAGGGGCAGGCTGATGGAGATCTTGATGGGCGACGGGCACGCGACCTGCCTGAAGATCCCGCCGGGCGTGGCGCACGGGTGCCGCGCACTCGGGCTCAGCCACCTGCTCTACGTCACCTCGGGCGTCTACTCACCTGAGGACGAGGGCCGTCTCCCGCACGACGACCCCGCGATCGGGTACGACTGGACTGCCGGCCCGCCGATCAAGTGACGAGGCGATCCTTCCGGCGCCTGCTGGTCACCGGAGGGGCCGGGTTCATCGGCTCGAACTTCGTGCGGTTGCTGCGCGCCTCGCGGCCCGAGGTCGAGGTCACCGTGCTCGACAAGCTGACCTATGCCGGCAACCTGGCGAACCTCGCCGAGTTCGAGGGCCGTCCGGGTTATCGGTTCGTGCACGGCGACATCTGCGATGCCGGCCTGGTCGGCGAGCTCGCGGCGGACGTGGACGCAATCGTCAACTTCGCCGCCGAGACGCACGTCGATCGCTCCCTGATGGATCCATTCGCTTTCATCGACACCGACGTCCGCGGCACTGCGGTGCTGTGCGAGGCCGCCCGCGCCCACGGCCATGAGGTGTTTCTCCTGGTCAGCACCGACGAGGTCTACGGCGAAGTGCGCGAGGGACGGTCCAGGGAAGATGATCCGCTGCGGCCACGAAGCCCCTATTCGGCCACCAAGGCCGGCGGCGAGCACATCGCGCGCGCTTACGCGGAGAGCTTCGGCCTACCTCTGCTGGTGACGCGCGGGTCGAACAACTACGGCCCGTATCAGTACCCTGAGAAGCTCATCCCGGTCCTGATCACCAACGCGATCGATGGGATCCCGCTGCCCCTGTACAACGACGGCTCGGCCGTCCGCGATTTCATCCACGTCGAGGACCACTGCCGGGCCATCGACCTCGTCCTTCACGAAGCGCCCACGGGCTCGGTCTACAACGTCGGCTCCGGAACCGAGACGAGCGGCCTTCGCGTGGCCGAGGCGGTGCTCGACATCGTGGGCAGACCAAGAGACCTGATCCAGTTCGTGGCGGATCGCGCCGGCCACGACTACCGGTACGCGCTCGACACGTCACGCATCACAGACCTCGGGTGGGAGCCGCGGACGGCGCTCGCCGAAGGAATCGAGCACACCGTGCGCTGGTACGAGTCGCATCCCGACTGGTGGCGTCCACTGAAGTCAGGGGAGTACTGGGAGTACTACCGGCGCAACTACCGCCCGCTACGGAGCTGACGATGGTGGCGGCGGCGCCGCCGCGGACGGCACCGGCCGCCAGGTTCGTCCGTCCCACCACATGGCCCCATCGCCCGACCGCTGCGCGCTCGGCGGAGCCTCGTGCTCGGCGTCCTTCCACGCCTGGCCGTCCCACCAGTACCTGCCGTCGCCCGAGAGGTGCACCCCGGAGGGGCCGAAGCCGGCGGGGGCGGCGGCCGGTCGACGCCGGACCAGGGCTATGACCAGCAGCACGAGGCCGGCGATCAAGCCGGCTGCAAGGAGGCCACCGATCGCGTAGCCGGCGCCGTACGCGAGGTTGATGGAGCTGCTGGACCGTGCAGACGCGCCGCTGTTCTCCGGCCAACGGGAAACGGGGATCGTCTGCGCCGGCGCACCCTGGTACTGGGCCATGGCCTGGCTCGCCGCCGTGCTCAGGTTGTCGTCCTTCGACGAGGCTGCGGCGATCTGGAAGAAATCGTTGCCTTTCACGAACGCGAAATCGTCTGCGCTCGACGGGCCGCCGGCCGACGTGTACATGAGGTGGGCTCCGAAATACGGGTCGATTCCCGTGATCGTGTCCGCGTGCTGGTAGGTCGTGTACATCGCGTACGACGCTTCGTTGAGTGAGAGCCAGTCGCGCGCGCCTTTGCCGCCGCCGAAGGCGATGATCGCTTCGGCAAGGATGTGGCCGTTCGACTGCCAGACGAGCCTGTAGCCGTCTACGAAACCGTCTTTGTTGAGGGCTGACTCTTCGAACGGACCCGCGGCGCCGTCGCCTGTGACGAGATCGTGCGCGGTGAACTCTCCGGAGATGCCGACCGAGGTTTCTCTCGTGTAGCCGCTGGGCGGAGCCGCGAGGATGCTGTCGAGGCTCGGCGACGGCGTCGGCGTGGGGGCGGCCGCCACCGGTGCGGCCGTCAGCCAGGCGGCCCCGACGATCGCCAGGACGATGCACCGCTTCACGGGCGCGCCGCCCGGCGCCGCCGGGCTAGAAGGGTGAGCTGGACGGCGGCGGGCCGCCCTGCGGCACAGGTCGCCAGTTCTTCCCGTCCCACCACAG
>DATEHQ010000121.1:0-4411 GCA_035279525.1 Candidatus Dormiibacterota bacterium
TAGAGGATCAGGTCCTTGGCCTCGACCCACTCGCGCAGGCGGTTGCGATAGACGAACTTCAGCGTCTCCGGGACGCGAAACCACAGCTCGCCCAGCGCGAGCACGCACGCGAGGTCGGTCGAGCCTATGCCGGTGGCGAAGTTGTTGAGCGCGCCGTAGGTGCACGAGTGCGAGTCGGCGCCGACGACCAGCTCACCCGGCAGCACAAGGCCGTTCTCCGGCAGCACGGTGTGGCAGATGCCACCCTGCCCCACCTCGAAGTACCACTTGATCCCCATTTCGCGCGAGAACTCGCGGGTCAGGCGGCCCAGCGTTGCGCTGGCCGCGTCCTTGGCGGGCTGGAAATGGTCCTGGGTCACCGCGACGCGGTCGGGATCCCAGATCTTCTCCGCGCCCATCTGCTCGCGCATGATCTTTCCCGCCGGTGGGATCGTGAGGTCGTGCCCCATCGCGAAGTCGACCTTGGCGAGCACGAGGTCTCCGGGCCGCACGCTCTCGCGGCCGGCTCCTCGGGCCAGGATCTTCTCGGTCATCGTCATGCCCACCGACACCGCTAATCCCTCAATCCCTTGAACGTCTCGCCACGGCGTCCCCACATTCGGCCGTCGACAGGTTGCCGCGGAGATCGCGCGTGCACTCTCCCGCGCGGATGGCAGCTCCGACCGCACCCTCGATCGCGTCGGCCATTTCCGTGTAACCCAGGTGTCTAACCATCATAGAAGCGCTCAAAATCGCCCCGATCGGGTTCACGATCCCCTTGCCCGCGATGTCAGGCGCCGTGCCGTGCACGGGCTCGAAAAGGCCGCGCCCGCTCTCGGGGTTGATGTTCCCGGAGGGGGCGATGCCCATCCCGCCGATCAGCTCCGCGGTCAGGTCGGACAGGATGTCGCCGAACAGGTTGCCGGTCACAATCACGTCGAACTGGCTCGGGTCGCGCACGAGCTGCATCGCGGCGGCGTCGACGTAAAGGTGGCGAGTCTTGATCCCGGGGTGCTGAGCCGCGACTGCTTTCCAGCGCTCCTGCCACAGCCCGCCCGCGAACATCATCGCGTTGGACTTGTCGACCATCACGACCTCACGCCGCGCGACCTTGAAGGCGTATTCGACGATCCGAGTCACGCCGGCGTACGTGTTGAGGTCCTCCTGGAGGGCGACCTCCTGCTCGGTGCCTTTTTTGAAGCGGCCGCCCATTCCGACGTAAAGACCTTCCGTGTTCTCTCTCACGACAAGCATGTCGACATGGCGCCGGTCATCCCGGCGAAGCGGTGACAGGCGGTCGTCGTAAAGGCGAGCCGGGCGGAGGTTGACGTACAGGTCGAGCTCGAATCTCAGCCTGAGCAGGACCCCCGCAAGGTACGTGGCGTCATCCACGCGGGGATCGCCGACGGCGCCGAAGAGGATCGAGTCCGCCTTCTGCAGGTCCGCCCACACCGGCTGGGGGATGGGCTCGCCCGTGCGCATGAACTGGTCCGCGTTGACGTCGTACTCCTGGAACTCGAAATCCGCGCCAGCGGCGCGAAGGACCTTGATCGCCTCGGGGACGACCTCTTTCCCGGCTCCGTCACAGGGCAGGACGGCGATCTTCTTCACGACCTGGCTTCGACCTCGCTCGGCGCCGGCTGATCACGCAGCTTGTAGCGCTGGATCTTGCCGGTCACCGTCTTCGGCAGCTCCGCGACGAACTCGATCTCGTGCGGAAATTGAAAGCGCTGAAGCCGGCGCTTGCAGTGCTCCTGCAGCTCGACCACCAGCGCGTCGCTCTGCGTCACTCCCGCCCTCGTGATGACGAATGCCTTGATCCGTGTGAAGCCGTCGACCGAAACACCGACCACGGCGCTTTCGGACACCGCCTCGTGCTCGAGCAGCGTGGACTCGATCTCGATCGGTGAGACCCACAGACCGCTGACCTTGATCATGTCGTCGGACCGGCCCTCATACCAGTAGAAGCCATCATCGTCGACCCGGTAGCGGTCGCCGCTGAAGAACCACTCGCCGAGGATGGAGCGCTTCGATTTCTCGTGCTGCGCCCAGTAGAGCGCGAGCGCGCTGTCGCCCTTGACGTAGAGGTCGCCCGCCTCCCCATGGGTCACAGGCCGGCCCTCCGGGTCGAGGATCTTCAGCTCATAGCCGGGCACGGGCTTGCCGCTCGACCCCGGCCGGACCTCGTCGAGTCGATTCGAGCAGTAGATGTGGAGCATCTCCGTCGAGCCCACACCGTCGAGGATGGTCAGGCCGAACATGTCCTTCCATCGTCGCCAGACCTCCGCGGGCAGGGCTTCGGCCGCGGCCACGCAGTGCCTGATGCTCGACAGGTTCCTGGACTTCGCGCCTTCGAAGTTGAGGATGGCGTTGTAGAGGGTCGGCGCGGAGAAGAAGAGGGTGGGCTTTCTCTTTTCGATGGTGTCGAGCACCGTAGCGGGGGTGTTCCTCCCGGCGTGCAGCACGGTCGAGGCTCCAACCCAGTAGGGAAAGCTGAGGTTGTTGCCGAATCCGTACGCGTGGAAGAGGCCCGTCGTGGAGAAGGTGGTGTCCGACTCCTTGATGCCCAGGACCTGCTCCGCGTAGGTGATGCACGTGTATGGGATGTCGTGCTGGAGGTGCACGACGGCCTTCGGCTTGCCGGTCGAGCCTGAGCTGTAGAGCCAGAACGCCATGTCGTCCCGACGGGTGGGCGCGGCGTGGATCTCGGCCGAGTCGCCGACCTGGTCGGCGCGGAGGAGGCGCGGATGGTCGTGAGCCCGGGCGGCCGCGGCCGCGATCTTCTCCTCCGTGTTGGCGTCCACGACGATGACCCTCGCCAGGGAGTCGTCGATGTAGTGGTCGTAGTCCTCGCTGCGCTGGAGCAGTGGGTTGACCGGGACCGGGATGGCGCCGAGACGGATCGCGCCCAGGAAGGAGGCGACCCAGCCCGGGCTGTCGTAGGCGACGATCAGCACTCGCTCCTCGCGCCGCACGCCGAGGTCGAGCAGAGTCCGGGCGGCGCCGCAGGTGAGCGCGAACAGGCGGCGGTAGGTGATGTCGCCCGCTGCGGAGTGGATGGCGATCTTGTCGGCACGGCCCGCGGCCAGGTTCCGTTCCAGCAGGTCGGCGCCGACGTTGTAGCGCTCGGGGAGATCCACCTCCGAAATCTTGTCACGGACAGTTGGGCGTCTGTGAAGAGGGTGGCCGGTAGGGCGGGGTGACCGTTTGCGTTGTCTGGTGAGGTCCTGGGGACGGGCTGCGAAGGGGTGATGGAGCACGTTCAGGTGGCCGAGGTTGATGTCTTGGTGAGGTTGATTTTTCGGATAAGTCCTTGACATAACGAAATTATGTTCGTATGATGTAGATGTGAGTGTGGCCGCCGAGTACGAACCCGAGCTCAAGCCCTGGGACGAATCCGCCTTTCGCCTCGCCCAGGAGCTGATCCGCATGCGCCACGCCATCGACCTCCAGGAGCTGGCCTTCGCCAGGCTGGCGGCCGAGTTCGCCGGCACCGACTTCTACCAGGACGCGGGTTCGGTCAGCCCGATCGACTGGATCCGGATCAACTGCCACCTGACCCGCAACGCCGCCGCGGACAGGGTGGCGGTGGGAGAGCGGATCCCGAGCCTGGTCCATTCCATCGCCGCCATGGTCCACGGCGAGGTTGGCTTCGCCCACCTGAGCGTGATGGCGCGGACCGCCGACGCGGTGGGTGACGAGCGCTTCGACGAGACGGCCCTGCTCGAGGCCGCGACGGAGAACTCGCCCGGCAAGTTCTTCCACCTCTGCCGGCACTACCGGCACTCGGTCGACGCCCAGGGCTTCGCCGAGGAGCAGGAGTACCTGGCCGAGGGCCGCCGGCTCCGCCTGAGCACGGCCGAGGACGGCTGCCTGCTCATCGACGGGGTGCTGGACCCGGTCGGCGGCGCCGCCGTACGGACGGCGCTCGAACCCCTGGCTCGCAAGTCGGGGAGCCATGACGACCGGCTGCCCGAGCAGCGCTGGGCCGACGCCCTGGTCGAGCTGGCCTCCGGCGGAGGCGGGCCGCAGGCTCAGCTCCAGGTCACCAGCTCGGTCGAGACCCTGCTCGGCCTGGTCGGCGCGCCGGCGGCCGAGATGGAGTTCTCGCTGCCCATCTCGTCTCGGACGGTGGAGCGCTTCGCCTGCGATTGCAGCCTGAGTCGCATCCTGCTGGAGGACTCGCTGGTGATCGACGTCGGGCGCTCCCGGCGCACGGTCGACGGACCGATGCGGCGGGCGCTCGAGTCACGCGACGGACACTGCCGATGGCCGGGCTGCGAGCGGACGGCGAAATGGAGCGCCGCACATCATGTCGTGCACTGGACCAACGGCGGATCGACCACCCTGGACAACCTGGTCCTGCTCTGTCATCGCCATCACCGGATGGTCCACGAGGGCGGCTGGCAGGTGGTCAGAGCGGCGGACGGTG
>DATEHQ010000122.1:0-4295 GCA_035279525.1 Candidatus Dormiibacterota bacterium
GCGAGCATCACGTTCTCGAAGGCGTTGAGCCGCGGCAGCAACCTCTGCTCCTGGTAGACGAAAGCGACGTTTCGGCGGAGGCCACCGAGGTTGCGCCGCCACCAACCGTTCAGGCGACGCCCACGGACCAAGACCTCGCCCGCGTTCGGCCGGAGCTGGCCGTGGAGGAGCCTGAGGAAGGTCGTCTTGCCGGATCCGCTCGGCCCCGTCACCTCGACGAGCTCGCCCGGGGCGACGACCAGGTTGATTCCCTTGAGCACCTGCCGCTTGCCGAACGACTTGGCGACTCCGACGACCTTCACGTCCGGTTCGGGGGCGACGTGACCGTTGGTGGGGATGCGTTCTCGGGTCAGCCGGGCCGTCGGACGTGCTCCGTTGCCGTCGACCCGGAGTGTGGACGTGTCATTGCGGCCAGTTGTCGCTGGTCGGCTACCCACCCTGTGGATCCAGATTAGCCCATGCCGGCGCGCATGGGAATCAGGACTAATGTCCCTCCCTCAGACGGGTCTGGGAGATGCCTCAGGCCTTCAGCAGCCCGCCAACGCCATGGGCGCGAGCGCGATTGCCGCCGCGAAGCGGCCGCCGGTCGGATTCACCGTGATGACGCGACTGCCGTCGGGGCCGTCGTCGGTCGAAGCCTCGGCCGCGCCGGAGACGGTCACCGAGCCGGTCGCCTCGGGAGGCACGTACAGGACGGTCGGCGCGTCGCCGCGCCTGCCCGAGGCCTGGAGCTGGAAGCTGCCGTCGACGCTGCTGTAGTGGAATCCGATGTTCGTGTCGGCGGTCGCCCGCGGGTACGCCCGCGCCAGAAGCCGTTCGCGGTCGGCCCGAAGGCAGCCGTTCTGGTCGGTGGGCGATGCCGGCGGGGCGTATACACCCCACGCGCCCGACCCGTTCTCCTTCCAGGTCCAGAAGGCGAAACCGGCGCGGTGCTTCTCCTGCTCGACCACCTGGGACGCCAGGAGCCGGCTGTCGTCGCCGGGCGGGCTGCCGAACTCGGTCACGAGAAGGGCCGCGTCCATCGACCGCGCCTCGTGCTCGGCGAGCGCGTAACTCTGGTCGTAACCGCCCCAGGGATACGCCGAGCTCGATACGAGCGATGGCAATAAGTGGTCGACGGTGTAGAAGTGCGTATACGCGTGCAGGGCGAGCACGAGGTTTGGGTACGAGCTCAGCGGCATGGAGAGGTGGGTCGGGAAATCGGTCACCTCGCGCAGCAGACCGGTGTCCAGAAAGATGAGGTGTCGTGTGTCATCGGCCCCGAGGTCCCGATACCCACACACCGCAGGCATGAAGAAGCCCGACCAGCACGGCAGGCCGTCGTGCGCACCGGTGATCGCGTCGATGGCGCGCCGGTAGAAGGGAAAGAGAAGCAGGTCCTCGAAACCCGGGGGCAGTCCCCAGCCGATCAATGGCTCGTTGTAGACGCCGTAGCCGACCACCACCGGGTCGTCTCGAAACCGCTTGGCGATGAATGCAAGCGTGGCGAGGTATTCGTCCTGGATCCCGTTGCGGTCGTACCAGAAATTGGTGGTCGCCTCGAGCGTGGCAGGATTGACCTCGCGCTGCTTCAAGTACCTGTGTGACGGAAAGCCGTCCGTGATCGTCGCCCAGGAAGGCGCGCCGCTGTATTCACCGAGGTCAACAGACGAATCGCCGGCGCCGACGTAGTTGGAGTAGGCGTTCTGGTGGATGTCGACGATCACGTAGATGTGCTGACTGCGCGCCCAGTCGACGACCTGCGCGACGCGGTCGAGGTAGGTCTGGTTGAAGCTGCCGCGCTGCGGCTCGAGCAGGCTCCAGGACAGCGGCAACCGCATCAAGTTGAACCCGAGCCTCGCCATCTGAGCGACGTCGGTCTCGCACAGTGGTGGGTACTTGCTGGACGGATTGTTAGCCGGGCACTGGCCGTTGTCGTAAACCGAAGGGTCGAGTGGGTAGGGCGGTGCGTTGCTGGGACCGAATTTGAGCAGCGACGCGGGCGTCGCCCCGTGGAGAAACACCATTCGTCCCTGGTCATCGGCGATGAATGGAATCTGCCCGGAGCGGTGTTCGATGTGAAGCCAGGGAAGCGGACCGGCCCGACCGGTCGATGATGCCGGCGCGGGTGTGATCCGGGTCGCGAACGAGGCAAGCATCGCGCCGGGATAGGTGAACACCGCGACCAGAACGGCGAGGACGACGAGCAACGTGCGCCGGATCACGCGGCGAAAACCCACCACGCAACCCCGATGAGGATCACCGCCAGCGCCACGGAACCGGCGATCAGTCCCGTCATCGCGCTAGCCGTGCCGCGGAGCGCGCCGTTCGAAGCGCGAATCCGGCGCAGGGACCTGACAGCGGAGAAGACCGCGAACGGCGCGAAGATTCCGAACCAGAGCGCGAGCAATCCGAGCACCAGCGCCCGGGTCGCCGCGCGGTCCCTCAAGGTCAGGCGGTGCTTGTCGTGGGGTTCACCAGAGCTGGCCGCCCCCCAGAAGGATGTAGAGGATCGGGCCGATGCCCCAGAAGAAGCTGATGATGATCCACAGCACCTTCGACAGCCCGCTCATGTCGGTGCGATTGACGATGTTGATCACCGCCAGGACGAACGCGACCGGGTGAAGAAAGATCGCGAGCAGAACTTCCACCAGGAATTTGATCACAGGGCAATCTCCACTGCCGGCCAGCCGCCGGCCGGCACATACTCACCGTCTTCCATCTGCGTGTACCTGGCGCGCAACCCGCCGCCGGCGACCACGCGCACCGCCTCCAGAAAGCGGTCGATCTCCGCATCCGTGTTGTAGGGCGCAAGGCTCGCGCGCACTGCTCCGGGCAACGCCTTGCGCCGGCCGGTGGTCATCTCGTCGACGATCGTGTCGACCTCCTTGCTGGTCATGTGCATGAGGTGCATGAGGTAGGGGTGGGCGCAGAAGCAGCCATGCCGCACCGCGATCCCCCACTCGTGGCTAAGGGCCGCGGCGACCAGGCCGTGGTCGAGCCCTTCGACGAGGAAGCTCGCCAGCGCCAGCCGGCCCTCGCGCCGCTCGGGGTTGCCGAGGACGCCAACCCCTGGAATCTGGCTCAGGCCTTCGAGCAGGCGGCGGCCCATCCGCAGCTCCTCGTCGAGCATCCGGTCGAAGCCGAGCTCGAGCAGCGTGTCGATGGCGACCCCCAGCGCGACCGCGCCCATGACGTTGGGCGACCCGGCCTCCTCTCGGTCCGGAAGATCCGCCCAGATCGTGTCGTCCCACGTCACGATCTGGATCGCGCCGCCGCCCATCACCTCCGGCGCACCGGTGAAGAAATCCCGGGGCGCGACCAGCACGCCCGCACCGTAGGGCGCGTACATCTTGTGACCCGAAAGCGACACGAAATCGAGATGTCCAGGATCGCCGGCGGGACGCACGTCGATGCGGTGATGTGGCGCCAGCTGCGCGGCGTCGACCGAGATGCGCGCGCCGTGCCGATGGGCCAGCTCGGCGACCTCGTGGATGGGCGACACGAACCCGGTGACGTTGGAGGCGCCGCACACCGCGACCAGACCGATCGTCCCATCGGCCTCCTGGAGCGCGCGGGCGATGGCTTCGAGGTCGATCTGCCCGTCCTCGGTCAGCTCGACCATCACGTGACCGCTGCGGTGCCGCCACGGAAGGAGGTCGGCGTGGTGCTCCATCTCGGTCACCAGCACGCGCCGGCCGTCGAGGCGCGCCTCCTCGGCGGCAACGCGATTCAGGGCGTCGGTCGTGCCCTTGACGAAGATCACGACCTGCGACTGTTCGTCGATGTTCAGGAAGCGCGCGACCTGCTCGCGCGCGCGCTCGTATGCCTCCGTGGACACCCGCGACTTGTAGCCGGTGCCGCGGTGCACGCTCGAGTAGACCTCGGCGAAGGAGTTGACCGCGTCCCGCACCCGCTTCAGGGGCGGCGTGCTGGCGGCGTTGTCGAAGTTGATGCCGGTGACCTCGCCGCCGCCGTAGACCGGAACCGGCAGGTCGACCCCCGCAAAATGCTCACGCCACACGTTCCGGCTAAATCTAACTCCGGCCGGAGAAAAAGCCATCCTGTGGCAGACGCACTAGCGAACGGGCCTTCGGTTGTGTTATTGACACGAGAGACATGCAGAACGGTACCGACTCCAGCCTCGCGGCTCGCGAGCTCAGCTTCCTGGTCCGCCTCGCCCAGGCCGCCGCGTCGGCTCAGCGGTCCGATGAGCTGCTCGAGCTGATCATCCGCGAGACCACGTCGGCCATCGGGGTCGACGTCTGCTCCCTCTATCTGCTGAGCACGCCTGGCGCCGAGCTGCTGCTGACGGC
>DATEHQ010000123.1:0-1285 GCA_035279525.1 Candidatus Dormiibacterota bacterium
CCTAGGATTATGGCCTCCGTGATCGACCTCGAGCGGATACGCAAGGCGGCGGACCGGGCGCGCCCTCATGTGCAGCGCACGCCCCTTGTTCCGGTGGAGGGCGCGCTGCTGAAGCTCGAGTGCCTGCAGCCGACAGGCAGCTTCAAGGTCCGCGGCTTCTTCGCGGCCGCGCTCGCCGTCCCGCCGGAGCAGCTGAAGCGCGGTCTCCTCACCGTGAGCGCCGGAAACGCCGCGCAGGCGTGCGCGTATGTGGCGAGACAGCTTGGAGTGCCCTGCCGGGTCGTGATGTACGACACCGCGCCGCCGCCGAAGGTCGAGGGCGTCCGCCGGTGGGGCGGTGTGCCGCTGCCCATGCCGCGCGAGGAGATGCTGGCGTGGATGGTCGCCGAGGGCTGGAAGCGCGAGCCGGAGTTCTTCATCCACCCGTTCGCCGACCCCGAGGTGATGGCGGGACACGGTGGCATGGGCCTGGAGCTCTTGGAAGACGTGCCGGACCTCGGCCGCCTGCTGGTGCCCGTCGGCGGTGGTGGTCTGATCACCGGCGTCGCCTCGGCGGTCAAGGCGCTGCGGCCCGAGGTCGAGGTGATCGGCGTCCAGTCCGACGGCTACCCGCTCTGGACGCGAGTGCTCGAAGCGGGCGGACCCGTGCCGATCAAGCCGGACACGATCGCCGACGGCACGACCGCGCCCTTCGACGCCCGGATGCTCGAGCTGTTGAAGTCATGCGCCGACCGCTGGCTCACGGTGCCGGAGCCACGGCTGCGCACGGCAATCCCGGAGATCGCCTCGGCGGCCAAGGTCGTGGCCGAGGGCGCCGGCGCGCTGGCGTACGCCGCGCTCGAGCAGCTGCCACCTGGTCCCGCCACAGTCGCCGTCATAAGCGGCGGCAACATCGACGCGAAGCTGCTCGTCTCGCTCCTGGTCTAGTTGACCTTGCGCATCGCCCACGGCCCATAGCGCGTCAGCGCGATCAGCATCCAGGTGAAGAGGCCGATGTCGATCAGACCTGTGGCGATGCTCACCACGTAGGTCCACCCAGGCAGGCTGAAGCCGCCGTACAGGCTGGAGGCGGCCGAGCTCGCGACCAGCGACAGAACGCTGTACAGCAGCGAGAGGATGCCGAGGCCGAAGAGGACGAGGATCGCGTAGTAGGCCCACGTCCACCGCCTCAACGCGGCGACGAATCCCACGGCTGCGATGGCAAAGCCGAAGATCGCGGTGACCACCAGGATGAACGTCATCATCGACGTCAGGGCGTCGCCAAAGCCCGCCGGGAGCGGAGTCG
>DATEHQ010000124.1:0-23545 GCA_035279525.1 Candidatus Dormiibacterota bacterium
GGCGAGACGGCCATGCGGGGATCGACGCGTGCCGTGACCTGGTCGCTCCCGACCTGGCCGTACAGGAACTGGTCCGAGCCGAGCCGCTCCACCACGTCGACCTTCATCGCCAGCGTCGGCGCGCCATCGGTGACGCGGTCCGTGACCGTCTCCGGGCGGAAGCCGATCGTGCCTTTCTGCGCGTTGACCGGCTTGGGCAGCTTGACCTCGAAGGCGGATGCCTTGGCCGCGCCGTCCTGGACGGTGGCCGGGACGAAGTTCATCGTCGGGCTGCCGATGAAACCGGCTACGAAGAGGTTGGCCGGGTGGTCGTAGATGTCACCCGGCGTGCCGACCTGCTGCAGGATGCCGGCGTTCATGATCGCAATCCGGTCCCCCATCGTCATGGCCTCGACCTGGTCGTGCGTGACGTAGATGAACGTTGTCTGCAGGTCGCGGTGCAGCTTCTGCAGCTCGATGCGCGTCTGGCCGCGGAGCTTGGCGTCGAGGTTCGACAGCGGCTCGTCCAGCAAGAACACCTTCGGGCTGCGCACGATCGCCCGCCCGAGGGCCACGCGCTGGCGTTGGCCGCCTGAAAGGGCGCGCGGCTTGCGCTTGAGGAAGTTGTCGAGGCCGAGAATGCGCGACGCGTTGCGCACTCGCTTGTCGATCTCGGGCTTTTTCATGTGCTGCATCTGCAGCGGGAAGGCCATGTTGTCGTAGACGCTCATGTGCGGGTAGAGCGCGTACGACTGGAAGACCATGGCGATGTCGCGGTCCTTCGCCGCGACATTGTTCACGACGCGGTCACCGATCCTGATCTCGCCTTCGGTGATCGCCTCCAGGCCGGCGAGCATCCGAAGCGCGGTCGACTTGCCACAGCCGGACGGGCCGACGAGGACCATGAACTCCTTGTCCTTGATCTCGACGTTGAAGTCCTTCACGACGGTGACATCCGAGGTGTAGCGCTTGACGACGTGGTCGTACGTGACAGATGCCATTCCTTCCTATCCCTTCACCGAACCGGCGAGAATGCCGCGGACAAAATAGCGCTGCAGGCTGAGGAATACGACCAGCGGCACGATCATCGAGAAGAACGCGGCCGCCGTGAGCAGCTGGTAGTTCTGGCCGAGCGAGTTGGTGAGGTTGGCCAGGTTCACGGTCAGCGGTCCGACCTCGGGCGTGCCGCCGACGTAGATCAGGGCCACCAGCAGGTCGTTCCAGACCCACAGGAACTGGAAGATGACCAGCGAGGCGATGGCCGGCACGGACAGCGGCATCACGATCCGGAAGAACACGGTCAGGGTGCCCGCGCCGTCGATCTCGGCCGACTCGA
Organism: Candidatus Dormiibacterota bacterium; assembly: GCA_035279525.1. Classification (GTDB taxonomy): domain Bacteria; phylum Chloroflexota; class Dormibacteria; order Dormibacterales; family Dormibacteraceae; genus DATEHQ01. Next base: position 1,316 of record DATEHQ010000124.1, read on the forward strand.
AGAGGTCGCTCGGGAGCTGGCGGAAGAAATTCGCCAGCAGGTAGGTCGCGAACGGCAGTCCGTACCCGGAGTGGGCCAGCCACAGGCCGACCCACGGCGGAAGGCCGAGGTTGGTCAGGTTGTCCGGCACGATCCCGTGCTGTACGAAGAAGGTCAGCACGGGCACGAACGTCAGCTGCAGCGGCACAGCGAGCAGGCCCACGAAGGCGAGGAAGATCCAGTCCCGCGCCGGGAATTTCATCCACGCGAAGGCGTACGCGGCAAACGCGGCGACCGTGATCGGAATCACTGTGGACGGGATGGCGATCATGAAGCTGTTGAAGATCGCCTGGCCGAGGTTGCTCTGCGCCAGCATGTCGGAGTAGTTCTGCAGCGTGTACTGGAACGGCGGAGAGAACGCTGCCCACCAGCCGGTGGTCGAGATGAGGAACGCCGGGCGGAAGCTGCTGATGGCGAGCCCGAGGGTCGGGATGATCCAGACCAGCGTGAGACCGATCACCGCGATGTGAACCAGGAGGCGCTGGATCTTCTGCGTGATCCATGCCGCCGACCAGGCGGCGGCGGTCGATTCCGCGCGACCGGCTGTCGCGACGCTCATCTTCGTGCCTCCACCGCGCGGAACTGTCTCAGGTTGAACACCAGCACCGGCACCACCGCGACCAGCAGCACGATCGCGACGGCGCTCGCCGCCGCGTAGTTGTGCGACTGGTACATCAGGTTGTACATGCGCAGCGCAAGCACGTCCGTGTTGAAGTTGCCGTTGGTCATCACGTACGGGACGTCGAAGACCTTGATGGCGAAGATGACCAGCGTCGTCGCCACGACGACGACGGTGGGCATCATCAGGGGGAGGATGACGCGCCGGAAGATCGTGATCTCACCGGCCCCGTCGACCCGGGCCGCCTCGAGCAGATCCCCGGGGATGCCTTTGAGCGCGGCCGAGAGGATGACCATCGAAAAGCCCGTCAGTCCCCACGTGGCGACGGCGACGAGGGCCACGTTGTTGAGGATCGCGAGGGTGCCCGGCCACTGATCCTGCAGCCACGCCACCGGGTCGTGGTGGAAGAACGTGACGATGGCGTTGAGGGTCCCGGTCTGCGTCTCTCCCGGCGGCTGGTACCAGTACATGAACTTCCAGATCACACCGGACGCCACCGACGAGATGGCCATCGGCATGAAGATCAGCGACTTGACGATCGTCTCGTACCGGACGCGGTCGAAGAGCACCGCCATGGTCAGGCCGAAGACGAGGACGAAGATCATGTAAAGGATCAGCCAGACGATGATGCTGTTGCGGATTTCCAGCCAGACCCCGCCGGTTGGAAAGTTCGCAAGCTGGGTGGCGTAGTTCTGGAATCCGACGAACGCCCCATGGTTGTCCTCGAAGCTCTGGATGAAAGTGATGATCGCGGGGATGAAGAGGAAGCCGGCGACCAGAACGAGTGCAGGTCCGACCCAAATCCAGGGCCGGACCTGCGGTCGATTTTTGTCGGGTAGGCGGCGGACCAGGAACTCGGCGCCCACTATGTATCCGATGAGGACCGCGGGCACACCGACGATGACCAGCACGAGGGTCGGAAGGTCCTGCAGCAGAACGCTGAAGTCCACCGTCTTCTCTCCTACCTAATCCGTCACGTCTTGTAGGCACTCGCCTGGACCGAGTCCAGGTGCGCCAGGAGCGAGTCGAGCTGGCCCTGGTTCTGGATGAACTTGACGAGGTCCATCCAGGCCGCGGCCTTCATGTCGGCCGGCATCTGGTCGGTCGCGTCGTACTTGGCGATCTTGGTGCCGACGATGAGCTGGGCCTCTTCTTTGGCGAGCGCGTCAGGGTAGTCGTCGACCGAGACCTGCTTGTTGACGGCGAGCTTGCCGCCCTTCTTGACCCAGATCGCCTGCGCGTCGGCGGTCGTCAGGTACTGGATCAGCTTGCGGGCCTGCGTGCTGTCCTTGAACATCGAGAAAGTGTCCCCGGCGACGACGTGGGAGCCGGCGAACTGAGGGTTGATGTCAGGGAGCGGGAAGAAGTTGAAGTCGGTCCCGGGCGTGATGCCGGGCACGGCGCTGGTGAAGAAGGTGGTGATGAACGACGCCTGGTTCAGCATGTAGCACTTCGGCGGGTTCTTGAGCATCGGGGTGCCGACGTCACCGAAGTTCGTGGCGATGATGTACTGCGAACCACCGTAGGTGTTGCTGGACTTCGGGCCGAGGATCGAGCCAAAGGTCTGGAAGGCCATCTTGATCTCGGGCGATGACCACTTCTGCGTGCCCGCGACCCACTTGTCGTAGACGTCGGGACCCGACTGGCTGAGCACGATCTCCTTGAGCCAGTCGCTGGCAGCCCAGCCGGTGGCCGATCCGCTCTCGACCGTGATGCACCACGGGGTGGTGCCGGACGCCTTGATCTGCGTCTGAAGGTTCATCAGGTCGTCCCAGGACTTGGGCACGTTGTAGCCCTTGGCCTGGAAGTTCTTCGGGTCGTACCAGATGAGTCCCTTGACGTCGGCCCAGGCGAAGATCTCGTACAGCTTGCCGTCGTTGAGCGGCTCCCCGAGCTTGATCCAGCTGTCGGCCGTGTTGGCCTGGAGGGCGGTCATGTCGACCGCGCTGTTCAGCGCGACCACCTTGCCCTGCTTTGCGAACGAGGTCAAGAGAGCCGGGCTCGGCGCGCCCGCCACGTCAGGCGGGTTGCCGGCGGCGACGCGCGAGGTCAGGATCGCGTCCTGGTCGCGCGACGCCTCGTAGCTGACCTTGATTCCGGTCTGGTCCTCGAACGGCTTCAGGACTGCGAGCCAGTTCTGAAGCTCCTGGCCTGACCAGACCCCGAGAAAGTGCACAGTTCCTGCGTTCTGCGAAGACGACGTGCCACACGCCACCGCGGTGAACATCGCCGCGATCGACAGGACGAGGCTGCGCTTGAGCCAATTAGAGCGCATCTTCAAATCCCCCAATCGATGCTGAGCGGACGGCGACCCTGCCCCTGAAAACTCAATTCTATGTACCTCCACTGATTTGGCAAATCGCGGACCTGGATCCGAGGTGATTACGCGCGCCGGTCGACCACCTCCTTCGGTCTTCGAGATGGTTCGGAAGTTGAGGCGCGAACGACCAGCGTGGTGCTGAGCGGCATCGGGGCGTCGACCTTCTTGCCCTTCATGCGCTGGATCAGCAGGCGAGCCGCGAGGCGACCTTTCTCGACGATCGGCTGGCGCACGGTGGTGAGTGGCGGCGTCGTCCACGCCGCCATCGGAAGATCGTCGAAGCCGACCACCGACAGGTCGTCGGGGACGCGGACGCCGGCGGCCTGGGCCGCCGACATCACGCCGATGGCCGCCATGTCGCTCATGGCGAGCACGGCGGTCGGCCGGCGGCCGCCTGCCGGCAGCGACTCGAAGGCGCGCGCCCCCGAGGCAACTGAGATGCCCGCCGTCAACGTGACCGGGGGTGGAGCCCCGGCCGAATCGATGGCCTGCAGGTAGCCCGCGAGGCGGCGCGCAGCGGTCGGCGTTGGACCTGCCTGGCCGCGGGTCGGCGGCAGGACCAGGATCGCGAGGCGGCGATGACCCAGCTGGAGCAGATGCTCCGCCGCCGCCCTGGCGCCGCCCTCGTCGTCGACGTTCACCGCCGGGTGCGCTGGAGAGGTTTCCGAGTCGATGAGGACGGCCGGGATGCCGATCCGGTCGAGCACCGCGAGGGCGTGGTCGTCGGGCCCCAGGCCGAGGCTGATGAAACCGTCGACGGACGCCTGCCTGATCGCCCCTTCGAGCGAACCGTCGAGTGGCGGCACGAGCAGCAGCGTCAGGTCGTGCTCCTCGCAGAGCTCGCCGAGCCCCTGGATGAGCTCGCTCACGAAGGGATTGGCGAAAACCGCCGAGAGTCTCTGCGGCACGAGGACGCCGATCGTGCCGCTGCGCCGCATCGAGAGGGCGCGAGCCGTCGGGTGCGGTGTGTAGCCGAGGTCGCGCGCCACGCCGAGCACGCGCTCGAGGGTCGCGTGACCGAGCTTGTCCGGGTTGTTGAAGGCGAACGAGACGGCGGTCTTCGACACGCCGGCCGCCGACGCCACCTCAGCGATGGTGATCCGGGGCACCGACCAGCCCAAAGAGCGACCAAGTCACAGGCCCAGCTCCCCCAGCGCAATAAACCGCTTTAGTAAAGCGGTTTAGGGGCGATCGTATGCCGCGCCCGGCGTGCTGTCAAGCGGCGAGTTCGGCGACGTCATCGCCCACCCCGGATGTGGAACACTCGCCGGATGACTGACGCCGGCCGGCTTCCCGACAGCTTCCTCGTGGGCGCCTCCGTGTCGGCGCATCAAACCGAGGGCGGAAACGTGAACAGCGACTGGTGGTGGTGGGAGCACATCGAGTCGACGCCGTGCCGGGAGCCGTCCGGCGATGCGTGCGACTCCTACCACCGCTACCGCGAGGACATCGCACTGGTCGCGGGCGCCGGCCTCAACGCGTTCAGGTTCGGCATCGAGTGGGCGCGCATCGAGCCGGCCGAGGGCGAGTTCTCGGCCGCGGCGCTCGACCACTACCGCCGCGTCCTGGAGGCGTGCCGCCAGATGAACGTCACGCCGCTCGTCACGTTTCACCACTTCACGGTGCCGCGCTGGCTCCATGAAAAGGGAGGCCTTGCCGCCGAGGATTTCGTTCCGCTCTTCGAGCGTTACTGCGAGCGGGCGACGGCGGCCCTGGGCGACCTCATCGGCTATGCATGCACCATCAACGAGCCGCAAGGGCTCGGCTCGAGCGGCTGGCTGCTGGGCGTCAACCCCCCTGGGCACAACGACGACCGCGAGGGCGCGCAGCGCGCGGTCGACAACCTGCTCGAGGGACACCGGCGAGGCGCCGCGGCCATCCGCTCGCGCGCCCACGTCCCGGTCGGGGTGACGCTGGCGCTGCCGGACATCCAGTACGAGGACGGCGCCGTTCCAGGAAATTCGTCGCTCGAGCTCGAGTCCCGGGTCAGCGATTGGTTCTTCGAGCTGGCGCGCGGCGACGAGTTCGTGGGAGTGCAGACGTACACGCGGTTTCGGATCGGCCCCGACGGTCCGCGGAGTCCCGGCCACGACTGGAGTGACACCACGCGCGAGCTGACCGAGACGCACGAGACGACGCAGATGGGCTACGAGTACTACCCCGAAGCGCTGGGCGGCGCGATCCGGCGCGCGCACCGCAGCTGCCCAGGCGTGCCGATCCTGGTCACGGAGAGCGGGATCGCCACGGCGCACGACGAGAGGCGCATCGCCTACATCGAGGCCGCCCTGCGCGAGGTGCGGTCCTGCATGCGGGAGGGGATCGACGTGCGGGGCTACCTGTACTGGTCGCTCCTCGACAACTTCGAGTGGGCCTTCGGCTATGCGCCGACGTTCGGGTTGGTCGCCGTCGACCGGCGCACGTTCGCGCGCGTCCCCAAGCCCAGCCTCGCGTGGCTGGGTGAGCTGGCGCGCTCCGCTTCACTGAGCGGCGTGTAGGCGCCGCTCGACCCTGGGTCCCCCACCTCGGATAGTCCGGCCTCTCCGGCAATACGAGGGGCCCCGGCCCCGGATAGTCCGGCCTCTCCGGCAATACGAGGGGCCCCGGCCTCGGATAGTCCGGCCTCTCCGGCAAAGCGAGCCGCCCCGACCCCCGATAGTCCGGCCTCTCCGGAAAAGACGAGGCTCTCCGGAAGACGGAGCGGCGGTTCAGTGCCTCTTCGGCGTCTGCGTGATGGGTCGCAGGAGGTCGGGGTCGATCTTCGGCCGGCGGTCGAAGGTGAGCAGGCCGTTGGCCTCCTGCATCACGTCGGTCAGCTGCGTGTATCCGAACCCCACGACCGGGCCGGGCTCCATGAGCGCCTCGACCATCTCCCGATAGGTCTCGAGGAGCGCGGCCGGGTCGGCCGCCTCCGCGTAGTGCCATCCGCTGGTGCCGGCCAGCGCGACGCCGCCGAACTCACTCACGATCACCGGCTCCCCACGGTGCCGATACCCGGGCAGATACGGCGGGCGCCCGCGCCCGCTCGGGTCCAGGGCCGAGGCAAGGTCTCGGTAGCGGCGGGCGAGCACGGCCGGCGACGAGTAGTCGTGGAGCGTGCAGAGGTCGGACGTCGCGTGCTCCCAGCCGTCGTTGGAGACCACGGGCCGCGACGGGTCCAGGTCCCTGGTCGTCCTGTACAGGTCCTCCAGAAAAGAAGCCGCATCCGGACCGAGCCCGTCGCTTTCGTTCATCGGGACCCACGTGACGACGGATGGGTGGCCGCGCTGCAGCCCGACCGCGGCGGCCCACTCGGTGATGTGGCGTCGCCGCGCCTCGGGCGAGTCCTGGCGGAAGCTCGGCATCTCGGCCCACACGAGCAGCCCGAGCCGGTCGGCCCAGTAGAGCCACCGCGCGTCCTCCACCTTCTGGTGCTTGCGCGCGCCGTTGAAGCCGAGGCTCTTGGCCAGCTCGACGTCACGCCTGAGTGCGGCGCCCGAGGGCGCTGTCAGCAGGCCTCCGGGGAAGTACCCCTGGTCGAGGACGAGGCGCGGCACGTAGGGTTCGCCGTTGAGCTGGAATCGACCGTCGCGCGCCTCCACCTCGCGCAGCCCAAAATACGTTTCGACTTCGTCGTCGCCGAGCGCCAGCCGCACCTCATACAGCGCGGGCGACTCAGGGCTCCAGGGGTGCTTCTCCGGCAGCTCGATCCAGCCGTCGCCCCTCCGCCGCGCGAGCTCGTGGCCCGCGAAGCTCACGACCGCGTCGACGTCGCCATCCGCGATGGATTCGATGTGGACGGCGACGGCGGAAAAGTCGGGAGTGACGCGCGCCGATTGGATGTACCGCTCTGGCAGCGGCTCGAGCCACACCGTCTGCCAGATGCCGATCGTCGCGGTGTAGAAGATGCCCTCGGGCGTCGCGGTCCAGTGCTGTTTTCCGCGTGGGATGGTCCTGTCGGCGAGCGGATCCTCGGCGCGTACCACGAGCTCGTTTCCTTGGCGTCCCGCGACCGCCGAGATGTCGACGGCGAAAGGGGTATGGCCGCCCTCGTGTCGCGCGACCTCCTCTCCGTTGACCCACACGGTCGCCCAGTAGTCGACCGCGCCGAAATGAAGCAGCAGGTGGGCGCATTCCGGCGCGTCGAAGCGGCGGCGGTACCAGACTTCGTCACCCGGATCGGGGTCGCCGATTCCGGAGAGGCTCGCCTGCGGGCAGTACGGGACGTTGATGGTGCGACCGAACCTGCGGTCGGTTCCGAATTCCCACATGCCGTTGAGGCCGGCCCAGCGCCGGCGCATGAAGGTCGGCCGCGGATGTTCCATCATTAGTCCGCTTCGATGATGCGCCCGCCCGTCGAGAGCACCGCCGGGCTGTCAGCAGTCCTTCGTGGCGTCGTCGCCGACCTCCAGCACGCCTCGGGCGCGGATATCGTGTCCATCTTCCTTTACGAAGAGGCCACCCACACCTACTACGCGCCCTTCGCCACCGGCCAGCCTCAGGAGAGCCTGCTCGACTCGCTGCGCGACATGCGGGAGCAGCTCGGGCGGTACCTCGAAGACGCGCGACAGGGCAAGGTGCCTGACGAGCTGGGCGTGCACCAGTACGGTTCCACGGTCTGGCTGACCGCCACGCGCCAGCGCCTCATCGCCCGCAACGCGCCCGCGGAGATCGACAGCACCTTCATCCGCCGGTACCAGGTTCAGTCGACGATCGGGCTGCCCCTCCTCTTCGGCGACCGCCTGCTCGGGCTCGTCTACCTCAACTACCGCTCGCGCGACCACGCGCCGGATGACTCGAAGCTGCGCGAGCTCGAACGTCGTGCCGCCGCGGCGGCGGCGGTCGTGCAGTCCGTCCTGGAGGGCTCCGCCCGAACGGCGCTCGAGGGCATCGCGAGACTCACCAACCTCCTCACCGCGCCCGTCGGCGACTCGCGCACCGACGTCAAGGAGCTGCGCCGCCTTCTCTCCATCGCGCTCGCGGACCTGCTCATGGCGAGCAACCTCGATGGGGCCGCGATCTACCAGTTCGCCGCGCAGCGCACCAGCCTCGAGCTCGTGACCGCGCACCTGCGCGTCGCGGCGCCCAGTCGCGTCGACAGGCCTGACCCATCGGTCGCCTGGGAGGAGGCGCTGGACAGGACAGTCGGCGCCGTCACCTCCGAAGCGGACCTGCATCCGGTCGCGACATACGCCCTCGGCAATCCCCAGCAGCCGCACGGATTCCTCATGGTGGTCAGCCGCGACCGTCTCGCCACCGTGCGCCGCGCGCCCGCGACAGACGAGATGCTCAAGGCCGGCGCCGAGCTGATCGGCGGCGCGCTGGCGTCCCAGCGCCTGATCGGCGACCTCGAGAACAGCAACCGCCTGCTCAGCGCGCTGGGTGACATGACGAGCGCAATGCTGCGGCCGGGCGCGTCGCGCCACGACGTGATCGACGCGGTCGTGGGCCACCTGACGGACTCTGAGGTGCCCGAGTTCGACTTCAACTTCGCCACCGTGTACCTGCTCGACGAGCGCGACGACCAGACCTCGGTCGTGAAGATGGCCGCCGGCGCGGCCACGACTGCCGCGATCGAAGCAGCGGAGAGCTCGCGAGCGTCGCGCGGACAGCACACTCGCGTGCCGCGCTGGGCGCTCGAGGAGGATCGCGCTCTCGCCGACGACGACGTGCTCGTCCACGTGGCGCGGACATGGCAACCCGTGATCGTCGGGCCCATGCCTTCGACCGGCCACAGCGACGTCGTCACGGGCACGATCCCGGTGCAGGTCGCCTGGGCAGACGTTCCGGTCGTGTACAGCAACGGAATGGTGCGCGGCCAGGTGCTGGCGGCCCTGGTCGGAGAGAAGGAGCACGCGCGCCCCGCGGACACCGCGCCTTTCACCCTGGCCGGGGAGGTCTTCGAGCGCGGTGGGCACCAGGACCTGATCCGCATCTTCGTGCCATTCGGGACCGACCAGTCAGCGCGGGCGAGCGGCGTGCTCGAGGTCGGGTATCACCGCTCCGCCGAGCGTCGCCCGGACTGGGGGCAGGTCGAGGCGCTGCGTGCCGCGGCGGGCCAGCTCGCCGTGGCGGTCGAGACCGCGCGCCTCTACGAGGAGGCGCAGCGCCACGCCGAGCAGCTCGAGCTCGTCGCCGACGTCAGCAAGGCGATCGCCAGCTCGATCGACCTCGACCAGACGCTGCGCCTGGTGGCGCAGAACCTCGCCCGCCTCGTCAACGCGTCGCTGTGCCAGATCGCGCTTTACGAAGAAGACCGGGAGGGCTGGTACGGCGCGGCGGCATCAGACCTCGAGGACCAATGGCGGCGAATGCGGGGCGAGCGCTCGCAGCCGTCGTTTCTTTTTGACGTGCTCGACCGCGGCGAGCCGGTCGTGATCGACGACACGGCCGAAGCGGCCCAGGTCGACCCCGGATACCTGAAGGCTTTCGGCGTGCGCTCGCTGATGGCGCTGCCTCTCGTTGCCGACGGCCAGCCAATCGGCGCCGCGCTCCTCGCGGAGCGCGAGCGCAGGCGCCTCTTCACGCCGGAGGAGGTGCAGCGCGCCCAGGGCCTCGCCCTCCAGGCCGCCGTGGCGATCAAGAACGCGCGCCTTCACGCGCTGGCCGAGGAGGAACGCCACCTGCAGAAGGACTTCGTCCTGATCGGCTTCGGTCAATGGGGACAGAAGGCCTACCAGCACCTCCTGACGCTCAAGCAGTTCTTCAACTTCCGCACCCACGTCGTGGAGCAGGACACCTCAGGCTCGCACGAAAGGCTGGCGGTCAAAGAGGAGGAGGTCCGCACGCACGGCGATTCCTTCTACTGGGACAGCCACGCGTCACCGGCGCACGATCAGCTCGAGCGCGAGCTCGAGTCCAGCTCGTACGTGATCACCTACATCGCCACGCCCGCGGCCACCCACCTGCCGACGCTGGCGCGCTACTACGACCTGAGCGACGTGGTCCTGATCGAGAAGCCCCTGGGCGCCCCGCCCGACGAGTACCGCCGTTTCCTCGACACCGCTGCGGGCGGGGTGGAGATCGTGGCCGCCGACCACTACTACTTCAAGCTCGAGGTGCGGCTGCTGGGCCTGCTCCTCGCCGAGGAGCGCACGCTGCGCAACTTCCTCGACAGCGTCGAGGAGATCAAGATCGAGATCCTCGAGGAGCAGCCGCTCACCGGCGCCGCGGCGGATATCGGCGTGATCGCGGACCTCATCCCGCACGCGTTCGCGATCATGTCGCTTCTGACGCCGATCGACAGGATCAGGCTCGACGCCACCTCGCCGCTCCTGGTCGGACGCCACGAGGGGCTGACCGGCCAGCGCGAGAGCTACGCGCGGATGAACGCGACCTTCCACTACCAGGGCAGGCCGGTACGGCTCGTGGTCGACGTCGGGAAGGGCGCCGACAACGCCAAGTGGATCAAGCTCAGCGGCGAGAAGCGCGCCGCGGGCCGCAGCCCGAGCTACAAGTTCGACTTCGGCAAGGGCGAGGCGATCGACGGCACCCAGGCCACCGTGCGAGCCGCGGTGCGCAGGATCCGCGAGCCGGGCGTTCCCGACAACGCGCACCTCAACATGCTTCGCCACGTGATCGAAAGACGGCACCCGGCCGTGGGCATCCTCTCCATCCGCGAGGCCATCCGGGCCAACCAGCGCGTGCGCGACCTCGAGGCGATGGCGGTGGACCTGCTCGCGCGCAACGAGTGGACCGGCTACGCCGTCGGAACCCGGCCTGCATTCGAAGCGTCGGCAAAAACAACCGCGATAGGCACCGCGAACTAACCGCCGCTAACGCACACTCTCGGCCCGATGATTTCGGCCGGGCAGCTGATCGCCGAGCGGGTGATGCTCAAGCAGGACAGCTGCTTTGCCGTCTCAGCGCGCGACGGTTCGATCCGCTCCGGCGAGTTCTCGGGCGACGGCCTCTGGCTCGGGGACACACGCATCCTCTCGTCCTTCAGGCTGCTGGTGGACGGGCTCGAGCCGGCGGCGACCGGGCTCGACGTGGATGACGGATGGGCCCTGTTCACGCTGTCCGCCGGCGCTCTGACGGTGACGCGCCACCGCTTCGTGGACGCGGGCCTGCGCGAGCGGATCACCTTCACGAATCCGAGTTCGATCGTCGTGGACGCGGTGGTGGAGATCGAGGCGGCCGCGGACTTCGCGGCCATGCTGGCGATCCGCGGCATCGTGCCGGACCTTCCTGCCCCTGTGCCCGCGCGCGCGAGCAAGACCGTCGAAGGAATCCGCTTCGAGGGCGACGGAGGGGTCGAGTATGCGAGCCGCGTGATCGCCTTTCCGGAAGGGCTGAAGCACCAGCTGCGCCTTCGCCCGGGTGAGACGTTCACCTGGCTGATCGAGGTCGTGCCGGAGTCGGCGCCGAAGAGCATCGATTTCGACGCGGGCATTCGAGCGGCCGGCGACGTCTATCCACGCTGGGCCTCCGAGTGCATGAACGTGCGCACCGACAATCCACTGGTCAACGAGGTCCTGGACCGCGCGATCAAGGACATCCGGATGCTCTGCAACCGCTACGACACCGGGATCTTTCCGACCGGCGGACTTCCCTGGTACGCGGTGCCGTTCGCTCGCGACACGCTGATCTGCTCGATGCAGCTTCTCCCTGTGAACCCGGCCATCGCGGCGGGAGTGCTTCGCTACCTCGCGAAACGGCAGGGCAAGAAGGTGAACCTCGACAGCGAGGAGCAGCCGGGCAAGATCCTGCACGAGGTGCGGAGCGGTGAGGTGGTCGAACGCGGATTGTGGCCGCCCGTCCTCTTCGGCACCATCGACGCGTCGGCGCTCTTCGTCTGCACGCTGGGCGAGACCGAGTCCTGGACCAAAGACATGGGGCTTGTCGACGAGCTCTGGCCGGCGGCCGAGAAGGCGCTCGAATGGTGTGTCAATTACGGAGACCTGGACGGCGACGGATACATCGAATATCGGGGCGCTCGGGCGCGGAACCAGGGCTGGAAGGACTCCGACGACTCGCTGACGCACACCGACGGCACCGACGCTTCGCGTCCCGCCGCGCTGTGCGAGGTGCAGGCGTACCTGTACCGCGCCATGACCGGCATGTCCTCCCGGCGCCCGGAGCTGAAGCATGCCGCCGCCGAGCTCAAGCGCCGGTTCAACGAGGACTTCTGGATGGCGGACGAGCGGTTCGTGGCCCAGGCCCTGGACGGCTCCAAGCTCCAGGTCAAGGCCATCACCTCGAACCCGGGCCACTGCCTGTGGATGGGCATCCTGCCGCCGGCCCGGGCCGGCGCGGTGGCGAAACGCCTGGCCTCGCCCGAGCTGTTCTCCGGATGGGGCGTGCGGACCCTCTCCGACCGCGCCGTCAACTACGACCCCAGCAGCTACCACAACGGTTCGGTATGGCCCTTCGACGGCGCGCTCGCCGCGGCCGGCATGCGCCGCTATGGCTTCGTCAAGGAGGCCGAGCTGATCGCCCGCGCGCTGTTCGAGTCAGCGATCGCGTTTCCGCTGCGCCGGCCGCCGGAGCTCTTCTGCGGCGACGAGCGCGAGGAAGGCCGCGCGCCGAACCTTTACTGGAACACGTGCACGCCGCAGCTGTGGTCGGCCGCGGCGATGTTCACGCTCGTGTCATCGCTGCTCGGACTGCAGGCGGACGCGAAGCGGGGAACGCTGCGCCTCGCGCCCGTCGAAACGCAGCTCTGGAGCCGCGTCGAGGTGAGCGGCCTTCACTTCGCCGGCGAGCGAGTCGACTTCGCGGTGCATGGGACCCAGGTCAAGCTGGGGCGGGTGCCGTCAGGCGTCAACGTGGTGACTCAGAGCCTGTCCCGGTAGTACCTCTCCTCGATCGCGCGCTCGTACACAGACTGGTAGTTATCAGCCATTCTCTTCGGCCCGAAGCGCTCGGCCGCGACGCTCGCGCAGCGTTCGAGGTCGATCTCTTTGACGCACCCATACGCCTTGATCATCCCGTCCACGTCATTCGCGAGGAAACCTGTGACACCGGACTCGACCACCTCGGGCGCGGCGCCGCGCGCCAGCGCGATCACGGGCGTGCCGCTCACCATCGCCTCGACCATCGCGAGGCCGAAGGGCTCATCCCATTCGATCGGGAAGAGCATGGCCTGCGCCTTTGCGAGCAGGTCTGCCTTCTCCTCGCCCTCGACGTTCTCGCGCCAGGTGATGCGGTCGTTCAGGTGCGGTTTGACGCGTTCCTCGAAATACTGGCCGGCGTCGTGGTCGATCTTGCCCGCGAGGACGAGGCGCATGTCGAGTCTCTGCGCAACCTCGATCGCGATGTGCTGGCCCTTGTTCGGTGAGATGCGCGCAAGGTTGACCAGGTAGTCCTCCTTCTCATCGCGGTTCGTCACCCGGTGGTACACGGACGGATCGACTCCGTTGTGCACGACGCGGCGCCAGTTCACGCCGGCGACCAGCGCCTTCTGCGCCTCGCTGATGGCGACCAGGTGAACCTGGTGGTCGATCGCGGCCAGGTACTCGCCCTCGGCCTCTGTCAGTGCGCCGTGAAGCGTGCCGACGACGGGTGTCTGCAGCCGCGCCGTGGCCGCGACCAGGAGCCCGACGAGGCCCGAGTTGTCGTGCACGACGTCGAAGGCGCGGCGGCTGACCACGTCGTAGGCGCGATGCAGGAAGAGCAGCTCGCGCGGCAGGTGATGCATGGTCCCGAGCTGCAGCGACCAGCTTTCAGGCGCCACCCCGATGGTCTCGAACGGGCCCCGGGAGCCTTGCTGTCCGATGACGCTGACCCGGTGACCCCTGTCCTGCAGCTCGCGGGCGAGGTTGTAGGCCATGAGCTCGATGCCCCCATATCCGCTCGGGGGGACCGGGTACCACGGGCTGACGATGAGAGCGATTCGCCTGGGCTCCACATCAATACAACATCCCACCGCCGCGGGCCGTGCAGGAACGCCATGGCGGCGATTACTACCCGGCGCTAAAGGCTCCCCTCGAGCTCGAGCCAGGGCGGCGTGCCCTGCACGATCTCCAGGGCTCCCGATTCGGCGTCGATGACGTGGCCGCCACGATCGCCGCGACGCACGCTCAGGCTCAGCTCCTGCTTGCCCAGCTTGAGCCCGTTGATCGCCAGCTCGGGGCACCACGGGGGGAGCGCGGGGTCGACGTAGACGCGGTTCGCCGGCAGGTCAGGCTCCAGCCCCAGCAGGATCCGGACCATCTGCAGGATCGAACCTGCCGCCCAGGCCTGCGGCACGTTGGCCATCCGGTAGGGCACCGGCACGGCGAACTGGTTCCTGGGCAGTCCAGCGAACAGCTCGGGCATCTGCAGGTCCTCGAAGCACATCACCGCGCCCAGCAGACCGTCGAGCAGGGTCCATGCCTCCTCGACCATCCCGTAGCGGCGGAGCCCCGCGGCAGCGATCACGCTGTCGTGCGGCCAGACCGAACCGCGCTGGTAGGAGTGGGGGTCATACGAAGGGTGGCGATCGGACAGGACCCGCAGCCCCCAGCCCGTGAACATGTCCGGCTGCATCAGCCTTCTGCCGGCCGCGCGCCCGTGCTCCGGGTCGAGGATGCCCATCCACATGCAGTGGCCCGAGTTCGAGACCACTGTCGGGACCGCTCGCTTGCGACCGTCGAGGACGAACGCCACCTCGCCCTGCGGCTCCAGCCAGAACGTGTCCATGAAGCGGCGGCGCAGCTCGCGGGCCTCGCGACGCAGCCGGCCGGCGGTCGCGCCGTCTCCCCACGCCTCGAACAGGGGCGCCGTCTGCAGCTTGGCGCCATAGACGTAGGCCTGCATCTCCGACGTGCCGATCGGGAGCTCGGGAAATGATCCGGTCTCGTCCAGGACGCCATCGTGGGCATCGCGCCATCCCTGGTTGCGGTAGCCCTTCTGCGTCCGCGGCGCGTACTCCTGGAATCCGTCGCCGTCGCGATCGCCGTGACGGTCGATCCATTCCAGGCATCGCTCGGCCGTGTGCTGGAAACGCTTCAGGCCTTCGGCGTCGCCCGACCAGCGGAAGCTCTCGGCCAGCAGCAGCAGATATAAAGGAGTCGCGTCGGCCGTGCCGTAGTACGGGCGGTGCGGGACGATGCCGAAATGGGCCCACTCACCGACCCTCAGCTCATGCGGCATCTTTCCCGGCTCCGCGTCCCGTTCCGGGTCATCGAAGTCCGACTGCCAGCGGGCGAGGTTCTCGAGGGTGCCCATGGCGACGGCCGGCTGGGCGACCATCGCCTGCATCGAGGCGATCGCGGAGTCGCGACCGAACAGCGCCATGAACCAAGGCAGCCCGGCGGCGGGCATCCACAGCTGGGACGATGACTCCTGCTCGTGCAGTCGCAGCGCAGCGAAGTCCTCGACGGCGCGCTCGTACGCAAGGCCGAGCCTCATGTCGGCCGGGTCGATGTGGGTCACCGAGCTCTGCCAGCTGCGCGCCTGGCGCATCGGGTCACCGCCAGACTCGAAAAGGCAGCGCGGCGCCAGGTCCGGCAGCTGGTGATCGTCCGTCAGCAGGTCGTACTGCAGGCAGACCTTCCACTCCACGCCGGGCTGGAGGTCGATGGGGAAGCGCAGCGCTCCGTTCGCGTATGTGACGCCCGCGCGCTCGGTGAGCGTGCGCACCAGGCAGCGGCGCACGAAGTCCTTGTTCTGGTATCGCGCTTCGAGGCAGTTGGGTCCCACCCACCACGTGTTGAGGTCCGCGCGGCGCTGCCATGACTGATAGCGGACCTCGAAGAGGTCGGCGAAGTCCGACTCGAGCGCGATTTCGAGCAGCACGGTGAGCGGAGCGCGGCCGTAGGTGTGGAGCACGAGGTCCTCGTGCAGCTGATGGAGGCTGACCAGTCGGTCGATGGTCATGGCGACGCGGGTCTCGCGCATGTCGCCGCCGGCGCCCGCGATGCTGTCTGCGATGACGTGCCACCGCGCATGACGAAACGAGAGCCGCACGGAAGCGACTGACTCCGGTCGCTTGCCGTTGATGCGCAGCTCGTGCCGCGAGAGAAATCGGGTGTCGGCGGAGTACAGGCCGTAGTCGCCCCCCGACGTGTCGAGCGGGATGGCGCCCTGCTGGTCGGTCACGAGGAAAGTGGCGCCGTGGTTGATCTTCACCGACGGGTGCGGATGCACGGCCGAGATGAGCGTGCGCCACGGCGCCATGCGCGCCTGGGTGCCGGCGAGCACGCGCTCCGGGGTCAGGGCTCTGGCGGACGATGCGGCCTCGGCGGACGACGTGCCCTCGGCGGACACCGCCGCTGCGAGCGGATCACGCTCCTCCATGCGAGACCTACGTTAGCCAGCACTGGAGGTTTCGCGCAATGCGCGCAGAGTCAACTTGACTTTTCGACCAGGGCATTGCCACAGTAATGCGTCCTTTGAGGTGTCCTGGACACACCGGGGCCCTCGATTCGTGGTGTTGGTGTTCCGCTGGGGAGAGGAATATGGGGAAAGGACTCGCCCGCTGGCTCACTGCGTCCGCGCTCGCCGTCTCGGTCTTCGCAGCCGCCGTCGGCCCGGGTTGGGCGCAAGCGCCACCGGTGCCTGGCAGCGGCGACAACCCCGGGAGGATCCCGGGCGCGACTTCTCTCGACAATCAGCTCAGCGACGACACCGAGGCGCAGCTGCTGGCGCTGGACAACCAGTTCACCGCCGCGCGCACGGCCGGCGACAACAAGCTCAGCATCGAGCAGGCGGGCGCGCTGCGTTCCACTGCGGCCAACCAGGCCAAGCTCCTGAAGCACACGCCGGCGCCCGGTCCGACGACCTTCAGCAGCGCGTGGAACGCGATCGGCCCGAACCCATTCGAACAGCTCCAGCGCAGCGACGGCAACCCGGCGGCGGTGGCCGGTCGTATCGGCGCCCTTGTGATCAGCAAGGACGGCACATTCATCCTCGGCGCCGCCCAGGGGGGAATCTGGACCCTGAGCCCGACCGATGTCTGGGACAACGGTCCGACTGGCATGACCTGGGTCAACAGGACCGACAACCTCCCTTCCCTGGCAACAGGCGCGCTGGCGGTCGCTCCTTCGAACGACCTCGTCGTCTACGACGGCACCGGCGAAGGCGCGCTCTCGGGCGACAGCTACTACGGAAACGGGATTCTGAAGTCGACCGACGGCGGCATGACCTGGTCACACGTCTCGGGCGATTTCTTCGTCGGCGTGTCGATCTCGCGGCTCGCGGTCGACCCCAACAACGCCAACCACCTCTACGCCTCGGTCCTGCGCGGGCGTGGGGGCACACGACGTGTCTCGCCTCCTGTCCACTCGACCTTCGGGTTGTGGGAATCGAAGGACGGCGGCGTGAGCTGGACGCTGCTCAAGCCGGCGCCTGCGATCTCGCTGGGTGCTACCGACATCCGGATCGACCCGCAGAACACGAGCACCCTTTACGCGTCGTTCTGGGGCGACGCGATCTACAAGAGCACCGACGGCGGCGCTACGTGGCTGCCGATCATGAACGGCCTGCCGGCGAACGCCAATTTCACCGTCGGCCCGAGCCGCTTCTCGATCGGCATCTCTCACCCGTCGGGCGCGCCGCACGCGACGCTGTACACGGGCTTCGACTGGACTGACACCGCCGGCACCTATCACAACTCGCGCATCTTCAAGTCCACCGACGACGGCGCGAGCTGGACCGAGATGCCCACCGGCGCCGGCCCGCTCGACACGATCTTCGACTACTGCGGCACCCAGTGCTTCTACGACAACGTCGTCGAGACCGACCCGATCAACCCGAACATCGTCTTCGTCGCCGGCTCGTTCGGCTACAACATGCCCATCCCGTCGGGGGGCGTCTTCCGCTCCGACGACGGCGGCACCACGTGGAAGAACCTGGGCTGGGACCTCCACCCCGACTTCCACGCCCTGGCCTTCGACCCCAACAACCCGGCGCACGTCCTGATCGGCAACGACGGCGGAATCTGGGCCAGCCCGGACCGCGGCGGCCGCAACGGCACGTCGGACGCCCAGAACGATCCGGCCTCGCTGCAGTCCGCCGACTTCCAGAACTTCGACCTGAACTCGAACATCGACCCGAACACCGGCGCGGAAACGCCCGACGGGCTGCAGATCACGCAGTTCGACTCGATCGCCACCAACCCGGCCAGGCCGCCTCGGATCTGGGGTGGCTCGCAGGACAACGGCACCGAGCGCAAGGCGACCGCGACGACCCAGTGGTTCGACCTCGCCTCCGGCGACGGCGGCCAGGTCCTCGTCGACCCGACCGACTCGACACACGTCTACGGCACGTACTTCGGGATCTCGCCGTGGCGAATCACCGACGGCGGCAGCTTCTTCTTGAGCAACCAGTTCATCAGGAACGGCATCGACCGCAACGACCGCTCGGAGTTCTACACGCCGTTCGTGCTCAACCACAACAACGTCAACCAGCTGTTCCTCGGCACCTACCGCCTGTACCGCACCGACAACGCCAAGGCGGACTCCGCGGGCGCGGTGCAGTGGCACATCATCAGCCCCGACCTCACGACGGGCTGCACCGGCCCGTCGCCGAACGGCGCCAGAAACTGCACGATCTCGGCGATCGGGGTCGGTGGCGGGACGGCCGTCTACACCGGTTCCCTCGACGGCCTCGTCTACTTCAGCCCCAACGCCCAGGTCAGCCTCAACCCGACCTGGACGCGCGTCAACACACATGGCAACTCCAACAACCGGCACTCGCTCCCGAACCGGCCGGTGGCCTGGATCGCGGTCGACCGCAGCGACTACCGCACCGCTTACGTCGCGTTCAACGGCTACAACGCGGCCACGCCGCGCCAGCAGGGCCACGTGTTCAAGACCACTGACGCGGGTGAGCACTGGACAAACATCAGCGGCAACCTGCCCGACAACCCTGTCAACTCGATCACGCTCGACCCGTCCTACCCGAACACGCTGTACGCCGCGACGGACGTCGGACCGTTCGTCACCTACAACGGCGGGGCGACGTGGTCGCAGCTCGGCACCGGATTCCCCGTCGTCGCCATCGACCAGATCGACATGAACCCGGGCCAGACGCCGCGCCTGATCGCGGCCGGCACGCACGGGCGCGGCGCGTGGACGCTGGCGGACTCGTCGGCGCCCGTTCCGGCGCTCGTCCTCTCCAAGGCGGACGCGGGAGTTCCCGTGGGCCCTGGCAGCAACCTCAACTACACGCTCACCGTCCACAACATCGGCAACGCCGCCGCCACGGGGGTGACTGTCACTGACCCGATCCCGGACGACACGAGCTTCGTGTCGGCCGACAGCGGCGGTTCCCTCGCTAAAGGAGTGGCCACCTGGACTGGGCTGTCAGTCCCCGCCGGTGGAAGTGTCTCTCTCCATCTCACGGTCCAGATCAAGGCCTTCCTCGGAAACATCAAGTCCATCGTCGACGACGGCTACCGCGTGACCTCGGCGCAGGGCGTGGCGGCCAACGGCTCGCCCGTCGTCACCCCGATCGCGCCTCCGTTCGCCGTCACGATCGCTCCATCGACCCAGACCGACGGCGCGCATGACGGAAAGAGCGTGAACTACATGGAGACCGTGACCAACCAGGGCTTCAAGGCCGACAGCTACAAGATGTCGTCCAGCGGCGGCACGTTCACCGTCACCTTCCTCGACCCGACCTGCACCACCCCGTTGACGACCACACCCAGCCTGGTCGCGGGTGCGTCGACCAACGTCTGCGTGAACGTGGCCGTGCCGGCCAACGCGGCCAACGGCGCGACCAACACCGCAACGGTCACTGCCACCTCTGTGGGCAGCCCGACCGTGAGCGCATCGGCGACCATCAACACCATCGCCGTCGCAGTCGACACGCTGCTCGTCGACGAGGACGGCAACAACCCCGACACCAACTCCTTCTACACAGCCGCGCTCACGAGCGCGGGCGTTCCGTTCAGCCTGTGGGACCTCAACGCCAACCCGACCATCCCGCTCCACTACATGGAGTCGTTCAAGCACGTGATCTGGTTCACCGGCAACAGCTTCCCGGCGCCGATCACAAAGTACGAATCCGAGCTCAAGGCCTACCTCGACAACGGCGGTCACCTGTTCGTCTCCGGGCAGGACCTGCTCGACCAGGCCGCGGGCACCACGTCCTTCGTGCACGACTACCTGCACGTGACCTGGGACGGCAGCGAGCGACAGAACGACAAGGCCACCGCGAACGTCCACGAGGTGACCGGGACCATCACGGCAGGCGTCGGCGCAGTGCCGCTCAACACGTCGGTCCTCGGCAACAGCTTCATGGACGAGATCACCCCCAACGGCACGGCGGCGGCGATCTTCACGGATGACGCCGGGCAGCCCGATGGGCTCTCGTTCAGCGGCACCTACAAGGTCGTGTTCATCTCGTTTCCAATGGAGGAGTACGGGAGCGCCGCACAGAAGGCGGACCTGATCACCAGGGTGATCAACTTCTTCAACTCGTAACCACTCCGCTCGTACCGCAATCGGATCGGGGCCGGCAGCGCGCCGGCCCCGATTTTCGTCATGGCGCGCGTATCGTGGGGCGCGTGAACCGCGCTCGCGGCTCGGTGGCCGCGATGTGCAGCCTGGTCATGCTCCTCATCGCCGCTTGCGGAGTCGCTCCGCGATCGTCCTCCCCCTCAGCCGCCCCGCCAGCCTCCGATGCGAGCGCCATCAACGTGGACGGGCAGCTCGATCGCGGAACAGCCCCGACCTGCCCGGCGGGTGAGCCCTGCGACCCGCCGATCACCGCCTACATGCTCGTTTTCACCCGACCCGGCCACGCGGACGTGGCGGTCCGGGTGGGCCCTGACGGCTCCTTTGCCACCCACCTCGATCCAGGCGAATACTCGATCGCCGCGCAGCCTCCGCCGTTCAACTCCAGGCTCGAGCCCTCGAGCGTGCGCGTGCCGGGGACCGGAGCCGTGGACCTCAGGCTACAGATCGTAAGCTCAGGTTCGTAGGGCCTCGGCGGCGGGTACTGGCCCGCCGGGGGCGGTTGAGTAGGTGTGAGCATCGCCGGAGCCCCGGTACGCCCAATCGACGGCACGCACCCAGAGGACGGACCGGTCCGGGTGATGATCGTCGAGGACCACCGCGTGGTGGCGGAAGGCCTGGCCGCGCTGATCGACAGCCAGGACGACCTCAAGGTCGTCGGCAACGTGGGAACGGTGGGCGAGTGCGCGGAGCGAGCGTCGGAGCTGCATCCGGACGTAGTGCTGCTCGACTTTCGCCTCCCCGACGGAACCGGCGCGGATGCGGCGGCGATGATCCGCGAGGTCGAGCCCGCAGTGAAGATGATCTTTCTCACGCGCGAGGACAGCGACGCGGCCCGATTCGCCGCGGTGCAGTCCGGCGCGAGCGCATTCATTCACAAATCCAAGGCGGCCGCAGAGGTCGTGGAGGCGATTCGCGATGTCGCGCGCGGCAAGATGCTCATCACGCCGCGCACGATCTCGACCCTGCTCGCCAAGCGCCGGGCCATCGAGACGCAGCTCGAGAGGCTCACCCCGAGGGAGAAAGAGGTGCTGCGTTTGATCGCCGAAGGACTCTCCAGCCGCAACATCGCGGCCGAGCTCGGGATCAGCTACACGACGGTGCGGACGCACATCCGCAGCCTCGGCAGCAAGCTCGGGGTGCACTCGAAGCTCGAGGCCATCGTCAAGGCCCGTGAGCTGGGCCTGATCAACTAACGGACCCGCTCCAGCCCAGGGCCTGACGCAGGAGCGCGACGTCGGTTCGAAAGCCCGCCTTCTCAAATGGCGGCGGATCGTCTGGCGGAAATGGGAAGGGATGGGTCGGCTTGGGGTCGATGGCGTAGCGCGGGATCACGTGCGTGTGAAGGTGCGGGACCGAGTTGCCGAGGATGTTGAAGTTCATCTTCACGGGCTTCAGCTCTTGTTCGATCGCGCGCGCGACACGTAGGACCTCCAGCCAGTAGCCGGCTGCCTCGTCCGGGGTCAGCTGCGTCGGCTCGGCGACGTGATGGCCGCGCCAGATCACGAGGCTGTAGCCGCGCTGTATCGCGCTGCGCTGAAGGTAGGCATCACTTCGCTTTCCGGCAAAGATCCGCACACCGAAGGGCGTCTCGTCAGGTCGTCCGCCCCCGCACATCGGGCAGCCGCGGCCCTCGCGCATCAGATAGAAGTCGGGCGGCCAGTCCACGGCCAGAAGCTAGCATGCGCATTCATGCCCGAGACGCCGGAGGAGCTGTATGCGCGGACCGCCGGTGCGCTGCGCATGCCACCCGTGGAGACGTGGGACACATTTCCGTTCGACGGTGAGATGCACCCGCGGGCGCTGCGGCCGCCGGTGGACGCGGAACCGACCCGAGACGGACACGGCGGGGTCGACTGTCGCGCGTGCGCGGCACCGGACGAAGA
>DATEHQ010000125.1:0-17070 GCA_035279525.1 Candidatus Dormiibacterota bacterium
GCTGATCCCGTGGCCGGGGGCTCTTCTCATCCGGCCCAAGTAGCTAGATTTCAGGCTGAAGATGGCCATCTCGGAGCCCGTGGCGCGACCTGAGGCGGCGGGCCGGCCGGCGGTGAAAAACCCGTACAGCCGGCTCCCCGACTGGCTCTACCCCTCCTTCGTCGTGGTCGCGCTCAGCGCCTTCGGCGTCTACGCGGCCTGGGTCGTGCTGTTTCAACCCGCGGGCTACCACCAGCCCTACCTGAGCCCGTTCGACTCGCCGTGGATCAAGACCCCGATACCACCTGGAATCCTCGTCGCGTGGGCGCCGCTCGCCTTTCGCCTCACCTGCTACTACTACCGCAAGGCCTACTTCCGCTCCTTCTTCTGGCATCCCCGCTCGTGCGCCGTGCCGGAACCGGCCCGAGGGAAGTACCGCGGCGAAACGGCCTTTCCATGGATCCTCAACAACTTCCACCGCTTCGCCTTCTACGCCACCGTGGTGCAGGTCGCGTTCCTCTGGTTCGACGCCATCGTCGCGTTCGACTTCAACGGCCGGTTCGGGATCGGATTCGGAACGCTCCTGATGCTGGTCAACGTGGTGCTGCTCTCCGGCTACACGTTCGGCTGCCATGCGTTCCGACACCTGGCCGGCGGGGGGCTCGACTGCTTCTCGTGCTCGCGCTCGGCCTTGGCACGCTTCCGGCTCTGGAAGGGCATCACGGTGCTGAACATCCGGCACGACCGCTGGGCCTGGGCTAGCTTGACCTCTGTGCTGGCGACCGACATCTACATCAGGGTCTTGATGCACGGCTGGCTCATCGACCCGAGGTGGATCTCGTGAGCTCGGCCCCCTACGAGACCGTCGAAACCGACGTGCTCGTGCTTGGCGCGGGCGGCGCCGGGCTGCGCGGCGCGATCGCCGCCGCGGGGGCGGGAAATCGGGTGCTCATCGTGTGCAAGTCGCTGCTCGGCAAGGCGCATACGGTGATGGCCGAGGGCGGCGTCGCGGCGGCCATGCACAACGTCGCCTACCAGGACACGTGGGAGGTCCACTTCGCCGACACGATGAAGGGCGGCAAGCTGATCAACAGCTGGCGCATGGCGGAGCTCCACGCGCGTGAGTCACCCGACCGTGTCCTCGAGCTCGAGCGCTGGGGCGCCGTGTTCGACCGCACATGGCAGGGACGCATCCACCAGCGCCCGTTCGGAGCGCACACCTATCCGCGCCTGGCGCACATCGGAGACCGGACCGGGCTCGAGCTCATCCGTACGCTCCAGGACCGCGCGGTGCACACCAGGGGCGTGGAAGTGCACATGGAGGTCACTGTCTTCAAGCTCCTCAAGTCCGATGGCGCCATCGCGGGTGCGCTCGGCTACCGCCGCTCCGACGGTTCCGTGGTCCTTTATCGATGCGCCGCCCTGCTGCTCGCCACCGGAGGCGCGGGCAAGATGTACCGGGTCACCTCGAACTCGTGGGAGTGCACGGGCGACGGGACGGCCCTTGCGTACGACGCCGGCGCCCAGCTGCGCGACATGGAGATGGTGCAGTTCCACCCGACGGGCATGGTGTGGCCCGCGGGCGTGCGCGGCATCCTCGTCACGGAAGGGGTGCGCGGCGAGGGCGGCGTGCTGCGCAACAAGGAAGGCGAGCGGTTCATGGAGCGCTACGACCACGAGCGGATGGAGCTTTCATCGCGCGACGTCGTGGCACGTGCGATCAACTCGGAGGTCAACGCGGGTCGCGGTTCGCCTCATGCCGGTGTCTTCCTCGACATCACCCATCGCAAACCTGAGTACATCAAGAGCAAGCTGCCGTCGATGTACGAACAGTTCCTCAAGCTGGCCAAGGTCGATATCACACGGCAGCCGATGGAGGTCGCGCCGACCATCCACTACATCATGGGCGGCGTGCTGGTCGACGCCGAGTCGGGGGCGAGCACCGTACCGGGCCTCTTCGCCGCCGGCGAGGTGGCGGCCGGCCTGCATGGCGCCAACCGGTTGGGCGGCAACTCCCTGAGTGACCTGCTGGTCTTCGGCAAGCGGGCCGGCGAGGCCGCCGGCGCGTCGGTGAAGAAGGGCACCACAGCCGGTCCGGCGAAGCTCGACCACGGTCGGATCGATGACGCGATCGCCGGCCTGATGGCGCCACTCGATCGCCCGGCCGGAGAGAATCCTTACAAGCTCCAGGTCGAGATCCAGGACGCGATGACCAGGTACGCGCCGATCGTCCGCGACCAGGCCGGGCTGGAAGCCGGTCTCGACGCCGTCATCGAGCTCGGAGCCCGGGTGAGCGCGTGCGGGGCGGGCGGCTCGAACACCCTGACCTTCAATCCCGGGTGGCACACGGCCAACGACCTCCACTCCATGCTCGTCAACGCGGAAGCGCTGCTGCGCTCGGCGCTCGAGCGCAAGGAGAGCCGCGGCGCCCACGCCCGCTCGGACTTTCCGAGGACTGAGGACGAGCTCGGCAAGGTCACCTTCGTGGTGGAGAAGTCACCGGACGGAATGGTGGTCAAGCCGCTGCCGGCTCCTCCCATGCCCGAGCACCTCGCGGACGTGATCCAGCATTCCTACGCGCGCTACACGCCCGAGGAGCGCGAGTGATGGCCCAGGCGATGAACGTCTCCGACCTCCAGCTGAGCATCTGGCGCGGGACGCCGGCGGGGGGCGAGCTCGTCTCCTACCGGGTGCCGGTGCGTGAGGGGATGGTCGTGCTCGACGCGGTGCTCTGGGTGCAGGCGAACCTCGCCTCCGACCTGGCAGTGCGGTGGAACTGCAAGGCGGCCAAGTGCGGCTCGTGCTCGGCCGAGATCAACGGCTTCCCCCGCCTGATGTGCAAGACGCCGATCGCAGAGTACGGCGACCGCCTCACGGTGACCCCGATGAAGACGTTCCCCCTGATCAAGGACCTGGTGACCGACGTGAGCTGGAATTACGAGGTCAACAAGACGATCCCGCCCTTCACACCGAGCGACAAGGACGCCACGAGCAGCGAGCCCTGGCGCATGCAGCAGAAGGACGTCGAGCGGTCGATGGAGTTCCGCAAGTGCATCGAGTGCTTCCTGTGCCAGGACGTCTGCCACGTCCTCCGCGAGCACGACTCCAAGAGCGTCTTCTACGGTCCGAGGTTTTTGATCCGCATCGCAAGCCTCGAGATGCATCCGAAGGATGTGCTGGATCGGACCGCCCTCGTCAAGGAGAAGGCCGGAGTCGGCTACTGCAACATCACGAAGTGCTGTACCGAAGTCTGCCCAGAGCACATCAAGATCACTGACAACGCGATCATTCCGCTGAAGGAGCGCATGGACGATCGCTACTTCGATCCGATCCAATCGCTCCTGCGTCGATTTCGAGCCGGCCCGAAGAGGCTTCAGACGTAGGAGCTCTGTGCGTCGGAGAGCACTGTACCGCCGCATCACGGCGCAGTCGGGCCAATCGCGCAACTAGACTGGGGCCGGATGTCAGAGGTCGCGGTACCCCGCAGGCCAGCCCCGCAGCGAAAGAAGCGCGGGAGGGCGCTGATCTCCTCCGAGCGAATCTCGCGCCGCGTCCATGAGCTTGGACGGCAGATTTCCGAGCTCTACTCGGACATCGAAACGCCGCTCGTCATGGTGGCGATCCTGAAAGGCGCCACGGTCTTCGCCGCCGACCTGCTGCGCACGCTGACGATCCCCGCCGAGCTCGAGTTCGTGCGCGCGGCGAGCTACGGCATGGGCACGACGACGACGGGAAAGGTGCAGATCGCGCACATGGTCGAGGGGCCGCTGGTCGGACGGCATGTGCTGCTGGTGGAGGACATCGTCGACTCGGGCCGCACCGTCGATACGATCCTCCGTCGCTTCCGCCGCCTGAAGCCGGCTTCGCTTCGTGTCGCCGCCCTGCTCGACCGTCCGGCGCGGCGAGAGATCCCGGTCAAGATCGACTTCGCCGGGTTCGTCATCCCGGACAAGTTCGTGATCGGCTACGGGCTGGACTACGCGGGCCTCTACCGCGAGCTGCCGGGGATTTACTCGCTCAGCTAGCTCGCTCCCGGTTTCAAGAAGTCGACGGGCTCCTCGCGACCGTCCCACACCACCGTCGTGAGGGCGGGCTCGGTCCGAGCCACCACCTTTCCGGCCCTCAGCACGAGCTTCCGCGGCGCGACAAGGCGAATGGCATCCATCGCCGTGGGCACGGTGAAGACACACAGGTCGGCGCGGCAGCCAGGCTCGAGCCCATAACCGTCGAGACCGAGGGCCGCGGCCGGGTTGCGCGTGATCATGTCGATCAGCGTCCGCAGCTCGCCGTGGCCGGACATCTGCCCGTAGTGCGCGAGCACGAACGCGGCCTGCAGCGGATCGCCGTAGCCCAGCGGATACCAGGGGTCCATCACCGAGTCGTGCCCGACGCAAACGTTGACGCCGGCGGCCAGCAGCTCCTTGACCCGCGTATGGCCGCGGCGGATCGGGTAGCCGTCGAACCTTCCCTGCAGGGTTGAGTTGTCGAGCGGGTTGGTGACCATGTGCATGCCCGCGCGCTTCAGGTTGTTGATCAGGCGATACGCGTACGCGTTGTTGTAGGAGTGCATCGCGGTGGTGTGGCTGGCCGTGACGCGGCCGCCCATGCCCAGCCGGATCGTCTCCGCAGCCATCACCTCGACGAAGCGCGAGTGGTCGTCGTCCGTCTCGTCGCAGTGGATGTCGACCCGCAGGCCTTTTTCAGCGGCGAGCGACATCGCGAACTTCACGGATCGCTCCCCGTATTCGCGCGTCAGCTCGAAATGCGGGATCGCTCCGACCACGTCGACCCCGAGGCCGACCGCCTTGCGCATCAGGTCCTCCCCGCCTTCGAAGGACATGATGCCCTGCTGCGGGAAGGCGACCAGCTGGAGCGTCATCTGCTCGCCGATCTCATCGCGAAGCTCGATGAGCGCCCGCACGGCGCGCAGTTCCGGGTCACATACGTCGACGTGGCTGCGGACGAACTGCACGCCGTTGGCGAGCTGCCAGCGCAGCACGGTGCGGACGCGCCGCTTGACGTCGTCGACGGTCAGGCGCTTCACGCGCTCTGCCCAGATGGCGATGCCTTCGAAGAGGGATCCGCTCTCGTTCTGGCGCGGCTCGCCCACCGTCAGCACGGCGTCGAGGTGGATGTGCGGTTCGACCAGCGCCGGCGTGACGAGCGCGCCGCCAAGCTCGACCACCTCGCGGGCCTCGGCATCGGGCGCCGCGATCCGCCCGTCGCGGATGCCGATGTCGCTCGCCACCTCCTGGCCGGGCAGCCGGGCCCCACGCAGCAGCAGATCCAGCATCGACCGAAAGCTAGCAGTTCCTTACACTTCCCCACGTACTGCGTCCCGGCCGTTTGATTTGGGGGAGGAGTCGATGCAGTCGGTACAGGAAGTAGAGAAGCACGTCCCTGTTCGTGAGGGTGACTACGGGGAGCGGGTCGCCACCGTCGAGCCCGGCGGCGTCGAATACATAGCCCTCAAGGAGAGGCACGGAAAGCCGGTCGACCTCTTCTTCACGTGGCTGTCGCCGAATCTCGAGTTCGCGACCATCTTCATCGGCATCCTCGCCGTCGCCATCCTCGGGCTCAACCTGTGGCAGGCGGCGCTTGCAATCATCGCCGGCACGCTCCTTGGCTCGATCACGCACGCCGTGCTGTCATCGTGGGGACCGAAGTTCGGGGTTCCGATGATGGTCGAGAGCCGCGGCGCGTTTGGATTCCTCGGCAACATAGTGCCCGCCGCCCTCAACGGCCTGACCGCATCCTTCGGCTGGTTCATCGTCAACAGCGTCAGCGGCGCGTTCGCGCTACAGGCCTTGTTTCCGTCCTTCAATCTCCCCTTCTGGCTGGCGTTTCTGGTCATCGTGGTGGCGCAGGTCCTGATCGCCACGCTTGGGCACAACCTGATCCACGCGTTTGAGAAGTGGGCGCTCCCGCTGCTGGGCATCGTCTTTGCCGTCGCCTGCGTCTTCATCTTCGTCAACGGGAAGTATTCGTACAGCCCGGCCTCGCCTGGGGGCTTCGGCGGATGGACGCTGGCATTCACCGCGGCCTTCGGCTACGCCGTCGGCTGGAACCCCTTCGCGGCCGACTACACCCGCTACCTCCCGCCGGGGACAAACCGGTCCATGGTCGGCTTCTGGGCCGGTTTCGGCGTATTCCTCTCCTGCGTCGTGCTCGAGATGGCCGGCGCGGTGCTCGCGACGGTGGCCGGCACCAAGTGGGGCGCCACCGACATCCCGACCGCCCAGCTGCAGCGGGCCATGCCCGACCCCATCTATTACCTGACGCTCATCTGCATCGCGGTCGGCGCGGTGGCCGCCAACGCGATCAACATCTACAGCGGCACCATGTCGCTGGTCTCGCTGGGCATCCGCGAGATGGGCATGACGCTGCGCCAGAGGCGCGCGGCACTTGCGGTGGTCGTCGGCGTGATCGGATTCGTCCTTGGCGTCATCTTCCAGGCCAACGTCGCCCCCGGCAGCAAGTACGAGAGCTTCCTGCTCCTGATCAGCTACTGGATCGCGCCGTGGCTCGCCGTGGTGTTCGTCGATTACTGGCTGCGCCGAGGTGACTACGGCGACGAGAGCATGTTCTACAACACGAGGATTTTCCGCTGGCAGGGCATCGTGGCGATGCTGATCGGGCTCGCCGTGTCGGTGTACTTCTTCGCCAACGACTTCGGCGTCTACGTCGGGCCGATTCCGACGAACAACCCGAACCTCGGTGACATCACCTTCATCGTCGGGTTCATTCTCACCGCGGTGCTCTACTTCGTCTTCAACCTCGGCCTCCGCAAACAGACGGCTGAGGCGAGGGCGACCCTCGGGTCGCGAGCATAGAAAAGGCGGCGGCGCGCGTCGCGATCAGCGTGGCGGGGATGCAGTTCCTCGCCGAGCTCGAGAGCGCACGCGCGCCAAAGTCCGCCGCAAAGTTCCGGAGCATGCTGCCACTCCAGACGCGGATCATCCACGCCCGCTGGAGTGGCGAGGCCTGCTGGATCCCGTTCGGAGTCCTCGATCTCGACCTCGGCTACGAGAATCACACGAGCCACCCGGCACCCGGGCAGCTGCTGCTCTATCCCGGTGGGATCAGCGAGACCGAGATCCTCTTTCCGTACGGCGCGACGCTTTTCGCCAGCAAGGCCGGCCAGCTCGCCGGCAACCATTTCGCCACCGTGGTCGAGGGCGGCGAACGGTTGCGGGAGCTTGGCGAGCTGGTGCTCTGGAAGGGCGCGCAGGAGATCACGTTCACCGAGCTCCCGTGAGCGACGCCGACACAGTCATGGAGCGGTGCGACGTGCTCGCCAACTGCAGCGAGGAGGCTGAGGGGCTGACGCGGCCGTTCGCCTCCGAGGCGATGCGCCAGGCGCAGGACTACGTCTCACGGTGGATGCGCGAAGCCGGGATGACCGTCAGGCGCGACAACATAGGAAACCTGCGCGCCCGCTATGAAGGCGACGGCGAGGCGACTCTCCTGCTCGGCTCCCACCTCGATTCGGTCCGCCGGGCCGGCAAGTACGACGGGCCGCTCGGGGTCATGGTCGGCCTGGCGGCCGTGCAGCGCCTGCGCGATTCACGGCGGCGCCTTCCGTTTTCCATCGAGCTCATCGCGTTCGCCGACGAAGAGGGTCTTCGCTTCGGCTCGACCTACCTGGGCAGCCGCGCGGTGGCGGGGACCTTCGACTTGCTTGACCTGGACCACACCGACGCCGGCGGCACGACCATGGCCGATGCGATCCGCGCCTTTGGCGGTGACCCGGCCCGGATCGCCGAGGATCGCGAGCAGGGCCATGTTCTCGGCTACTGCGAGGTCCACATCGAGCAGGGCCCTGTGCTCGAGGCCCGCGGGCTGCAGGTCGGCGTGGTCTCCGGGATCGCGGGTCAGAACCGCTTCCGCCTCACGTTCACGGGCGAGGCGGGGCATGCGGGCACCGTTCCGATGGACCGGCGCCGCGACGCGCTCGTCGTCGCTGCCATGTACGTGATCGCGGTCGAGCACGAGGCCCGCAACCTTCCCGGGCTGGTTGCGACGGTCGGTGACCTACGGGTGCCCGGTGGCGCGGCGAATGTGATCCCGGGTCGCGTCGAGCTGAGCCTCGACGTCCGTCACGTGGAAGACGGCCTCCGCCTCGCGGCCTGCGAGCGCCTGATCGCCCAGGCTCACGCGCTGGCCGGGAACCGCGGCGTGACCGCGGGTGTCAGGCCGCTGACGGAGGACGCGGCGGTGCCGTGCGCGCCGCGGCTCGTCTCCCTGCTGTCCGAGGCGGTCGAGGCATCGGGCCACGAGCTGATCACACTGCCCAGCGGCGCGGGCCACGACGGTGTGGCCATGTCCTCGCTCACCGACATCGGGATGCTCTTCGTCCGCTGCAAAGGCGGGATCAGCCACAGCCCAGCCGAATCGGTCGAGACAGCTGACGTGGCGGTGGCGATCGACGTCCTCGGTCGCTTCCTGGAGCTGGTCGCACGGCAGACCTGATCATTCGCGGCGGCGGCGTCGTGACGGCCCGCGGCGAGTCCGTCGCCGACATCGCCGTCCGCGGCGGCCGAATCGAGGAGGTGGGCACGGACCTCGCGGTGGGCACGGCGGAGGTGATCGACGCCGCAGGCCTCCATGTGCTTCCGGGCGGCATCGACAGTCACGTCCATCTCAACGAGCCCGGCCGGACGGAGTGGGAGGACATCGCCCACGGGTCTGCCGCGCTGGCCGCCGGCGGCTACACGACCTTCATCGACATGCCGCTCAACAACCTGCCGGTGACCACCACGGCGGATGCGTTCGACCTCAAGCTCGAGGCGATGCGGCGATCGTCGCTGCTCGACTTTCGGCTGTGGGGCGGGCTCGTCCCCGGAAACCTCGACCAGCTCCGACCCCTGGCCGAGCGCGGCGTCGCCGGCTTCAAGGCCTTCATGTGCCCGAGCGGGATCGACGAGTTTCCCGCCTGCGACGAGGACACGCTGAAGGAGGGCATGAAGCGAATCGCCGGCCTGGGCTCGATCCTGCTCGTCCACGCCGAGCTCCCCGCGGCACTGAGGGTGGGAGTGGCGGGGGCCGGCGCACTCGACTTCATCCGATCGAGGCCGCCCGAGGCCGAGGTGCAGGCGATCTTCGCGGCCGTCTCGCTCGCTCAGCTCACGGGCTGCCGGCTGCACATCGTGCATGTCAGCACCGCTCGCGGCGCCGAGCTGATCACCCAGGCACAGCGTGCGGGCGCCGACGTCACTGGCGAGACGTGCGCGCACTACCTCATCTATGCCGAGGACGACCTGGAGCGCCTCGGTGGCGCGGGCAAATGCGCGCCGCCGTTTCGCACGCGCGCGGACTGCCGCGCGCTGTGGTCGCGCCTCCGCGACGGCACGATGCCGATGGTCGTGTCGGACCACTCGCCCAGCACTCGCCGGTTGAAGCAGGGCGATGACTTCTCCCAGATCTGGGGCGGGATCTCAGGCTGCCAGACCACGCGGCAGCTGCTGCTCGGGCAAGGGTTGCTGGACCTCCCAACCATCGCGGCCGCCACCTCGACCAACATCGCCCGGCGCTTTGGCATTGGACACAAAGGCGACATCGCGCCGGGCTTCGACGCCGACCTGTGGCTCGTCGACCTGGGTCATCGGGGTGTCGTGCGCCGCGAGGACCTGCTGTACAAGAACCAGTTCAGCGCGCACGAAGGACAGCCGGTCCGCGGCCGGACCGTGCGCACGCTTCTGCGCGGACGGACCGTGACCCCGGGAGACGCTGCTGCGGGCCGGCTCGTCCCGCCCGAATAAAACCTCGACGGCTGGGGTTCCGACGGTTGAGATGTCGCGATTCCTCAGGTTGACGAGATTCATCGCGGCGTTGGCGATGTCGGCGATCAGGCCTAGCAGTGGACGAGGCGGCGAAGCAGCCGGGCATTCGCACTGGGACCGCTCGTCGCGTCGCTGGGTGAGGCGCGAGCTCGACTGAAAACCGGTTCGCCGGTGATGTGACTTAAGTCCTGATCGGTAGAGGCCCGCGCCGTAATCTTGCTACGACTTGACGCCGCGCCTAAAGCCGATTGCTGAACGACGCGGTTCATGCCCCGTCGGGGCGGGTCGTCTCAATGGTTGAAGAAGGCCGCGCTCTCGAACGTTTTCCAGGCGGCGTCATCGTCTACGACGGTCGGGGCGTCGCCATCGAGGCCAATCCAGTCGCCTGCTCGATGCTTGGAACGACGCCATCCGCCTTCATAGGGTCGCGGGCGGAGGAGTCGGATTGGCTCATCGTGGAAGGTGGCGAAGGAGGGGCGGGCGTCCATCCCGTCACCTCCGCCCTGCGCAGCCGCGCTCCCGTGTCTGGCGTGCTGGCACGCGCGCGCCGCCCCGACGGCACCGACGTCTGGCTCCAGGTCGATGCCACCCCCGACGCGTGGCAGGCCGGCGAGGTCACCCGCGTGATCGCGAGCCTGACCGACGTGACGAGGCTCTTGACGCACAGCCGGTTCAGCGGGCGAAGCGTCGGCGACCACATCCTCGCCGAGGTCACAGAGCAGCTCGTCAGCACCCGTCTCGACCCGCAGGCGATCCTCGAGGCGATCACCTCGACGCTCAGCCGGCTGCGGCCGGGCACGTGGGTCGCGTCGCTGGTCAACAAGGACCCGACGACGATGCGCCTGGTCGCCGCCGACGACGACGATTCCCAGATCGCCGCGTACATCGAAGCGGCGCAGCGCTCTTCGCATGCGCCTGCCACCCCGCTGCTGGCGGGCGTCCTCGACAGCGGCGAGCCGCTGCTGATTCCCACCATTCAGGTCGAGAAGCTCGTCGGCTCGCTGACCGAGGACGTGCGGGACTACCTCGCGAAATATCCCTGGCCCGTCGCCAACATCCGGACCATGGGAGTGGCAGTGGTTCCCATGCGGGTACGCGGCACGAGGATCGGCACCATCGGGCTTTTCGAACGGCGCGGCTCCAACCCGCTGACCGAGAAGGACCTGATCTGGATGCAGGCCGTCGCCGACCGGGCCGCGGTGGCAGTCGAAAACGCGCAGCTCTACGAGGATGCGGTGCAGCGCCTCGAGCGCCTCTCGTCGCTGCAGGGGGTCGGCAGGGCGATCTCGGCTGGTCCCGACCTGCCGGTGACGCTGAACGTGATCCTCGACCAGGTGACCAAGCAGCTCAAGGTCGACGCCGCCGACGTGCTCCTGGTCGATGAGTCCGACGGCATGCTCGCCCTGGCGGCCAGCACAGGCTTCGTGGCGACTTCAATGGTCGATTACCGCGTGCCCGCCGAGGAGGGATCCCCCGTGCGTGCCGTGATGGCGCGGCGTGTGGAGACCGTCACAGCCCTGGGCGGTTTCTCACAGTTTCGAAGGCGCTCGCTCTTCGCTCGCGAGGGTTTCAAGTCGTACGGCGCGGTCCCCTTGATCGCCAGGAGCAAGCTGCTCGGCGTGCTGGAAGTCTTTCACCGCTCCCTGCTGAAGCCGGACCAGGAGTGGATCCAGTTCCTGGACACACTCGGGAGCGAGGCGGCGATCGCCATCGACAATTCGGCGATGCACGAACGCCTGCGGGAGGCAGGCGCGGTGGGGCCGAGGCCGAGGGCGGCCAGCCAGGCGCCTGAGCTGAGCCGGCTCGAGCGGCAGATCCTGGGACTGGTTGTCGAAGGCCTAAGCAACCGCGAGATCTCCGAACGCGTCCACCTGAGCCCGAACACGATCAAGTTCCACGTCCACCAGATCCTGCAGAAGTCGGGCGTCTCCAACCGGACAGAGCTGGCGAGCGTGGCGACCAGGCACGGCTGGCTTTAACCGATCGGTTAAACAAAATCACCCGATCGGACACTTAATTCGCCCGCTGGAGCGCTGATCGTTCGATCTGCTGCCTCTAGGCTCGACGGCGAGGGTTGAGGGGGCTGTCAAGCATGCCGAGAGATCGAGAAACGAGCGGGGCGCGTCACGGCTGGGTCGTGCCGGCATGAGCCTTGCCGAAGGCCTCACGCTGGGCCCGTACCGCATCATCGAACGCATCGGACGCGGTGGCATGGCCACCGTGTACCGGGCCTATCACGCCGGTCTCGACCGCCATGTCGCGGTCAAGGTGCTGCCCGAGTTCTTCGCCGAGGACGAGGGCTACCGGGAGCGCTTCCAGCAGGAGGCCAGGTCGATCGCCAGGCTAAAGCATCCCAGCATCCTCGACGTTTTCGACTTCGGCCAGCAGGACGGGCTCACGTATCTCGTGCTGGAGCTCGTCGAGGGCGGGACGCTGGCCGACCGCGTCGGCACGCCGATTCCGCTGGAGGAGGTCGTCCGTCTCCTGGGCGCCGTCGGCGACGCGCTGGACTACGCGCACCTGAACGGAGTCCTGCACCGCGACGTCAAGCCGTCGAACATCCTGATCCGCAGGGACGGGACGCCGGTCCTGGGCGACTTTGGCCTGGCCAAGATGCTCGGCTCGATCCGCAAGCTGACGGGGTCGGGCATCGTCATGGGAACTCCCGAATACATGTCTCCCGAGCAGGCGGCCGATGATCCCATCGGCCCGGCTTCGGACCGCTATTCGCTCGCCGTGGTCGCGTACGAGATGCTCACCGGGCGCGTCCCGTTCCAGGCCGACACGCCGGCGGCGGTCCTCCTCTCGCACCTGAACAAGGCGATGCCCCCGACGCTCGAGCTCAAAGGAGAGCTCTCGGCTCACGTCGAGGACGTGCTCCGGCGGGCGCTGGCCAAGTCTCCAGACGACCGCTACCCCAGTTCGGCGGAGTTCATCGGAGCGCTGCGGCCGGCGGCCTGGCCCGCGCTCGACCGCGAAGAGCCGACCGCATCGGCGGCCGGCCGCCCGCGAGCAGCCCGAAGCCGTCGCACACCTGTCGTGCTGGTGGTCGACGACGGCGCGGCCAATCGCGACCTGATCGAGGCCTGCCTGGCGGGCGTCGAGTGCGAGGTGAGGACCGCGGAGGACGGCCCCAGCGCGTTGCGCGCGATCCAGGCCGCGTCTCCAGACCTCGTCTTGCTCGACGTCCAGATGCCCGTGATGGACGGGTATGAGGTTTGCAGGAGGATCAAGGCGAGCCCGAAGTGCAGGCTGCTGCCGGTTGTGATGATCACGTCGCTCAACCGCACCGAGGACCGAATCCTCGCGCTCGATTCGGGCGCTGACGACTACATGTCGAAGCCCGTCGACCGCGTCGAGCTCGTGGCGCGGGTCCGCTCGGCGCTGCGTCTGAAGCGCCTGTACGACACCCTCGACAGCGCCGAGAGGGTCATCTTCGCGCTGGCGGCGGCGGTCGAGGCCAAGGACCCTTACACCGAAGCCCACACCACGCGCGTCGCCGAAGCAGCCCGGCGCGTCGGTCATCGGCTCGGGGTCGCGGGCTCCGACCTCGACGTGCTGTATCGCGGCGGGATCATCCACGACATCGGCAAGATCGGTGTGCCGGACGCGATTCTGCTCAAGCCCGGCCGCCTCGACCCCGACGAGCTGGCGCGCATGCAGGCGCACGCTGTCATCGGCGAAGGCATCGTCGCCCCGCTCGAGTCGGGCGCCGAGCTGCTGCCGATCATCCGCCACCACCATGAGCGATTCGACGGCAGCGGCTACCCGGATCGCCTGGCCGGAAGCGACATCCCGTTCCTCGCCCGCATCGTCGCGGTGTGCGACGCCTACGATGCGATGACGAGCGACCGTCCGTACCGCGAGCGCCGGACGCACGAGGAGGCGGCGGCCGTCTTGAGCGACGGCGCGGGACGGCAGTGGGATCCCGACGTGGTCCACCTGTTTCTGGGCGACCTTCCGTCGATCCGCGGCGAGGGAGCTGCATGAAGGAGGCCGTCGCCCTGCTCCAGAATGCGAGCGCCGTCGCATTCGTTCTGCTGGGCGCCGTCACCGCCGCGAGCTGGCTGCGCCGCAGGGACAGGTCGACCGGATTTCTCGCGCTGGCGATCGTGCTGCTCTCCGGCGAGGTGCTCGTCGGCCGCCTCGCTGCGCTCTTCCAGGTCAACCTGGCGCTGGTGGGCCAGCTCAGCGTCATCGCATTTCTGGGCTCCGGCTATGCGCTGCTTCGTTATCGAGGATCGCTGATCCCCCTCCCTCGCCGCTGGCATGCCGCCGCGATCGCATCGATGGTGGCTGCCAGCGGTTTTCTGATCGTCGCGGAAGCCGCCGGCGCGGGTCGAGGCATGCTCACCGCCGGCGCGGTTGCCCTGGTGCTCGTGTGGTCGGCCGCGGTCGGCGAGCCGATCGTCCGCTTCTGGCTGGTCGCCCGGGACCAGCCCGCGGTGCAGGCGTGGCGTCTACGCTCCCTGAGCCTCGGCTTCGGCGGCCTGGTTGTGGTGCTGCTTTTCGCCATCTCCGCCCAGGCCCTGGCGAACGACCCGTTGGTCCAGCTTGGGATCGGGCTCCTGGTGCTGGCGATCGTGCCCTTTCTCTACGTGAGCTTCTCGCCACCCGCCTGGCTGCGGCGCGAGTGGCGCGCGGCCGAGGAAGAAGGGCTGCGCAAGTTCATGGAGGAGCTGCTGCTGAGCGAGGATCGCGACGCCCTGGCCGTGCGAGCCCTCGATTGGGCGACGCGGCTCGTGGGCGGCGCCTCCGCGGTCGCATTCGACAGCTCCGGAAGCTGGACCGCGTCGAGCGGCTTCGACGCCAGGCAGATCGAGCAGCTCAAAGCACAGCTCCCACACCTGGTCGAAGGTGCCGGCCGGATCACGCTGGACGGCTCGGCCGGCACGGTCCTGAGCCTGCCGATCGCCGGGCTGTCGGGCGGCGGAACCCTGGTCGCGCTGGCCGGCCCGTACACGCCCGGCTTCGGGCCCGACGAGATCAGTCGCGTGCAGCAGTTCATGAGCGCGTTCGTCACGGCGCTGGACCGCCGGCACCTGATCGAACAGCTCAAGGAGACCAACGTCCGGCTGGTGGAGGCCAACAGGCACAAGAGCGTGTTTCTGGCCAACATGAGCCACGAGCTGAGGACGCCGCTCAACGCGATCATCGGATTCTCCGAGCTCATGACCGATGCGCGAGAGGACCAGTTCGACGCCGCCACCCGCAAGCGCTTCCTGGCGCAGATCCATTCGAGCGGCAAGCACCTGCTCGGCTTGATCAACGACATCCTCGACCTGTCGAAGGTCGAGGCGGGACAGATGGAGCTGCGGCTTCAATCGGTACACGTGGCCGAGGTGGCCGACCAGGTCGCCAGGACCGTCGAACCACTGGTGGCGCAGAAGGAGATCCGCCTCGTCGTGGACGTGGCGCCGGCAGGAAGCGTCGTGGCCGACGCCGGCAAGCTGAAGCAGATGCTCCTGAACCTTGTTTCCAACGCAATCAAGTTCACGCCCGAAGGTGGGACCGTCACCATCGCTGGCCGCCGCCGCGCCGACGCTGTCGAGATCTCTGTGGCAGACACAGGCATCGGCATCGCCGACTCAGACCAGAAACAGATCTTCCAGGAGTTCCACCAGATCGACCAGGGCGCGGGGCGAATGCACGAAGGGACCGGGCTGGGCCTGGCCCTCACCAGGCGGTTCGCGATGCTGCACGGCGGCGACGTGCAGGTCCAGAGCCGGGTCTCGAAAGGCAGCGTGTTCACGATCAGCCTTCCCATCCGGCCGGAGCCGGTGTCGACAGCGCCGGTCGTCCCGGTCGTACAAGGCACTGTTTCGAACGGCCACGGCACTGGCGCGGTCGTGCTGGTCGTGGAAGACGATCCCGGGGCCGCGGAGCTGCTGACGCGCCACCTGGGGATCGCCGGCTACCGCACTCACGTGGCGCGCACTGGCACGGAAGCGCTGGCCATGGCGAAGGAGTTGAAGCCCGCGGCCATCACCCTGGACATCATCCTTCCGGAGCTGGACGGCTGGGAGGTGCTGAGCCGGTTGAAGAGCGAACCGGCGACCGAAGCGATCCCCATCGTAGTCGTCAGCGTGGTCGACAACCCTGAGCTGGGCATCGCCCTGGGCGCCCTGGACTACATGGTCAAGCCGGTCGATGCCCGGGAGCTCGTCGCCCGCCTCAACCGCCTCGACTTCAACCGCACGGTCGGCCACGACCACGTCCGAGTTCTCGTCGTCGACGACGAGCCGGCCAACCGCGAGTGGCTCACCGCGGCGCTCGAGCCGGCGGGCTTCACGGTGGTCCCGGCATCCGGCGGCCGCGAGGCGATCGACACGGCGGTGAAGGACAAGCCGGACCTGGTTCTGCTCGACCTGATGATGCCGGAGGTGAGCGGCTTCGACGTCGTGGAGGCGCTGCGCAAGGACGAGGCGACGCGGCAAACCCCGATCATGATCGTCACGTCCGCCACGCTCTCAGAGGCCGACAGGCGGCAGCTGCATGGACGCGTGGCTGACATCATGAGCCGCGGCTCCGTGTCCGCCGGCGAGCTGGCCGGCGTGCTGAAGCGCGTCTTGGCCGGAAGCCATAGCGGTACCGCTTGAGCGGGGCCGTCCGGATCCTGGTGGTGGAGGACAACGAGGCCAATCAGCTGCTCGTTCGCGCCGTCCTGGACCTCGAGGGGTTCCAGGTCGAGGTCGCCGGCAACGCCACCGAGGCGCTCGAGATGCTGCGCGCACGGACCCCCGACCTCGTCCTGATGGACATTCAACTGCCTGGGGAGGACGGCCTTTCCCTCACGCGCCGGCTGAAGGCCGATCCCGCCACCGCGTCCATCACGGTCGTCGCCCTGACGGCGCACGCGATGAGCGGCGACAAAGAGCTGGCCCTGTCCGCGGGCTGCGCCGGCTACATCTCCAAGCCCATCGACACACGGACGCTTGGCACCCAGCTGCGGCAATACCTGACGGGCTCCAACGACCGTGGCGCGCCCCTGGAACAGGGTGCTGTGCAGTGAGCGCCGGCTGAGCCGGCAGCTTCATCCGGCCAGCCGGCGGCTGACCTCGGCGATCTCGCTCGCGATCCGATCTTCGTCCGCGGTCAGCAGCCGCCCATCCCGCACCACAACCCTCCCACCGACTACCACCGTCTGAGCGCGCGCCGGCGGAGCGAGGCACAGGGCCGCGATCGGGTCCGCGATGCCCGCGTGGGCGAGGTCGTCCAGGCGAAAGCAAGCGATGTCCGCGCACCTGCCGACTTCCAGGGTGCCGCAGTCATCGCGGCCGAGGCACTCCGCTCCGCCGCGGGTCGCCAG
>DATEHQ010000126.1:0-1199 GCA_035279525.1 Candidatus Dormiibacterota bacterium
AGGCCGACGCGCTGCGCGCCCAGTGGGAGTCCGAGCGCCAGGCGCTGCGCCGGGTGCAGGCGCTGCGCGAGCAGATCGAGCAGGTCCGGCGCGACGCCGAGCAGGCCGAGCGCGACTACGACCTGAACAAGGCGGCCGAGCTGCGCCTGGGCCAGCTCCCCGAGCTGGAGCGGCGGCTCGGGGGCGAGGAGGAGCGGCTGGCCGCCAGGAGCGGCGGTACCAGGCTGCTCCGCGAGGTCGTGACCAGCGACGAGATCGCCTCGATCGTGTCCAGGTGGACCGGAATCCCGGTCAGCCGCCTGCAGGAGGGTGAACGGGAGAAGGTCCTCCGGCTGGACACGATCCTGCACGAGCGGATCGTCGGCCAGGACGAGGCGGTCAGGCTGGTCGCCGATGCGATAATCCGGGCCCGTTCGGGCATCAAGGACCCGCGCCGGCCGATCGGGTCGTTCATTTTCCTCGGGCCTACCGGGGTGGGCAAGACCGAGCTGGCCAAGACGCTGGCGGCGGCCCTGTTCGACACCGAGGAGAACATGGTCCGGATCGACATGAGCGAGTACCAGGAGGGGCACACGGTCAGCCGCCTGGTCGGCGCGCCGCCCGGATACGTGGGCTACGAGGAGGGCGGGCAGCTCACCGAGGCGGTACGGCGCAAGCCGTACTCGGTGGTGCTGTTCGACGAGGTGGAGAAGGCGCACCCGGACGTCTTCAACACGATGCTGCAGATCCTGGACGACGGCCGGCTGACCGACGCGCAGGGACACACCGTCGACTTCCGCAACACGGTCATCATCATGACCTCCAACATCGGGTCGCAGTACCTGGTCGGGGACGCCGTCGGCACGGACGGCGAGATCAAGCCGGACGCGCGCGAGCTCGTGACGGCCGAGATGCGCACCCACTTCCGGCCCGAGTTCCTCAACCGGCTCGACGACATCGTGCTGTTCAAGCCGCTCACCCAGGCCGAGATCGAGCGCATCGTCGACCTCATGCTGGACGACCTGCGGACCAGGCTCGGCGAGCGGCAGATGAAGCTGGAGATCACCCCGGACGCCCGACGCTTCATCGCCCGGCAGGGCTACGACCCGGTCTACGGGGCGCGGCCGCTGCGCCGGTTCATCGGCCGCGAGGTCGAGACCAGGATCGGGCGCGCCCTGCTCGGCGGCGACATCCGCGACGGCGCCGTCATCCGCATCGGC
>DATEHQ010000127.1:0-8612 GCA_035279525.1 Candidatus Dormiibacterota bacterium
CCACATCCCAATCGCGCGCTACCTGTGTAATCGTCCGGCCGTCAGCGAGGACTCCGAGAACCGCTTTGTACCTTTGCTCAGTCACGCTTAACTCCCTCATGCGCGGGAGTGTCAGCTATCAACCGGGACACCTGTCGTGCATCACCCGGAACACTGACAAGCATCAGCCGGGACGCTTTTGTCGTGCTTCAGCCGAACCTACACAACATGATGGTGCTCGCGCAGGGAGTCGAACCCTGAACCTTGGGATTAAGAGTCCCCTGCTCTGCCAGTTGAGCTACGCGAGCGCGCTAGAAAGGGGCTGCGGCTCGATTCTAAGGTTCTCACGTCCTTAACAACCTGGGTTCCCCGGCGGACCGCGTCAGCCTAGCCTCGATCACGTGCCTGCGCGTATCCCCCTTGACGTCGACCTCGAGGACAAGCTTCTCTATGGGCTGACCCCGACCCGTCTGGCCTACTTGCTCGTCGCCCTGGTCGCGGCCTTCGGCCTCTGGTCGTCTCACTGGTCGCCACCGGTGGTGCGAGGAGGCGCGGCCGCCACGCTGGCCGCGACAGGCGCCGTCGCGGCGTGGGGTCGGTGGCGCGGCCGGGCGATCGATATGTGGGCGATCGACCTCGCCATCTTCGCCGCCGGCAACCACACCATCGAGTGGCGTGATGGATGGAGGCGCGGGTCTCCAACCCAAGCGCCAATGGATGAGGTCGCTGCCGCCTCGAGCGAGTCGCTGCCGAAGGCCGCGTGATCCCCTCGCTCAACCTCGGCCTTGCCCGCGTCAGGCCGCGCGGCGAGCGCGTAATCTGGGACGGCAAAACTGACGCGGTCGTGATCACGACAGGCTCTATCGGTTTCGCCGCTGCGATCGAGGAGGATCGCATGCGCTGGCTGAATGCCTTCCGCCACATGCTCGACGGGCTTGACGCGCCCCTACAGGTGCTGATCGAAGTCGAGGCGGGCAATGACGACGCAGCGTCCCCGGCGCGATTTCCAGCGGACTTCGACGAGATGCACGGCGCTGACGTTTCCTTCGTCGAAGCTCTCGCGCATTCGCCGGCGTCACGCCGGTTCACCGTCCGCCTCGTGACCGAGCAGCGCCAGGCGCCACGCGTTGAGAACTCGCTCCACGAGATGGGCATCCGGTTTGAGAGCACCCGGGGCGATCAGGCAGCGATATTCGGCGGCGAGCTCCCGCACTGCGTGCTGCACGCGCGTGGTTACAGCCGCACCTGGTACGCGGAGAGGCTGCCCGGCACGGAGCTCGACCCCGGCTGGCTGCACCGCCTGCTGCCGGCCGGCCTGAGCCTGAGCCTGGCCTGGCACGCGACGCCGCTGCCAGTCGCCTGGGTCGTGCACTACCTCCAGCGGCAGCTGATCAACATGCGCGCGACTCGGATGGTCGAGCAGACCGCGGGAGTTTCCGATCCCGCCCTAGCCGGGGCGCTGCCCAACGCGGAAGACCTGCAGCGGCGCCTCGCCGCCAGCCAGGACAAGGCGTTTCACGTCGCGCTGTACCTGACCGTGACATCGCCCACCCGGGCCGAGCTGGACCTGGCCTCGCAGCAAATCGAGGCCGCATCGCGCGCGATCCTCTGTGTGCTGCAGCCCTGCACGCTGCGCATGCGCGATGCATTTCTCGCCACCTGCCCCGGCGGCGGCGATCGCCTCGGCAGAAGCCGAGTCGTCGACACGAGCGCGCTGGTCACCTTCTTTCCATGGCACGAGGCTGACGTGCGTCAGCAGGGCGGGATCGTGGTCGGGCACAACCGGCACACAGGGTCGCCCGTGGTGGTCGACCCCTTCGACCAGCAGCGCTACGCCAACGCCAACATCGCGGTGTTCGGCCATTCGGGTGCAGGCAAGACCTACCTGCTGTCGAGCCTCGCCATGGGCGCGCTCGGCCGCGGAGTGCAGGTGTACGTGATCGACCCTGAGCACGAGTACGGCGGAGTTGCGCGAGAGCTGGGTGGCCTCGACGTGCAGCTGGCCCTCGGTTCCGGTCACGCGCTCAACGTGCTCGACTTGCGACCCGCGGACCGTCGCGGCGAAGACTGGCTCGGCCCCGCGGCCGCCGACGCGGTCGACCTTTGCGGCTGCATCTGCGGCGGCCTCGACGAAAGCGAGCGCGCGGTCGTGGAAGGCGCAGTGCGAGCGGCCTATGGTGATGTCTCGCAGCCGCTCCTCGCGGACGTGGCGCGGCGCCTCCCGAAGAGCTCGCGCGCCGCGACCGTGCTCAGGCGCTGGGTGCACGGCAGCCTCGGCCAGATGTTCAGCGCGCCGACGAATATCGACCTCGACGCGCCCATCGTGGCCTTCGGCATGCGGG
Organism: Candidatus Dormiibacterota bacterium; assembly: GCA_035279525.1. GTDB lineage: Bacteria > Chloroflexota > Dormibacteria > Dormibacterales > Dormibacteraceae > DATEHQ01. The sequence continues at coordinate 2,322 of DATEHQ010000127.1, forward strand.
AGCTGCGCGACGAGATGATCGCTCCGGTTCATTTCCTGCTCGCCGAGGCGTTGTGGACGCGGATCAAGCGCAAGGACCGCCGCCGCATGCTGGTCGTCGACGAGCTGGGCCTGCTGTTCGAAGACTCGACAATCCGCCGCTTCGTCGTCAGCCTCGCGCGGCGGATCCGCAAGTACGACGGCTCGCTGGTTTTTGCCACCCAAAACCCAGGGGACCTGCTCAGCTCCGACGCCGGCGCCGTGGTTGCCACCAACCCGGCGCTTCTCTTCCTTGGCGCTCAACGTCCGGGTGAGGCGGCGCGGCTGCAGTCGACATTTCACTTGAGCGCGGCGCAGCGAGGCTTTCTCGAGACCGCGCGGCGCGGCGAGTTCCTCATGGCGGCGGGGTCAGACCGGCTCGGCGTTGCGGTGCAGGCGCCGCCGTGGCAGGAGGAGGTCATGCGCCTCGCCAGAAGCGGGCCCCGATCCCCGCCCTGACCGGTAGGCTTAGGTCGCCGTGGCGAGAGTCCTTCACTACCGCATCTACGGACTTCCCGAGCACAGACTCGAGCGTCTCCACGAGCAGTTCCAGGCTCTCGGTCAGGCTCGGGCCTGGCGCAGCGGCGAGCCCTGGGTCGCCAGCACCCACTCGCGCAGCCTGTTCGAGATGGAGTTCTTCCGACATCTGCGAAAGGACGAGGACCCGAACCTGAGCGCAGCCGGGTTTGCGAAGCTCGCCGGGGACGAGACCGATGCGCTCATCATCGCGATCTTCACGCGCGACCTCAGCGCGGAGTACGGGGTGCGCACCGCGATGCGGGACGAAGATCACCCGCTGGCCAAGCTGCGACGGTTGGACTTCGAATCCGGCCGACTGCCGAGCGGCCAGACCCTCGAAGACGTGCTGGCCAAACGGCCGGTCATCAAGAAGGTCGAAGGCGAGCGCATCTTCTTCTATCCGCCCGCATTTCGTCTCCATTCCCAGGGGCCGCCGAACCTTGAGTGGGCCTACGCCCTGTGCGGCATCCGCGCCTACGCCCCGACCTTGCTCGAGGCCGAGCAGGAGGCGCTCAAGATCCTGAGAGGCTTCGGCCATCTAGGTGGCTGAGGGCTCGGTCGCCGGCCAGGACCGAATCGTCTCGTCGGACGGCACCCGGCTGGCTTACCGGGCCTGGCCCGTTCGGGACGCGGCCATCACGTTCGCCGTCATCCACGGTCTCGGCGAGCACTCGGGCCGGTACGAGCGGTTCGCCAGGGGCATGGCCGCACATGGCATGGGGACCTTTGCGGTCGACCTGCGTGGTCACGGCAACAGTCCGGGGCAGCGCGGTCATATCGACTCATGGACGCAATGGACCGGCGACGCTGCGGCTTTCGTGGAATCGGTCGAGGCCTCGGTGACGGGCGAGGTTGTGCCTTTGGGCCATTCTTTCGGCGGCGCCGTCCTCTTGAGCACCGTCCTCGCGGGCAGGCTTCGGCGCAGCCGCCGTTTCGTCCTTTCCAGCCCCGCGCTGAAGCTGAAGGTCGAAGCGCCCGCCTGGAAGGTCGGCCTGGCCGGCTTGACGGCGAGGATCGCGCCGCGACTTTCGCTGAGCAACGAGGTGGATCCCGCGACGGTCTCTCGGATCCCTGAGGTCGTCGAGGCTTACCGCACGGATCCGCTGGTCCACAAGATGATCACGGGTCGCACCTTCGCCGAGTGGCGGTCCGCTGCCGCGGACATCCTGGCCCGGGCTGACCAGATTCAAATCCCGTTCCTCATCCTCGCGGGGACTGACGACCCGCTGATCGACCCAGCCGGCAGCCGCTCCCTGCACGCGAAAGCCGCCTCACAAAGCGAGCTGCGCCTGCTCGATGGTCGCTACCACGAGCCGTTCAACGACCTCGGCAGCGACGAGGTTTTTGCGATGATCGCCCAGTGGTTGCATCGATGAACCTCGCCGGCGCCCTTCTCGCGGGCCATCTCAACTTGGATCCAGGCTCCTGGCTGTCCTGGATCATCGTGGGCCTGATCGCCGGCGCGATCGCCGCTCGCGTGGTGGCGGGACGCGGGTTCGGCTGCATCGCCGACATAGTGGTGGGCGTGGCGGGCGCCATCATCGGCGGCTTTCTACTCAGCGCGATTTTCGGAGCGAGCGGAACGGTGGGATTCTGGGGCAGCCTCGTCGTCGCGTTCATCGGCGCGGCAGTGCTGCTCGCCGCGCTCAAGCTCCTATCCGGCGGGCGCCTCTGACCGATCCGCCGTCGCCGCGAGTTGGGCGATGTGCTCCACCTCGGCGGCGACCTCGACCGGCATGTGCAGCGGGATGTCGTGCGGGGTGTCGAACCACCTGACCGCAACCTGAGGCGCGATCTCCTGCAGGCGCTTCACGCCGGCGTCGGTCGAGCGCGAGACTCGGGCGAAGCTCCGCAGCGCGAGCAGAGCCACCGCCGGCACGGTGATCTTCGGCCACAGGAGGTCGGGCTGTGATTCATACAGTCCCCGAAGCAGCGTCAGCCGGACGGGCGCGGTCAACGTGAGCACGAGCGCGTCGCCGTCCTCCACGACGCGCGCTCTGACGAAGGGAGCGAGGTCGTCGCCCCAAGCCCCGGCGAAGTCACGCCTGGATTCGGCGGCCGCCCTGGCGAAGCTCGCGAACCGCGGCAGCGGAGGCTGCATGATCCGCTGCGCCTCCTCCCAGCTGAAGAGGTTCGAGGCGCTCTGCACCGGACCGTCGATGAAGACAAAGCCTGATGCGATGCCGGCCCTGGTCCCGACGAGCTCCAGCGCCACGGCGGCACCCCAGGAATGGCCGCCGACAACCGGCTTGTTCAGCCCGAGGCGTTCGATCGCGAACGCGGCGTCCTGGACCAGCTCGGTCGTCGCGTAGCCGCCGTCCGCGCGTGGGGCGTGTGGCGGCCTTCCGGTCAGTCCATGGCCGCGCTGGTCGAGTGCAACGACGCGCCGGCCGTCGAGGTTGCGGGCAAGGCGGTCCCAGTAACGCGCGTTGGAGCTGAGGCCGTGGAGGAGAAAGACCGATGGCTCGTGGGCGGCGCCGGCCTCAGCCTTCCACTCGACGTAGTGGAGGCTTACGCCGTCTCGCTCGAGCCATCCCTCCTCGGGTTCGCGCAAGAGGCAAGCCTAGCTCGCGGCGACTTGTGCCTCTTCGCGTGGCTGCGTCTCTTGCTCCGCCACCGGTCGCCGGCGGCGCTTGATGAGCAATGTGCTGAGCGCGGTGATCGCGAGCACGGTGATCGGCACCACCAGGGTCGACTTCATGGCGTCGATGAAGGCGGCTGTGAAGACGTCATGGGCCAGGATGCTGAGCTGATGCGCCACCGCAGGAGGCAGGTTGGCGGGCAGCTTGGCTCCGGTCTGGCCAGCGCCGATCTCAAACCCGTTTGACGCGACCGAGCTGAACGCGGCGATGAACTGCGCCCGGAACGCCGGGGGCAGCGCCGAGGCGTGGCTCACGGCCTGGTTGTGGAGCGTGGTTGCCAGCTGGTTCTGCAGGATCGCGCCGACCACCGCGCTGCCGATGGCCTGGCCGATCTGTCGGGTGGTGTTCAGCACCCCGGACGCCGCCCCGGCCATGCGGGGGGAGATGTTGCGCATCGCGACGGTCGTCATGGGGGCGAAGGTCATGCCCATCCCAGCACCGGCCACGATCGCGGGAACCAGGAAGTTGATCCAGGTCGAGTCCGGCCCGGCCACGTAGATCAACGTTCCGAACCCGATCGTGAACACCGAGATGCCGGTCATCAAGATGTACTTGCCACCGATTCGGTCCGCCATCCTGCCCGCGAAGGGCGCGACCAGCATTGACGTGACCGACATCGGCGCCAGGGTGAGTCCCGAGGTCAGGGCTGAGAATCCGCGCACCGACTGCAGGTAGATGACGATGGGGAAGAAGAGGCTCATCATCCCGAACGCGATCGCCGCGGCGATCCAGTTGGCCACCGCGAAGTTGCGCTCCTCGAACAGCGAAAGGGGCACCAGCGGCTCGGCCTGGAAGCGCTCCCAGATGACAAACAGCACCAGGAGGACCACACCGGCTGCGATGACCTCCGGGATCGTGACCGAATAGTTCGAGATCTCGCCCCAGCTGTAGCGCTGGCCTTCGATGAGGCCGAACAGGATCGCGAACAGGCCGGCCGTAGCGAGCACGACGCCGACCAGGTCCCAGCCGTGGCGGCGGCCCGGTCGCAGGTCGGGGATGATCAGAAAGGCCGCGATGAAGGCGAGGATCCCGATCGGAACGTTGACGAAGAAGATCCACTGCCAGCCGATATAGGTGACGATGGCGCCGCCGAGAGTCGGCCCCGTCACGGTGGCGAGGCCGGCAACGCCGCCCCAGATCCCGAATGCCGCGCCGCGTCGCTCGGGAGGAAAGATCGAGGTCAGGATGGCCAGGGTCTGCGGAGTCAGCAGTGCGCCGCCGACACCCTGCAGGACACGGGCGGCGATCAGCTCGGTCGCGTTCTGCGAGACGCCGCACAGCGCCGACGCGATCGTGAAGACCGCCAGGCCGATGGCGAACAGGTTGCGCTGCCCGTACAGGTCGCCCAGGCGGCCCGCGGTGATCAGCAGCACCGCGTAGACCAGGATGTAGGCGTTGAGCACCCACAGGATCTGGTCCAGCGTCGTGTTGAGCCCCGAGCTCATGGCCGGGATCGCGACGTTCACGATCGTGGTGTCGAGCAGGATCATGAAAAAGCCGGTGCACAGGACGAGGAGCACCAACCACGGGTTATTACGCGCTTGAGTCATGTCTCCTCCTCAACCCAACAAGGTCGGCATCGATTCCCACCTTCCACTCCAGCCTCTTGGTGCGGATCTCGTCTTCGATCCGCTTCGACCACTTCCGCTCGGCGTCGAGCATCGCGATCTTGTGCTCGAGCTCGATGATGGCGAGCCGCGTGTGGCCGGAGGCCAGCAGCTCTTCTTTGATGCGCGTCAGCTTTTCGATCACGCTGCCGAGGGCAGTTGCGCGATGCTCGAGACGGTCGGCCGCCTCGGTGCTCGTCAGGTGATGCATGAACATGAGCCCAGCCGCGAAGTAGGGGTACTCGCGCCTCGGTTGGGCGACGATCTCTCCGATCACCTGGAGGAGCAGGGTCCGCCCGGAATCGGTGAGGCGGTAGATGGTGCGTTCGGGCCGCCGGCCTTCCTTCTCGCGCTCGACCGGCACGATCCGGCCGTCCCGCTCGAGCGCGTCGACGGTGTGGTAGAGCGAGCCGAAGTTGAGGCGGATGAACTCGTCGTGGTGACGGTTCCGCATCATGCCCGCGAGCTCGTAGGGGTGCATCGGCCGCTCGTCGAGCAGCTCGAGGATCGAGAGCGCGAGCGGCGACAGTTCCGTGGTGACGGCTGGTTCGGTCATATCCCGCGCGAAATATATCAAGAGCGGATATCCAATGTCAAGTACTCCGCTGGGAATCCGTTAACAGGCTGAGTTGGCAGACCCGGCCGAGCTCACGCAAGCTCGTCGGCAGGTGTGCAGGCTCGGGGGCGGGGAGCAGACAGGAAGGGCGGGCCCCGCCAGGGTTGTGCCCATCACGTCGGCGCAACCCACCGGGAGAGCAACGGGTAATTAGCGTTGATGCGTGCCGAGGCGGCGGTGGAGACGCTCGCGATGAGTAGCCCTCCAGGGTCGAGCGCGCTCGCCGCCGCCCAGCTCGTGCGCCAGGCCACCGGGGGCGACCTCGACGCGTTCGAGGAGCTGATCCTCCGCCTGCAGCGGCAGGTCTACGGCTTCGCCTACCAGCACCTGCGCGATCGCGACGAGGCGCACGACCTGACGCAGGAGATCTTCGTCAAGCTCTACCGCAACCTCGCGCGCTACGACACCGAGCGACCCTTCGAGCCCTGGTTCTGGAAGCTTGCCGCCAACACCACGATCAACTACCGGCGCAGGCGCGTGCCGCTGCCGGCGGAGCTGTCCCCCGACGACGACTCACGGGTCGCGGACCAGCCGGCGCAGCACGACCCGGCGCTTCTTGACGCCCTGGCCCAGCTCGACTCGGCGTACCGGCTCCCGGTCCTCCTCCACTACTACGCCGACCTCTCCATCGAGCAGGTCGGCCTCGCCCTGAGCCTGACCGTCCCCGCCGTCAAGTCGCGCCTCCACCGCGCGCGGGCGCAGCTGCGCAACTCCCTCGCCGAGCTCGACCAGTCAGAGGGGGTGGACGGATGAGACACCCTTTGTCAACCACAAACATTAGTTCGTATCCGGGGGGGCCGTCACGCGGCCCTGCCGAGGGCCCGGTTGCGGTTGGCAACGTGGATGCCCTCGACGTAAAGAGTGTGGTTCTTGAGACAGTGCCAGAGCAC
>DATEHQ010000128.1:0-33081 GCA_035279525.1 Candidatus Dormiibacterota bacterium
AGCCGCGAGCGGCCCACGTCCAGCAGACTGCCGCGGCGCCGGCGCCCGCTCCCCCGCCCTCGCCCACTCCGAGGAACTCGACGCGGAAGGCGATCGGCGGGGTGCTCCGCCGGCTGAGGGGCAGCTAGGCCGGGACCTCCAGCGCCTCCAGGTACTCGATCACCCGGCGGGTGAGCTGGGTCGGCGTCGAGGCGCCGCTGGTCACGCCCACCCTGCGCGCTCCGGCGAACCACTCTGGCTGCAGGTCTTCGAGCCGGTCGACGAGGTACGCCGGCTTGCCACCGAGCTTCTTCACCACCTCGACGAGCCGCAGCGAGTTGGACGAGCGCGGGCTCCCGACCACGATCACCAGGTCGACCTCCTTGGCCGCCTCGACCGCGGCCTCCTGCCGCTCCTGCGTTGCCCTGCAGATCTCGTTGTGCACCTCCGCCCCCGGGTAGCGCGACCTGACCCGGCCGATCAGGTCCTCGGTGTCCCAGACCGAAAGCGTGGTCTGGCAGGTGACCGCGATCCGCTCCCCCTTCAGGTCGAGGGCGTCGATGTCCTCGGGGTCCTGGACCAGGTGCACCCTTCCGGGAGCCTCACCCATCACCCCCTCGGGCTCGGGATGGCCTTTGCGCCCGATGTAGACGACCTCGTAGCCTTTGCGGGCGAGATCGGCGACGAGCTCGTGGGTGCGCACCACGTCGGAGCACGTGGCGTCGACCGGCTTCAGCCCCAGCTCGACGGCGCGCTGCTTGACCTGGGGCGACACGCCATGGGCGGTGAAGATGACGGTTCCCTCTTTGATGTGGTTCAGGCCCGCGAAACGGTCCGGCTGGTCGACCAGCGAGATGCCCTGGCTCTGCAGGTCGTCGGTGGCGTGGGTGTTGTGGACGAGCATGCCGAGCATGTGCACGGGTCCATCGGTCTCCTCGCGCACGCGTTTGGCGATCCGGAACGCGTCCACCACCCCGTGGCAGTACCCGCGCGGCGTGATCTTGACTACTTCCAACTCGAATTGAGTCTACGGGACGGTTCTAGGGGATCCCCGCGAAGATGTCGTCCTCCGGCAGCGACGATCCCGCCTCGCCGCGCGCCAGCTGAAAGTACTCGGTGCCGAACGCGAGCTCGTAGACCTGGTCCTGCATCGTCGCGAACCAGGAGTTGGGGTCGATCTGGCTGGTGTGCGCCTGGAACGCCTGCCGCTTGCGATCGACGTAGTCGTGCACGTCGACCCGGGTCGTGACCAGCTCGTCGGGCGTACCCGCGATTCGCATGTTGCTGTTCTGCTGCCGGCGCGCCTCCTCGGGCATGTTCTCCATGAACGCCTCCATCATCGAGCGCGGGATCGCGGTGTAGTAGAGCTTCCTGACGGGCGTTCCTTCGCGCTCCAGCACGTCGAGTGCAGCGTTCGTGACGTGGTGCGCCTTGATGTGGTCCGGGTGCCCGTACACCCCGTCTTCGGCGTAGGTCACGACGACGTCGGGCCGCTCTTCGCGGAGAAACACCGCGAGCTTGCCGGCGGCTTCGTCCAGCCTCGCCTGGTGAAAGGAGCGCGGGTCCTTGTTGTCCGCGGTGTCGACCATTCCCGAGTCGCGGTAGCCGAGGAACTCCATCCGGTCGACGCCGAGCTGCTCGCCCGCGGCTTTCAGCTCGGCAGTCCTGATCTCGGCCAGGCGCGGGCGGGAGGTCGCCTCGTCCATGTTGTAGATCTCGCCCACCTCGCCTCGCGTAGCGGTGACCAGCACCACCCGGTGGCCGTGCGCCTTTGCCTTCATCATCACTCCGCCGGTCGAGATCGCCTCGTCGTCGGGGTGCGCATGAACGAGGAGCAACGTTCCCATCTAACTAACCAACACGTCTGCGAGCTGCTGGATTCCGCCGTGACCAGGCCCGGGGATGCTGCGGTCCGCCGCCGCGATCACCTCCGCCGGCGATCCCTCCACCGCCACGCCCAGGCCGGCCCACGCGAGCATCGTGGCGTCGTTGCGCCCGTCGCCCACGGCAACCGATTCCTCTCGCGGCACGCCGAGCTTCGCACACACGAACGCAAGCGCCTGCGCCTTGTCACTCTCCACGCTCGTGAACTCGAGGTAGTCGGGCACCGACGTGGCGACGTTCAACCTTCCCTGCCACCGCTCACGTGCGTCGGGCAGCAGGCGCTCGAGCGTCTCGGCGGTCGACACGATCACGAGCTTGGGTGTCGTCGGACCCATGGCCGCGTCGAGGTCCGGAACCACGTGGATCTGCATGCCGGCGTGGTCGGCGTACTCGTGCGCCTCGGGACGGTCGCGCTCGACGATGAGCTCGTCGTTGAGATACGCCTGCACGTGCAGGTTGCGCTCGCGGGCGTAGCGGACGACCTCCATCGCGATGTCATGGGGCACGCCCTGGTCGAGCAGCGTGCTGGCGTCCGGCATGCGCACCTCGGCGCCCTGGTAGCAGATGATCGGGCCGTCGAGGCCGAGCTTGCGCACCCAGGGCAGCGCGCCGGGAAAGGGGCGGCCTGTGCAGGCGACGACGGTCACTCCCGACCGCCTGATCCGTTCGACCGCCGCCACGTCGCGAGGATCGAGGTTGAGCCTCATGTCGAGGATCGTGCCGTCGAGGTCCAGCGCCAGCAGCCTGTACCGGGTGGCGAGAGCTATTTCCTGACCTCGGGGTTCAACAGGTTCGGCGGCCGCCCTCCACGCACGGCCGTGGCCATGTTGCGAGCGGCCATGGCCGACATCTCTGAGCGCGTGCGCACCGTGGCGCTCGCGATGTGAGGCGCGAGCACGACGTTGGGCATTGGAATCAGTCCTGGATGCACCGCGGGCTCTCGCTCGTAGACGTCCAGGGCGGCGCCCGCGAGCTTGCGTGACTGCAGGGCCTGGACGAGTGCTGCCTCGTCCACCACCGGACCACGGGATGTGTTGATCAGGATCGCGCTGCGTTTCATCATCTCGAACTGCGGCGCGCTGATGAGGTGCTGCGTCTCAGGCGTCAGCGGCACGTGGACGGAGATGAAGTCCGATTCGGCCAGCAGCCGATTCAGATCCACCCTCGTCGCGCCCAACGACTCCTCGGCGTCAGGCGGCAGCGGATTGGCGTCGTGGTAGAGCACTCGCATGTTGAAGCCCTTGGCTCGATGGGCGACCCCGCGTCCGATGCGGCCGATGCCGATGATGCCGAGCGTGGCGTTGAAGATGTCCTGTCCGAGCATCATGTCGATCGCCCAGCCGCGGTAGCGGCCTGAGCGCGCGAAGTTGTCAGCCTCGACCACGCGGCGCGCCGCGGCCATCAGCAACGTGAAGGCGAAGTCGGCCGTCGCGTCGTCGAGGACTCCTGGAGTGTTGGTGACCATCACCTTGTGCGCCGTCGCGGCCGGGATGTCGATGTTGTCGAAGCCGACCGCGACGTTCGCGACGATCCTCAAGCCAGGTGTCGACAGCACCGTTTCACGGATCGGGTCCATCAGCTGGCTCACGACGCCCACGCATCCGTCGGCCGCCTGGCGGATGCTCGCCTCGTCGAGCGGCCCGCCCGCCGGGTACGAAATCACGTCGGCGGCCTCCGCGAGGATGGCCGGCCCGGGGTCGAGGATCGGATGCATGAGAAGGATCCTCGGCCGGCCGCTAGAGCTCATGGGTTCAGCCCAAGCTCATGCGCGATGGGGATGAGCGCGTCGCGCACGAACACCACGTGCTCGTCGAACGGGACGCCGAGCACCTCCGCACCGGCGATGAGCTCTTCGCGATGGACACCACGCGCAAATGCCTTGTCCTTCATCTTCTTGCGCACGGTGCTCGGCTCGACCGAGCCGAGTGACTTGTCAGGCTTGACCAGCGCGCAGGCGATGATGAAACCGCACATCTCGTCGACCGCATAGAGCGCTTTGCGCGAGTTGGTGTCGCGAGGCACGTTCAGGTAGTCGGCGTGCGACGCTATGTCTTCGAGGATGTCCTCCGGCCATCCCTTCTCGCGCAGCATCTGGATCCCCCGCATGGGGTGTAGGTCGAGAGTCGGGCCGGACTCGTAGTCCCAGTCGTGGATGAGGCCGAGGACCGCCCAGCGCTCGGGGTCCTCGCCGAACCGGCGCGCATACGCCTCCATCGCGGCCGAGACGCTGCGCATGTGGCGGCGCAGCTGGTCGCCCTTCGTCATCGAAGTGACGAGCTCCCAGGCGTCCTCCCTCGTGGGGGTGGCGCTCATGGCCTGCCCGTCTCACGGATGGTCCGGCCTATCCAGGTTTTTCGGGCGCTGGAGTGCCGGATAGTCCGGCCTATCCGGGTCGGTCGCGCGCCAGGGTCGCGGTTAGTCCGGCCTATCCGGGTCGGTCGCGCGCCAGGGTCGCAGTCAGTCCGGACTATCCGGGTGTTCGAGGCCCTCAAAGGATTTCCTTCAATGCTGTAAGCAGCTTCTCGTGTTGCTCCCGGGTGCCGACGGTGACGCGGATCCAGCCCGCGATCGGTTCACGATCGTAATGGCGGACGAGGATTCGCCGCTCGCGCAGCGCGTGCACGACGGCGTGGGCCGGCTTCGGCGGCCTGGCGAAGACGAAGTTCGCCGACGAGGGAACGATCTCAAAACCGATGCCCGCCAGATCCCGAGCAAGCTCCTCCCGATTCGCCACGACCTCGTCGACAAGCTGGCGGTGGTGCTGCTCGTCCCCCACGGCCGCCACCGCGGCCACGATCGCGAGGCGGTCGACGTTGTAGGAGTCCTTGACCGCGTCGAGCGCCTCGATGAGCTCGGCCGAGCCCAGGGCAAAACCGATCCGCATCCCCGCCAGCCCGTACGACTTGGAGAAGGTGCGCAGCAGAAGCAGGTTGTCGTGGCGCGGAAGGAGCGACAGGCACGAGCGCGGCGCGAAGTCGACATACGCCTCGTCGATGGCGACGACACCCGAGGAGGCGCCGACCGCCGCCTCCACGGCCGCCGGATCGAACAGGGCGCCGGTCGGCGAGTTGGGGTTGACGATGAACTTGAGCGGCGCGGGGTCCGCCCCCAGGCTGGGAGGGAGCTCCGAGGGCACCTCAGTGGGATGCCTGGACGCCGCCGTGTCATGGATCCGGCACAGCGGCTCGAAGAGCGGATACGTCGGGGTGGGAAACGCCACGCTGTCGCCCGCGCCGGCGAAGGCCCGGAAGCACAGCTCGATCAGCTCGTCGCCGCCGTTTCCGACCAGGACCTGCGAAGGGCGGAGGTCGAAATGCCTGGCGATCGCCTCGCGCGCAGGTGCCGCCGTCGGGCTCGGGTAGAGCCTGAGTGTCGCGTTCGCGGCGTCCTTGATCGCCTCGATCACGTTCCGCGACGGGGGCAGCGGCGACTCGTTGGTGTTGAGCTTGACCCACCCCTCGGCGTCGGGCGGCTGCTCGCCCGGCACGTAGGGATGGAACCCGGCGAGGCCTTTCCTTATGACGCTTTTCGGCATTCGAGCAGAAATGTTTCGAGGGCGAGTCGGGGGCTGACGTTCTGCTCGAGGTAGCCGAGCGTGTCGTAGGAGAGCTCGAGCAGCCTCGCCCAGCGCCCTTGCTCGCGGCCGCCTGACGCGAGCATGCGGCGCCGCAGCTCGATCTGCCAGCTCGCGATGGCGAAGAGCGCGGGGTCCTCCTCGTCGCCCTCACTGCGGCGCCAGCCCATCTGCTCGGAGTCGAGCTGCGCCGCCACCTGGAGAGGGACGTCGGCCGGTGCTCCGAAAATCTCTTCGAGGCGACGGGTCCACTGCTGGTGCAGCTCGATCACCGACTCGTCCCTGGCCCGCCGCAGCGCCCATCCCGGGCGCCCCGACGCGAGCTCCGCCACGATGCGCGCGCGACCCGCCTCGACACCGTGATGCACGAGAAGCCTTTCGATCTCGGGCGCCGGCACGGGGTGAAAGAAGACGCGCTGGCAGCGCGACACGACCGTCGGCAGCACCACGAACGGGTTGAGGCTCGGCGTGGTGAGGATGATCACGCGGTGCGGGTGCGGCTCCTCCAGCGTCTTGAGCAGCACGCCCTGGTCCTGGTCGCGCACCCGTCCCACGTTGACGATCAGCGCCACGCGCTGCGCCGCGACGCCGGGCTTCAGGTTGAGAAAGGCCTGGAGCGACAGCTCGTGGAACTCGGGCGGCTTGTCGGGCAGCAGCCGGATCTCATTGATCGAGAGCGGCTTGATCCGGTCGTCCTCCCAGTAGTCGGGATGTCGCGCCAGCGATGCCTCCGGGAGCAGCGCCGCCGCGAGGGCGCGCGCGGCGGTCGACTTGCCGAGTCCCGACTCGCCGACAAACAGATAGGCGTGCGCAAGGCGGCCTGATCCGACCTGCGAGCGCAGCTGCCCGAGCGCCTGCGTGTGACCGGCGATTCCCTCGAAGAGATCCGTCACTGTGTGCGTGAAGCGGCTGCCTGGCGGGCCTTGGTCTCGCGCTCCACGCGCTGAGCTTCACGCTCGCGCTCCAGCCGTTGCGCGCGTCCCTGGAGCCAGACCTCGCGAATGCGCTGCAGCGCCGTCAGGTTCGTGACGACGGCGAGCAGGAAGACGACCGCGTAAAGCACGATGCCGCCGAACGCCGTGCCGAAGATCAGCCCGATCACCGTCACCACCACCCGCTCCGGCCGCTGGAACAGGCCGGTCTGGCAGGTGAAGCCGAGGCTCTGCGCCCGGGCGCGGACGTAGCTGACCAGGAACGACCCGGCCAGGGCGGCGAGCGTGGCCAGCACGAGCCAGCGCTGCAGCGGTCCGGTGATGCCGACGAAGTAGGCCGCCAGTCCCAGGTAGATCACGCCCTCGGAATAGCGGTCGAGGGTCGAATCGAGGAAGGCGCCGTAGGAATAGCTTGCCCTGGTCGAGCGCGCGAGGGCGCCGTCGAGGATGTCGCATGTGCCGGCGAAGACGAGGACCACGCCGGCCCAGCGCAGCTGGGCGAACGCGATCAGGGCCGCCGCCAGGACCGTGAGGGCAAACCCGACCACGGTGACCTGGTTGGGTGTGATCGGGAAGCGCGAGATCGCCGACATCACTGCCTCCGCACGACGCCGGACCCAGGCTTCAAACCGTGTGGTGAACACCGCTCACCTCCAGCCTCTCGAGAGGCTGCTTGGCGGCCACCCGGCGCGCTTCGTGGTAGACCTCGAGGACTTCGCCCGCGACCGCCTGCCATGAGTAGCGCTTCGCCTTCTCGATGGCGAAGGCGGCCATGCGGCGTCGCAGGTCGGCGTCGCGAGCGAGGATGACGAGGGCGGCGCCGAGCTCGCGCCAGCTCTTGGGCTGCACGGTGAGGCTGTCACGGCCGGGCTCGAGCACGGACATGTAGCCTGGGATCTCGGTGGCGACGATGGGCAGCCCCGACGCCATCGCCTCGAGGAGCACGATGCCGAAGCTCTCGGCGCCGGTCGCCGGCGCGCAGAAGATGTCGGCGCTGGCGTAATAACGTGGCTTGACGCTGTCGGGCACATAGCCGGCGAGCACCACGTTGGGCAGGCGGTGACGCGCGATGTAGGCCTCGACCCTCCCGCGCAGCGGGCCGTCGCCGACCACGATCAGCCGGCTGCGGGGCACGCGCGCCTGCGCCAGCCGGTACGCGCGCAGAAGGTCGCCCAGGCCTTTGCGCTTTTCGAGCCGGCCCAGGAAGAGAAAGTTCACATGGTCGTCGCGCAGGTGGCGGATGGGAGCTAGGCCGGGCCTGTACATATCGACGTCCACGCCGTTCGGGATGACTCGCATCGCGAAATCGGGAAAGTACCGGTTCACGAACTCGCGGGCAGGCTCGCTCACGGCGATCGCGCGGTGCATGTGCGCGAGGTAAGGCTGGAGCAGCGGGCGCCCGTAGTAGTACCCGACATTGGACCGCGCGAACGCGTGGAACGTTCCGACGTTGGCTGTGGTCGACATGCGCAGCATCGTCATGGGCAGAGCCGGCATCAGCGGCTCGTGAAAGTGCAGCACGTCGAACTGCTCGCGGTCGATGATCGCGGCGACGCGGTTGGCGAGGTGAAAGCTGAGCGTGATCCGGGCCACGGAATCGTTGACCGGGATCGCGATCGGGCTGCCGATCCGGTAGAAGCGGGCGGTGTCGAAGTCCACGTCGGCGCGGCTCGACGGCGCGAAGATGCGGGTGTCATGCCCCATCTGCCGCAGGTGGCGCGCCAGGTGCCGCACGTGGTCGTTGACGCCGCCGGGCGACGCGAAGTCATAAGGGGAGACGAGACCGACCCGCATCAAACAGATCCACCGCGGTGAGTCCTGGCCTGATTGACCCCGACCAGCGACGCCAGGTTCACGAGCATCGTGCGACGCTCCTCATTTCGAGCCCGGCCAGATCCGATGTGGAACGTGCCACTGCTCGGGATGCCTCCGGATGAAGCCCTCGATGTGCTGCAGCAGGTGCTCCGTTGTGCGCACCTGGTCGAGCCGTGGATTGCCCGTGTTCTCGGCCATGACCAGGGGTGCGCCTTCCGCCATGTACGAGTCGTCCGGCTGCCTGTAGACGCAGACCGGAAAGAGCGGCGTGCCGAGGCGGAGTGCGATCGCCGCCGGACCGAGCGGGATCGGAGCCGGCCGGCCGAAGAAGGGCGTCAGGTAGCCGGTCCCGGTGATGTCGCGGTCGATGGCGGTGATCACCATCTCCTGGTCCTGCAGCGCCTGAAGCACCTTGCGAATGCCGCCGTGATCCAGGGTCAGCACGCTGATCCCGAGCCGCGCACGCGTGTCGCGGTACCACTCGAACAGGGCCCGCGGCTCCAGCTCCTCGGCGAAGAAGCTGACCGGCGCCAGCGTCGCGGACCAGATCGCCGACACGACCTCGTACGAGCCCATGTGGCAGGAAACGACGAGCACGCCTTTGCCCATCGCACGGGCTTCCTCCAGGTATTCCCAGCCCTGGACCTTCAGGCGAGACCGGACCGACTCGATGTTCGTGGTCGGGAGGAGCATCAGGTCCGCATACGCCTTGGCGTGATTGCGGAAGTTGAGCCACGAGACGCGGCGCAGCTCGGCCGGGTCGTGCTCGAGCTCCGGGCACGCGATCTTCAGGTTGAACTCCAGTCGAGGTCGGGCCAGGGGCGAAAACCACCAGGCCAATCGCGCCGCCGCGACCGCGAGCGCGTAGGCCCATGCGAGCGGCAGGCGCTCGACCAGCGATTGGACGATCTTGAATGCGCGCCAGGTCCATTCGCCCACGCCTCAGCTTGGTTTGAACATCGGGCGGAATGCGAACCACTCGTCGGGTCGCTGCCTGATGAAGCCTTCGAAACGTTCGATCAGCCGCTGGGTGAGGGATTCCTTGGTTTCGTTCTCGTTCACCGTGAGCACAGGGTCGACATGCACGTGGTAGCGGCCGGGCCCGGTCATGGAGACAAAGCACGGAATGAGGGCGGCGTCGCTCTTGATGGCGATCGCAGCGGGCCCGGCGGGTACGGTTGCGCGCCGGCCGAAGAAGCGAACGCTGACTCCGGGCCCCTGCTCGAGGTCGCAGACCAGCGCCACGATCTCGTTCGCCTGCACCGCGGCCGCGATCGCACGGACCGCGGAACGGCCCATGGTGAGGACGTGCATGCCGAAATTCTCGCGAGTCCCGACCACGGCGTCGTTGAGGGAGCCCGGAAAGCGCTCGGTCACGGCCGAGACGCGATAGCCGATGGCGCCGGCGTACGCCCCCGCCATGTCCCAGGAACCCATGTGGGGCAGCGCCATGATCACGCCTCGTCCGCGGGCGAGGGCTGCGTCGAGATGCTCCCGGCCGTCTGTGTCCACCCGGCTCACGAGGTCCTCCGGCGAGAGGCTCCCGACCACGAGGAAGTCCATCAGGATCCGCCCGTAGTTCTGAAAGGCCCGGCGCGCGACGCGGCCGACCTCGGGATCGGAGCGATGAAGACCGAGGGCAGCCGCGTAGTTGTCCAGGGCCGCGCGTCGCTGGCGCGCGCTGAGCCAGAACCATGCGACGCCACCCGGTGTCGCGGCCGCATGCCGCAGCCCGGCTGGGAGCACCCGGAGCGCGCGCGAGCTCGCCCGGTAGGCGGTTCCCGCCAGCGGGAAGGCACGGCGCCCCCGCGTCCTGGACGCCGGATCAGCCCTCTGGGGCCGAGTCTGCTGCGTCAGCTCCTGCGCTCGCGTCGTCCCACCGCCCGGAACTAGAGCCGAGCCGCGGCCGGTGCCCGTTTTGGGCGGCTCGCGGCGCGGTCGCGACCATTGCTCGAAGCCGGCCGGCCGCCGGCGATGAAGTCCTCCACCAGCCGCCTGGCCTCGTTCTCGCCGTGTGTCTGACCATTGCTCCGGTGGTTGGCGCTCACGCCCTCGCCTCCTCGCGGACTTTGACTCGCCCGGTGATTCCAAGCAGTTGATTCAGCTGTTCGCGCTCGCGCGCGATGTTGTCGACATCGAGCGAGCAGTAGACCTGGCGGCCCTCGCGCCGGGCACGGATGACGCCGCCGACGCGGAGCATGCGTAGGTGCCATGAGATGCGTGGCTGGCTCATGCGCAGGTGCGCGGCGAGGTCGTTGACGCTCACCTCGCCGGCGTTGCCGAGGTGTTCCAGGATGCGGAGCCGCGTGGGGTTGGCGAGGGCCAGGAAGTGGTCCGGAAGCTCGCGGTTCGGGTTCGGTAGAAACATAAAGGTTGCTTTATAAGCCAGTCTAACGCATAAAGACTCGTTTATGTGTGGGCGCGCCGTTCGAGGAGGCTCAGGCTTGGCGTCGGGCGCCTTCTGAGACTCGGATAGGCCGGCCTCTCCGGGTCGAGCATGCCTGCGAGTGACCGATAGTCCGGCATATCCGGGTGATCCCGAGGCAAGGATCGCCAAGGCCGAGCCCCGAGGGTTCAGGAGCGGCGGGCCAGGTCGAGAAACTCCGCCCGCGTGCGCGGGTCCTTGCGGAACGTCCCGAGCATGCACGACGTGATCATCTGGCCGCCCGGCTTCTGCACGCCGCGCATCTCCATGCACAGATGGCGGGCCTCCACGACGACGCCGACGCCTTTCGGCGCGAGCGAACGGTCGAGCGCCTCGGCTATCTCTTTGGTCATCTTCTCCTGCAGCTGGAGGCGGTGCGCGAACACGCCCACGAGACGCGGGATCTTGCTCAGTCCGATGACCTTGCCCTTCGGCAGATAGCCGACGTGGCAGCTGCCGAAGAACGGCAGCAGGTGGTGCTCGCACAGGCTGTAGAAGGGGATGTCCTTGACCACGACCATCTCGTCGTAGTCCTGGTCGAACGTCGCGTCGGCGATGACGTCCTCGGGTCGCACGCGATAGCCGTCGGTCAGCTCGCGCAGCGCACGGGAGACCCGCGCCGGCGTGGCCCGCAGACCGTGGCGGTCGGGGTCCTCGCCCAGCTCGGTCAGCAGCGCCCCGACCAGCTCGGGAATCTGATCTCCGGCGGTGGGCTTGCGGCGGGCCACTCGCCGAATCCTCACACAATTGATCCGTGGATGCGATCGCCGCGGCGCAGGTCCTGTCGGAGATCGGCTACCTGCTGCGCCAGGACCCCGGCGAACGATTTCGGGCCAAGGCGTTCTCCGCCGCGGCATGGTCGATCGCGCTGCAGCGACCTGACCTCGACGCGCTGAAGCGCGGGGACGGACTGACCGAGCTCGAGGGCGTCGGGCCGGGCATCGCCCGCGTGCTCACCGACCTCCTCGACAACGGCCACAGCCGCTACCTCGATCGCCTGCGCGAGCAGATGAAGCAGCCGGCGCGAGACGACGAGTCGGAGCTCGATTTCGCCGAGTACGTGGGGGACGTGCACTCGCACACCAACTGGAGCGACGGCAGGGCGACCATGCTCGAGATGGCACAGGGCGCGAAGGCGCTGGGCTACCGATACCTGGGTATCACCGACCACTCGCCGCGGATCACGGTCGTGCATGGGCTCAACGCGGAGCGGCTGCTCGCGCAATCGCAGGAGATGGCCCAGGTGCAGGAGCAGGTCCCCGAGGTGACGCTGCTCCAGGGCATCGAGGTCGACATCCTCGAGGACGGATCGCTCGACCTGCCTGACGCCGTGCTCGAAATCCTGGACGTCGTGATCGCCTCGCCGCACGTGAAGCTCCGCCAGGAGCCGAGCGCGATGACCGCTCGCATGATGCGCGCGGCCTCCCATCCGCACGTCGACGTCATCGGCCATCCGACCGGGCGCCGGCCTGGCTCGCGCGAGGGAGCCACCTACGACTTCGAGGCAGTGTTCAAGGAGGCGGCGAAGCACGGGATCGCGCTCGAGATCGACTGCGACCCCGCGCGCCTGGACCTGTCACCGGAGATGGCGCGGCTGGCGCTCGAGTGCGGCTGCAGCTTCACCGTCGATGCCGACGCCCACGCGCCGGCCGAGTTTGCCTACGTCCCGATGGCGCTGTGGATGGCACGCCGGGCCGGCATTCCGAAGGACCGCATCCTCAACTTCCTCTCTCCGGACAAGCTGACCCGCGTCCTGAGATGAGCTGCGTCCGCTCTCCCACGAGGTAGGCCCGCAGTTGCAATTCGCGAAGCCGCGCGCGCAGTTGTGGACGCGGCGGCATCGCGCGCACCGCCGGCAGCCTACGATCCCGGTCAATGCCGGGCATCGGGATCATGATCGAGGGCCAGGAGGGTCTCGGCTGGGACCGCTGGCGCCGGATCTGTCACGACGTCGAGAGGCTCGGGTTTGCGTCCCTGCGGCGCAGCGACCACCTCATCTCCCTGATGAAGACGCCCGAGCGCGACTGCATCGAGTGCTGGACCTCGCTGGCCCTGGCGGCCGAATGGACGAAGCGGATCGAGCTCGGGCCGATGGTGAGCCCGATGACGTTTCGCCCGCCTTCGGTCCTCGCGAAGATGGCTGCCGCCGTCGACTCCCTCTCAGGCGGTCGGGTGCTCCTCGGTGTGGGCGCGGGTTGGAACGTCAACGAGCACGAGGTGTTCGGCATCCCCTTCTACACGGAGAGGGAACGGTTTGAGCGACTCGACGCCGGCATCCAGACCATGCGCGAGATCTGGAACACGACGAACCCAAAGCCCGCCCGCAACCCGATCCCCCTCCTCATCGGCGGTAAGGGCACGAAGCGCACACTGCCGCTCGTGGCGCGTCAGGCCGCCGAATGGAACCTCTCCCGGCTGGATGCAGATCTCTTCCGAGAGGGCCGCGGCGTCCTGGACGGTTTGTGTCGGGAGATCGGACGGGATCCTTCGACCATTCGCAAGTCCGTGCTGTGCGGCTATCTGATCGGTCGCACCGAGGCCGAGGTTCGCGACCGCGCGGCGCAGATGCGGGAGGTCATCCCCCAGCTGCGGCCACTGACCCCGGACCAGGTGGTCGAAGACCGCAGGGCGAGGTGGTTCGTCGGGACGCCCGGCCGGATCGCTGAGAACATGCGTGAGCACGCGCGCCTCGGCGTCGACCTGTTCATGCTGCAGCACTTCCTGCTGGACGACTCCGACGCGCTCGAGCTCCTCGCGAAAGAGGTCGTGCCTGCGGTGGCGTAAGTTACGCCCATGGATTTCGACCTGAGCGAATCGGAGAAGCAGTTTCGGGACGAGGTCCGCACGTGGCTCAAGTCGAACTCGCCGGGCAAGGACGGCGAGGGCGACCTCGACCAGAAGACCTTCATCGAGCGGCGCCGGGCCTGGCAGAAGAAGCTCTACGAGGCCGGCTATGTCGGCATCACGTGGCCCAAGGAGTTCGGCGGCCGCGGCCTCACCTTCCTGGAGCAGCTCATCTTCAACGACGAGATGATCCTGGCCCAGGCCCCCGAGCCGATCAACGTGATCGGGCTCGGCATGGGCGGCCCGGTGGTGATCGCGCACGGCACGGAGGACCAGAAGAAGCGATACCTACCCCCTCTGCTCTCCGCGGCGGAGATCTGGTGCCAGGGCTTCAGCGAGCCAAACGCCGGGAGCGACCTCTCAGGACTTCAGACGCGCGCCGAGGACCGCGGCGACCACTACCTGGTCAACGGGCAGAAGGTCTGGACGACGCTGGCCCACGTCGCGAAGTGGTGCATGCTGCTGACCCGCGAGCGGAAAGAGAACAACCCGCGGCACGGGCTCACCTATCTGCTCGTCGACATGGAGAGCCCCGGGATCGAGGTGCGGCCGCTCGTACAGATCACGGGGGACGCGGAGTTCAACGAGATCTTCTTTCACGACGTCAAGGTGCCCAAGTCACAAGTCCTGGGCGAGCCGGGCGAGGGTTGGGCGGTCGCCATGACGACACTCCTGCACGAGCGCGGCACCCTGGGCATGGCCCTCGCGACCCGCGCCCAGATCACGGCCGCCGAGCTGGCCGAGCACGCGCGCAAGCTGGGGAGGAGCGGAGACCCGTTGGTTCGCCAGAGGATCGCGCAGCACACCATCGAAGCGCGCGCGCTCCAGCTCAACGGCTACCGAGCCGTGACCGCCGTGAAGCGGAGCGGCATCCCCGGGCCGGAAGGTTCGATCCTCAAGTTGATGTGGTCTGAGCTAAACCAGCGGATGGCCGAAACCGCGCTCGACGTGAGTGGCCCGTCGGGCCAGGTCGGCGACGGCCTGGGCTGGAAGTACCAGTTCTTGCGCTCGCGCGCGAACACCATCGAGGCCGGAAGCTCAGAGGTTCTGCGCAACATCCTCGCGGAGCGGGTGCTGGGCCTTCCGCGGAGCCGATAGGCCCGGCGCCGGTAATTTAAGGCTCGTATGAACGCCGTGGCCTCTCGGACCTCAGCGCCGGCCCAGACAAGGAGCGTCGACCGCGCGGTCATGGCCGTCTTCGCGGGGCTGATGATGGGGTCGCTGATCGCGTCGTTGAACATGACGCTGGTCGCGCCCGCGCTGCCGACCATCGTCGCGGAGCTCGGCGGCTTGTCCGACTACAGCTGGATTCCAATCTCGGCCATGCTCGCCTCCACGATCGTCGTGCCAGTCGCGGGCAAGCTGTCCGACATCTACGGCCGCAAGCCGCTCTACATGACGGGCATCGTCGTGTTCGCGATCGGCTCCGCGCTATCGGGCCTCGCGCCCAACTTCTGGTTTCTTGTGTTTGCTCGCTTCGTCCAGGGCGCCGGGATGGGTTTCATCATGCCGCTGTCACAGGCGATCATCGGCGACATCATCTCGCCCCGCGAGCGCGGCAAATACCAGGGCATGATGGGCGCCTCGTTCGGCCTGGCCTCCATCGTCGGACCGGCGGCCGGCGGATTCATCACCGAGCACTTCACATGGCGCTGGCTGTTCTTCGTCAACCTGCCGTTCGCCGTCCTGACCCTGATCGTCGTCGCGTACTTCATGCACGTGCCCAACGAGCGGCGCAAGCACCAGATCGACGTTTGGGGCAGCGTCACGCTGTCATCGGGAATCACCTGCCTGCTGCTCGCGACAGTGTGGGGCGGCACGCAGTATCCATGGGGTTCCTGGCAGATCATCGGCCTGTACACCGCGGCCGCGGTCCTGCTCACGACCTTCGTGCTGGTGGAGCTTCGCGCGAGCGAGCCGGTGCTGCCCCTGACATTGTTCAAAAGCAGCATCTTCACCTTCTCGAACATCGCGAGCATCAGCGTGGCGATGTCGATGTTCGGCGCGATCTTCTTCCTGCCCGTGTACGTGCAGGGCGTGATCGGCAACAGCGTCACCAACTCCGGCGCGATCCTGGTGCCGATGCTGCTGGCGATGATCGTTTCGAGCGTCGGCAGCGGTCAGCTCATCTCGCACACGGGCCGGTACAAGGTGCTCCTCCTGGCCGGGCTTGTGGTCATGGGCGCGGGCTTCTACCTTCTCTCGACCTTCGACATCCACACGACCAATCAGCAGGCGATCGAGGCGATGGCCCTGATCGGGCTCGGCCTTGGCGTGACGATGCAGACGTACACCCTGGTCGTGCAGAACTCGGTGACCCGGGACGAGATGGCGGTCGCCACATCCGCCACCCAGCTCTCGCGTTCGATGGGCGCGGCCATCGGCCTTGCCATCCTCGGGACGATCCTCACGCAGGGGATGGCCAGCTCGCTACCCAGGTACCTTCCACCTGCGGTGCTGCAGAAGTTCAACTCTTCGGGAGGGGCAACTGCGGGCGCCATCTTCGATCCCACTCAGCTCGCCCACCTGCCGCCCGCGGTCGCGTTCGGGATCCGGCACGGCCTGGCTGACGCACTCCATCCGGTGTTCATGGCCGGGCTGCCCATCGTCGCCGTCGCCTTCATCGCCACCCTGCTCATCCACGAGCTCCCGCTGCGCCAGACCGCGCACGTGGCGGCCGGGCGCCAGGCGGTCCAAAACGCGGCTGAGGACTGATTCCGGGGGCATAGACTAGGCCGCACCATGGCGGCTGTCACCACCCCCACGGCCCGCGCCGAACGCGTGCTCGGGGTGATCGTCCCGGCCTTCAACGAGGGACGGACGATCGAGCGAGTCGTGCGACGCGTGCTCGAGCAGCCATGCGTGCAGCAGGTCGTGATCGTGGACGATGGCTCCACGGACGGTACCCTCGCCGAGGCGCGCCGACTCACCTCAGACTCGAGGGTCACGGTCAAGCACCACGAGGCCAACCGCGGGAAAGGCGCGGGGATCAGGACCGGGCTCGACGCGATCGACGCCCCGCTTGTCATCGTCCAGGACGCTGACCTCGAATACGACCCGGCCGACTACGAGAGGCTGATCGCTCCGATTCTGCGCGGGCGCGCCGACGTCGTTTTCGGCACGCGTGGATTCGCAGGCCATAGCGCATATTCGTACTGGTTCGTCGTCGGAAATCGCCTCGTCACGACCGCCACCAACATGCTCTTCAACTGCTACATCCAGGACATGGAGACCGGCTTCAAGGTCATGCGCACGTCATTGATGCGGAGGCTGGGCCTGCGCGGGGATCGCTTCGATGTCGAGCCCCAGATCACCGGCCGCATCCTGCGCCTCGGCTACAGGATCTATGAGATTCCGATCGAGTACGCGGCGCGCACGCGTGAGCAGGGCAAGAAGCTGACCTGGCGCGACGGGGTGAAGGCGCTGTTCGTGCTCGTGCGGGTGAGGTTCTCGACCCGGGCGAGCCTTTTCGGCCGGCCCGACCCGTACCACCGCCGGCGGCTCGAAGAGCTCAACGCCGCGTTGATGGGTGGCGGCACTGGCGACGTGTTGGCGCACCTGAGGGACGAATAGGTTGAGCGCGCGACCGGCTCACGAACCCAGGGTGGTATGGGCGTTCTGGGCCGCCGGCGCGGTGGCAGCCGTGGGGGGCGCCGTGCCGATCGTCCTCGCGGGGCCCACGGGAAGGATCAGCCTGGTCATCGTCCCGTTCTGGGTCGCCGCGGCCGTCTTCGCGGCATGCGCCCTGCTCCAGGGTCGCGCTCGCAACCTGGCCGCGCTGCTGTATTTCGCCGGCGGTCTGGCGATCGTGTACGGGATTGTCGCGATGCTGGCGGTGCCCCTTCGCCTGGCGGTGATCGGCACTTGCCCGACCGGACTGGCCCGCTGCCCTGCCGGGCTGCAGCAGCCGATGACCGACGCCGAGAACACAGGATTCGCTTTTGCCATCGGCATGGGCGTCGTCGCGATCTTCGTCGGGTTCTTCGGGCTGATCGTCCTGTTCCGGGCTACGCGGAAGGTCCGCTCGACAGGCGAGTCCACCGCCCCGCCGGTCAGGCGCATCCCGCCGGTCCAATCGAAGCCGGCGGTGGCACCCGAATCTGCGGCGCCCGCGCCGGCCCCAATGCCCGCCATCGCCCAACCGACCTCCACCGAGCCTGAAGAGGCCGCGCCCCGGCCGATGCCCGAACTGGTGGCAGCCGTGGAGGAGCTCGAGCTTCCCGCGCATGTAGAAGAGCCGGAGCTCCCCGCGCACGTCTCGGATGGAGCGTCGGACCCCGCCGAGACCGCATCACCGCCCCACAGAGCCCAATAGCCGCCAACTAGACTTTCCCGCGGGGTGGATTTCGCTTTTTCCGAAGAGCAGGAGATGCTGCGTCGCTCAGCACGCGACTTCCTGACCAAGGAGTGCAGCCCGAAGGTCGTGCGCAAGCTCATGGACGGGCCCGACGCGTATGACCCCGCGCTGTGGAAGAGGGTCGCCGACCTGGGCTGGACCGCGCTCGGCATCCCCGAGCAGTACGGCGGCGTGGGGACCTTCCTCGACCTGATAGTCGTGCTCGAAGAAGCCGGGCGCGCACTGCTGCCTGGACCTTTTTTCGCGACCATGGGCCTCGCCGTCCCGGCGCTGATCGAGGCCGGCACCGAAGCACAGAAGAAAGAGGTGCTCAACGCGATCGCTGCCGGGTCGGCGCGCGCGACTCTTGCCCTCACCGAAGCCTCAGGGCGGTGGGACGCGGACGGTGTGAAACTTTCCGCCAGGCCGTCCGGCGGCGGCTGGCGACTGGACGGGACGAAGCTCTTCGTGCCCGACGCCGCGAGCGCCGATTACATGGTGGTCGTGGCACGCACCCGCGGCGAGGGCGAGGAGGGGATCACGCTCTTTCTCGTCAAGGGGCGACCCAAAGGCATGGCCGTGAAAATGCTCGAGACCCTTGACATGACACGCCGGTGGGCGGAGGTGCGCTTCGACGACGTCGAGCTGGACGGAGACGCCGTCATGGGCGCGCCGGACAAGGGCTGGGCCCCGCTGAAGCGCGCCCTGGAATGGGCGACCGCCGCGCTGTGCGCGGAGATGGTCGGCGGCGCGCAGAAGGTGCTCGAGACCTCGACCGAGTACGCGAAGACGCGGCAGCAGTTCGGCAAGCCGATCGGCATCTACCAGGCCGTGTCGCACAAGCTGGCTGACATGCTGGTCCTGGCCGAGAGCGGACGCTCCGCGACCTACTACGCGGCGTGGACGATCGACGCGGACGCGCCTGATCGTTCCCTAGCGTCGTCCATGGCCAAGGCGTACGTGTCGGATGCGTACCGCAAGGTTGCCGGCGACGGGATACAGGTTCACGGAGGCATCGGCTTCACCTGGGAGCACGACATGCACCTGTACTTCAAGCGCGCGAAGGCTTCGGAGGTGACCCTGGGCGATGCCACCTATCACCGCGAGCTGGTGGCGCAAGCCCTCGACCTCTAGGTCCGTCTTGCCCTGGGTCCTGCTGATCGCGGCCATCGCGACGGAGGTCGCCGGCACGCTTGCGCTGCGCGCCTCGGACGGCCTGACCCGGCTGGTGCCGTCCCTGATTGTGATGGTCGGCTACGTGGTGAGCTTCGTCCTGCTCGCGGTGGTCCTGAAGACTCTGCCTGTGGGAATCGTGTACGCGATCTGGTCCGCGGTGGGCGTCGCCCTCGTCGCCGTGCTGGGCAAGGTCATGTTCGGCGATCCCGTGCCGCCGCTCGCCATGGTCGGGATGGTCTTGATCGTCGGCGGCGTCGTCCTGGTCAGCGCCTCAGGCGCCGCGAGCCACTGATGGCGAATTGATTCGCCCTCCTCCCCCTATCCGGATAGTCCGGCCTATCCCACGAGATTCGCCCGCCTCCATTCGGATAGTCCGGCCTGTCCGACGAGATTCGCCGGCTGCTCCGATCCGGATCAGCCGGCGGCCAGCAACCGGAACACCACCACCCCGAAGAGCGCGCACGCCGGGATGACCAGGGCCCGATAGAGCGCCCAGTAGCTCGACCACGCCTCGCGCAGGCGGTCGAGCCGGCGGCCTGAACCGAATACGAGCGACCAGTAGATCGGCAGCGCCGCGCCCGTGTTGAGCGCCAGCGCGAGCACGGCGACGCCGCCCGCGCCCGTGAACCACGGCTGCAGCGCGGCGGATCCTCCGAAACCGAGCTGGGTACCCCACAGCGCGCCGCCGCCGATGGCGATCACCACCGTCGGGACCCCGAGCAGGAAGAACGACACGAAGCTCAAGACGACCAGGACCAGCATCAGTGCGAGCACGGCGACGATTCCGGCCAGGCCCGCCGCGGCGACCGTCACACCGTTCGCCTGCCGCTGCTGGGCAGAGGCCGCGCCGTGGGAAGACGTCGAAGCGACCGGCGTCGGGTCGATGGGCGAGCCGGTGACCGACGCGCGAACGTCGGCCCAGGAATGCCACTGGGCGCCGGCGCTGACAGCACCCGCGACGCCCGCCGAGGCAAGCGCGATCACGACGCCGGCCGCGACCGCGACCCCATTCCTTCGCACGACGCCGAGCGGCAGCCAGGCCCGGCGGCGTCGTGCCCGGCCTATGCCGGTCTCCATCAACCGTTCGCGATCGAAGGTCGCGCCGCAGAGGATCGTGAGCGCGACGCAGGCGGCGACGGGCAGAAGCAGCGACGGAAGCGCGAGCGGCGATCGAAACACGAAGAGCGCCAGCGGCAGGTCCGCGACGGCCGCCGACACAGGTGAAAGGAGAAACGACCACGCGCCTCCGGCCGCCCCCTCGCGAGGGAAGAGCATGAAGCCGAGCATGCGGCCCATCGCCGCCCAGTAGGACGTGACCGCGGCGACCAAGGCGAACACGGGCAGCAGGTCCCACGGCGCCCGCTCTCCGAAGAGCGCCAGCAGAGCCATCCCCGCGGCCATCCACAGCGTCACCCAGACCGTGCTCACGACGGCTCCGGGCAGCACCTCCAGCCAGATCAGGGACGGATCGTCGACGGGCGTGTAGAGCAAGACCTCGAGCGATCCCTGGGCCTTCTCCCACCAGATGCCGATCGAGCTCTTGATCGACTCGAGCAGCGCAAACGACATGAAGAAGAGGGGAAGCAGCAATCCCGCCTGAAGGGCCGATCCACCCGCGAGGCGGGACGCCACGAGGCCGGCCACGCCCGGGAGCTGTCCGAACAGCGAGGTGCCCGCCACGAGCAGCAGAACGAAAGCGTTGAGGTACAAAACCCAGCTCAGGTCGCCGCGTCGCCACCACGACGACACGTAGAAAGGAAGCGAGTGGCGCAGCATCGAACCCTGTTCGAGCAGCGACGCGAACATGCGCGGGGCTCGAATCCCGGAGGAGAGGCGGAAGGGCGCCGGGGCCGGCACGGCCGGCCGCTCGGGCTGCGTGACCGTCGCGGACATCGCCTTCAGGTAGACCGCTTCGAGGGTCGTCTCCTCCTCCTCGAGCTCGTGGAACGGCGCGCTCGCGGTGGCGAGTCGCTGCTGCAGCGCGGCCGCGAACTGCGCGCGGTCGGCCGTCGTCGCCTGCCAGGGCAGCGTGTACGCAACGCTGTCCGAGCCCAGCTCGAAGCCAAGCGTCTGCTCTCTCAACCATCGACGCAGGTCACCGTCATCGGTGGGGGTTGCGCTCAGCCGCGCCACGAAACGGCGACCCACCGCAGCGCCCTCACGCAACTCGCCGAGGGTCCCGTGAGTCACGATTCTCCCCCGCCTCATGATCGCGATGCGGTCGGCCATGAGCTCGGCCTCGCTGAGCACGTGGGTGGTGACGATGAGCGCCGCCCCGCGAGCCTTCTGCTCGCCGAGGTAGTGGCGCATGTCGGCGGCCGCCACCGGGTCGAGCCCAGCGGTGGGCTCGTCGCAGAAAATCCAGTCGGGCCTGTGCAGGGTCGCCCTGATCAGAGCCACCTTCTGCGCCATGCCGCGCGAGTAGGCCGCGAGGATGGTGTCGCCCCGGTCCGCAAGCTCGAAGCGCTCGAGCAGGCTCGAGATGCGCTCGCGGGCCACAGCCGCGGGCAGGCGGTAGAGGTATCCGAACCGCTCGAGGTACTCGGTCGCCGTGTTGCGCCCGTACAGGCGTGCCTGGTCCGGTACGACGCCCAACCTGGCGCGAACCTGGTCCAGGTTCTGCGGCAGGCGCAGGCCGTCGAGGTCGACCAGACCGCCGTCCGGCCTGAGGATGCCGCCGAGGCAGCGCAGGGTGGTCGACTTTCCCGCTCCGTTCTGGCCGAGCAGGACCAGGATCTCTCCCTGCTGAACCTCGAGGTCGACGCCGTCGACTGCGCGCACGTCGCCGAAGCTCTTGCGAAGGCCCTCGACCCTGATCAAGGTTTGTTCCCGAGTTCCTAGATCTTCTCGAACGAATCCACGGACACCACGAAGACCGTGGCGCCGCCGACCTGCACCTCGACCGGATACGACATGAACATCTCACCCGGCTCTGTCAGCGGAGGCACCGGCGTCATGTAGCGGTTGCGCTCGTGGCAGTTTTCGTGGATGACCTTGAGCGCTTCCACCACCTGCGTCTCTTCGACGCCGATCATCAAAGTCACGTTGCCCTGCTGAAGGAACCCGCCGGTGGTCGAGATGCGCGTCGAGCTGATGCCCTTGTCGCCCAGCGCGGCCACCGTTTTCTGCGCGTCTTCGCCCTGAACGATCGCGATGATGAGCTTCACTCCAGGCCTTCGATCAAGACCTTGATGCGATCCCGCACCTGGAAGTGAATCTTCTCGCGGGAGCCGGTGGCGTCCAGCCGCACGAAACGGTGAGGCTCCGCATCGGCCAGCCGCTCGTATGCCTCAGCGACCTTGCGGTGGAAATCGAGCGACTCCTGCTCCATGCGGTCCTTCGGCTTGCCGGCCTGCTCGTGCCGGCCCAGCCCGGTCTCGACCGGGCCTTCCAGGAGGAAGGTGACGTCCGGACGCGGGAAGGTCGCGGGCCAGATGGCCGGGACGCCGCGTGCCCCTCCCTGGTAGGCCAGCGTCGAGTCGTGGTAGCGGTCGGCGATCACGATCTGGCCGTTCGCGAGCGCCGGTGCGATCACCTCGGCGATCAGCTGCCGCCGCGATGCCATGAAGAGATACATCTCAGCCTCGGCGTCGATCTCCAGGCCCTTGAAGAGCAGGACCTCGCGGATCTGCTCCCCCAGCTCGGTTCCACCGGGCTCGCGCACGAGCACCGGGTCGTGCTTCTCGAGCCAGCCGCCGAGCATCTCGGCCTGGGTGGTCTTGCCAGACCCCTCGGTGCCCTCGAAAGTGACGAATAGAGACTTTCCCTCTGGCATCGGCGCCGCGACAGTCTATGCGGGTTCTTCGGGAGAAGGGGTGATTCTGAGCCGCCTCTGGGGTTCTTTTCCCGTGCTTCGGGCCGAGAGGTCGTTTTCAGCGACCAGCTGGTGCTGAAGCCGGCGGAGATAGGCGTTCTGCGGCGAGATCTCGACCGCCCGGAGCGTGGTCTTCACCGTCCTGATCGCGGCGGCCGCCTCCGCCAGCGCCCGCGTCGTCGCCTCGTCCTGCTTGTCGACGCCGTAGATCCGCGACAGGGCGTCGCGCACCTGGCTGACGGAGTTGCTCTTCAGGATGTGGATGGGCAGGCCGCGGCTCTCCGCCTGGCGCAGGCTGTCCGGGCGGCGGCGGTAGTGGTTCTTCAGGGTGAGCACCGCGCCCGCCCCGTCGAGGTTTCCGAGCACCCGTACTGGAAGGTCCAGCTCCTTGATCGACTGTTCGACGTGATGACGGCTCACGCCGTACGGAAAGATGCCCAGCGGCCGGGTCGCCGCGGTCGCGGCCGGCGGCGGCTCAGGCGCGAGCACCACGGGGGCGTCGACGTTGGAGATCACGCGTCCCTCGCGGGTTCGCACTCGGATCTTGGGAGTCAGCATCGGACCGCGTAGCGCCGTGTCCACCACGTCCGCCAGCGGCATGTGGATCGCCACGCGGTCGCGGTCCTGGATCTCGACGAGAACGTCGAAGGTGGGCGGCGCCTTGCGCTCGAGCACGGACTTCTGCGTGCCGCGGCGCCGCGCCTCCTCGTCGGACAGCGTCACGCTCTGAATTCCGCCGAGCAGGTCGTTCAGGGTGGGGTTGACCAGTAGGTTCTCCAGCGTCTGGCCGTGCGCCGTCGCGATCAGCTGCACGCCGCGCTCGGCGATCGTGCGCGCGGCGGCGGCCTCGAGCTCGGTGCCGATCTCGTCGATCACGATGACCTCGGGCATGTGGTTCTCCACGGCCTCGATCATCACCGCGTGCTGCAGCATGGGGGTTCGCACCTGCATCCTGCGCGCGCGACCGATTCCAGGGTGAGGGATGTCGCCATCGCCGGCGATCTCGTTCGAGGTGTCGACGATGACCACGCGCTTGCGAAGCTCGTCGGCCAGCAGCCGCGCGCATTCGCGCAGCATCGTGGTCTTCCCGATTCCCGGCCGCCCGAGCAGGAGGATGCTCTGGCCGCTGACCACGATGTCCCGGATGATCTCGCCTGTTCCGGTGACAGCGCGGCCGACGCGCATCGTGAGGCCGACGATGCGCCCGGACCGGTTGCGAATCGCCGAGACGCGGTGCAGCGTGCGCTCGATGCCGGCGCGATTGTCGTCGCCGAACTGACCTACGTTGTTGGCGACGTGGTCGAGATCGGACGCCGAGACAGGATGGTCCGCAAGCAGGATCTCGCTCCCCGGCACGCGCGCCGCCGGCTCGCGACCCAGGTCGAGCACGATCTCCAGCAGCTCACCGGGGTGGATGCGCTCGTGCAGTGCGCGCGCGAGGTCGGAAGGCAGGGCGCGGGCGAGCAGCTCGACCTCCTCGTCCCAATTCGCGCCTCGCGGCATCGGTTGCCTGGCCTGGTCGGCGGTCATCCGAAGGACGGTACCAATCCTTTCTCGCGCACGGGCGCTCTGACCGCGAGCTCTCTGACCAGCAGCAGCTGCGTCAGCAGCACGCTGAAGCCACGCCCTCGAAGGGCGTCGATCATGTGCGAATCATAGTGTCGGAGGCTTGCCCAGGCCGGCGATTCGGACCCGCTGAGCAGCGACAGCCCGAAGTCGGCCAGCTCACCCGGCAGGGGATCCTCCGGCACGGCCATGAAGTTGAGCGTGTCAGGTCTCGCCCCTGAGCTGCGCTCCACCCTGACCCAACCCACGAGCTCGACGCGATCGACGACGTGCTGCTGCTTGTCCGAGCCGCGCGCAGCCAGGCGGCCCGACCACTCGCCTTCGTGCAGCGCGCGCCACTCGCGATAGGTCGGCGCCTCCAGCTGCGACACGCCCTGCGGTGTGAGCTTGCGGTAGAGCTGGTACAGACCGCGGTTGTCGCCCCTCCTGGTGACCCGCAATCCCTCGGGGTACCGGTCGGCGCGCCGGATCGGCTTTTCGGCGTAGACGACGACCTCGGTGGCGTACTGGCGGAAACCACGCAGCCGAAAGGCCGGCAGCAGGGGGTCACGGTCGGGCAGGCGCACGAAGAGTCGCAGCGCTCCCTTCTCGAGCGCCTGCTTGCACAGGTGCTCGACCAGGGCCGGTGCGACCTCGTCCGGATCGGCGCCGTCGGCCACGTTCAGGTTCAGCACCTGCAGCACGCGCGCGCCGCGCAGGTCGAGGCTCAGGGGTTGCCCGGAGGCCTGGATGAAGCCCACGACCTTGCCGTTGTCCTCGGCGACATAGAGAAGCGTCTCCTGCGACAGCGGCAGCAGGGCCGAGAGCGTCGAGCTCAGCAGCGACCAGAGTCTCGCCGCGGGCGGGCCGGCCTCGCTGAGCTTGATGTCAGATGAGCGGTGCATCTCCTCGATCTTGTTCAGGTCGAGCAACCCCGCGGCTCGTAGCTTCATGCGCTCTTGTCGCTCGCCAGACGGACGAACTCTCGGTGCAGGCGGAGGTCGCGCGTCAGCTCCGGGTGAAAGGCCAGCGCCGTGATCCGGCCCTGGCTCACCGCGACCGCGCGCCCGTCGTGCGAGGCGATCACCCGCGCTTTGCCGGTGGACTCGACGAGCGGCGCGCGGATGAAAACGCCTGGAAATGTCTTGCCGTCTAGGCCGTCGACGTGCAGCTCCGCCTCGAAGCTGTCGACCTGCCTTCCGTACCCGTTGCGCCTCACGGCGATGTCGAGCAGCCCGAGACCGTGCTGGTCCGCCATCCCATCGCTGACGTCGCGGGCCAGGACGATCATGCCCGCGCACGTGGCCATCGTGGCCAGGCCGCCCTGGATCGCGGCCCGCAGGGGCTCGAGGAGGCCGACCCGCTCCATGAGCATGGTCATCGTCGTGCTCTCACCGCCGGGCAGGACGATGCCGTCGAGACCGTCGAGGTCGTCCGCGGTCCGCACCAGCCTCGTCCTGGCGCCTGCTGCTTCGAGCGCGCGGACGTGCTCGGCGAAGGCTCCCTGCATCGCGAGGACCCCGATGAGGGGCGGCCGGCCCGTGCGCCGGGGGGAGCTACCAGCCTCTGGCAGCGAGCAGCTCGTCCTTGGGGATGGCCGGGATCTCGAGCCCGTGCATCGCCTTTCCGAGTCCGGCGGACACCTCGGCCAGGACCTCCGGCTTGTCGAAGTACGTGGTCGCGGCGACGATCGCCTTGGCGCGCTTCAAGGGGTCCTCACTCTTGAAGATGCCCGACCCGACGAAGACTCCATCGACGCCGAGCTGCATCATCAACGCGGCGTCGGCCGGTGTGGCGATGCCGCCGGCGGCGAAGTTGACGACTGGCAGGCGGCCCAGCTTCTGGCATTCGGCCAGGACCTCGACCGGCGCACCGAGCTGCTTGGCCTCACGCACGAGCTCGGCGAGGTTCATGCCCTGCAGCTTGCGGATCCCCGCATTGACCGCCCGCGCATGGCGCACCGCCTCGACCACGTTGCCCGTCCCGGCCTCGCCCTTGGTGCGGATCATCGCGGCGCCCTCGGCGATCCGGCGCGTGGCCTCGCCGAGGTCGCGGCACCCGCACACGAACGGAACCTTGAAGGGGTGCTTGTCGATGTGGTTCTCCTCGTCGGCCGGCGTCAGGACCTCCGACTCGTCGATGTAGTCGATGCCCAGCGCCTCGAGAACCTGGGCCTCGACGAAGTGGCCGATCCGGCACTTCGCCATCACGGGGATCGTCACGGCGGCCATGATCGACTTGATCAGCTCGGGGTCGGACATGCGCGCGACGCCGCCCTCTTTTCGGATGTCGGCCGGCACGCGTTCGAGCGCCATCACCGCACAGGCGCCGGCGTCCTGCGCGATCCTTGCGTGCTCAGGCGTGACCACGTCCATGATCACGCCGCCCTTCAGCATCTGGGCAAGCCCGGCTTTGACCTTGAACGAGCCCTTCACGGAACCGTTTTTGCCGTTGCGCGAACCGTTGGTTTCGGCCACGTTCGGAATTCTACGCCGGGCACCGCGGCCCCCCTTCGAACTAAGCTCCCGCCGAACCCAAGCCGCAACCTGCGCTCCAATCCCGACTAACCCTCCTAGCCGACCTGGAAGACCACAGACCCGAGTAAATGGCCTCCCGATTCCGCGAAGACCACGTACATTCCGCGTCGCGGGAACAGCATGTACCCGGTGTCGTCTACGTGCTGATTCGAATCAATGATTAACGCCGCATCTCCCCGGCTTTCTAGCTCTTGTTCGGTCACAGGCTGACCCGGGAAGCCACAAGCGCCTTCGTTGTAGCAGAAATGCAACGGCTTGCCGGAAGTACATTCAGCGCCGTGCAACTGGACTGCGGGATGCGGTCCCGCGTCGGGATGGACAACAACCTTCGTCGGATAACCAGGCGAGAACTCGAGTACCGCCTTCCCAGAGCGCACGGGCCCGAAAGCTGAGAACCACACTGGCCCGGCTTTGGCGAGCGCATATCCGCCAAACGTGGGATCTGTCGTCGGAACAAGCACGAGGTCGCTCACAACCCCGCAGCTAGCGTTTGGTAGGGCGGAGGAATGGGCGGCCGGAGGGCCCGAAGAATTGCAGCTAGCCAGCATCGCGGTAGTGAGGCTGCAGATGCAAACGGCACGCAAGCGCGACTTGGCTGCCTTGCCCCCGGCGTGGCGGAGTGGGCCGATGTGCTCTAGATAAAACGCGTGCTCCATCAGGGGACCATTCTCCGATTTCGCGCATGATCGGTATGGCTACTCGAGGAAGTTGTTACCAAGAACCTTTCAGGTCACGTTTATCACGGCCGGTAGGGACGATGGGTGACCCGGACGAATACCGCAGCGGCGTGTATCGCTGGTGGCATCTGAGCGATCCGTCCCCGGAGCTGGTCGATGCGGTGGCATCGGGATGGGTGCGTCCGCCCGGACGCGTCGTCGATCTCGGTTGTGGACTGGGGACGGAGGTTGCGCACCTCCAGGCCACGGGCTTTTCGTGCTGCGGCGTCGACCTCTCGGAGGTCGCGCTGCGAGCGGCCCGCCTCCGCCACTCATCCGTCCTCTTTGTCAGGGCGGATGCACGCAGGCTGCCGTTCGCCGCCGGAACATTCGACGTCGCCCTCGATCGAGGCACCTTCCAGTACTTTGACGAACACGAGCGCCGGCGCTATTCGTCAGAGGTGCGACGCGTGCTGCGGTCAGGCGGGCGCTTTCTGCTCAGAGCCTGCACCCAGTCCGCGGGCCGCCCGAACGGAGTCTCCGAGGACCTGGTTCGCGAGGCCTTCGAGGGCTGGGAGTTCGATGGCCTGGCGCCGGCCGGCATCCCAAGCGACACGAGGTCCATGCCCGCCCTGATCGCGAGGTTGGTCCGGGCCTAGGCGGTTAGAGCCGCTCCAGGACCAGCGTGCGTTTCGAGGCGTACTCGTGGTCCGAGAGCAGGCCGTCGCGGTGCAGCCGCGTGAGCATGTCCATCTCTTCCAGCACGTCCAGCAGCGGCGCCATCGTCCGCCGGGCCAGGTACGCGTCGGAAGCGGTGCCGGCCTCCTCGCCGCGCGCGTCGAACTCGCGGATGAAGAAGAGCGCCTTGACGGCGGAGAACGGGATCCCGAGCTTGCGGATCGGGCTGTCCGCCTGCTCCGCGTGCAGGTGGAGGACCACTCCGTAGCGATGGCGTTCGAGGGTGCCGTCGAGGTGGCCGCGGAGGACCTCGCCGTCGAGGAAGCGAATCGCGACCTTCCGCGTCGGCGTGTCTGAGAGCTCTTTGTCCCGCGGCAGCTCGACCCATTTGACGGCGGTGAGGGGGATCCACGCCGTCTCGTTGTTCTCGAGCCCGCCGGCGTCGTCCACCTCGACCAGGAAGTCAGGCTCGTCGAAATCGAGGTCGCGCGCCACCCCTTCCAGGGTCTCGTCGTCGAAGAAGCGCACGACTACCTTGGCCATTTCATACCTACTGTACTAACCCTCATACCTCGACTCTCCTGCGTCAACCTGTGGAATCCGGAGCTCGGGATTTCCTCTCCGCCGCGGCCGCCTTGACCCTGCGGCGCCCAACCCGGCGTGCGCACTTAACGCAAACGGCGATGTGATCGCGAACGGCTTCCGCCTGGGGCCGCCTGAGCTTGCCGGCGAGGTACGGGGCGAGGAGCGGGACAGCCTCCTCGTGGGTCAGCTCGCCCTCCGCCTGCGAGGCGAGGTACTCCTCTTTGAACCGCAGGCGCGCCCTGTAGAGCAGCGTCTCCACCGCGCTCTCCGACATCTTCAGCGTGCGCGCGATCTGGCGGTAGCTCATGTCCTGGAGCTCGCGGAGCGTCAGCACCAGGCGGTACTTCTCCGGCAGGCGCTGGGCGACCCTCCAGACCTGTTGCCGAGTCTCGTTCGACTCCTGCTGCAGGACGGGATCGAAGCTGCGTGCCGTCGACGGGAGGTTCGCCAGCATCTCGGCGTTCTCCTCCTCCTCTGTCGCGCTGTCGGCGCGCAGGTCGCGCTGCCGGCGGCGCAGCTCGTCGAAGCAGAGGTTGCGCGCCACCGTGTGCACCCAGCCGCCGAAGTTGAACGAGTCGTCGACCCGGTCCAGCATGCGGAGCGCCTTCATGAAGGTCTCCTGCGCAATGTCCTCGGCCAGGAGGGCGTCCCCCAGCTTGCGCCGGACGAGGCGATAGATCGACGCCACATAGCGCCGGTGCAGCTCTTCGAAGGCGTGCACGTCGCCGTCCCGGTAGGCGCGCACGAGCTCGACGTCACTCGGCTCGACGCCTTCCTTGACTGGATCCTTCTCTTCCTCGGCGCTCATTTCAGCCTGCGGCAGGCTACTACGGCGGCGCGATAAAGAAGCCGTTCAGCGTCACGCAAGTTCGAAGCCGGTTCGGGCTCCACCTCGTCGAGCGTCAAAAGCGAGGTGACGCCAACCGAGCTCAGGGCCTCCCAGCCTGGACCCCTGCTTCCGGCGATCGCCAGCACCGGTACGCCCGCCTCCGCGGCCCGCCGCGCAACCTCGCCCGGCGCCTTGCCGAAGACGGTCTGCTCGTCGACCCGACCCTCGCCGGTGATCACGAGCTGCGCTCCGCCCAGCCTGGCGTCAAGTCCGGCCGCCTCGACCACCAGCGGCGCGCCCGGGACCAGCTCGGCGTCGAGGAATGCCACCAGCCCGGCGCCGGTCCCGCCGGCCGCCCCCGCGCCCGGCAGGCCGGCCACCTGCTTGCCGAGGTCGCGCTCGATGACCTCCGCGAAATGGGCCAGCGCGGCATCGAGCTCGCGGACGGCAGCGTCATCGGCGCCCTTCTGCGGTCCGTACACGGCGCTCGCCCCTCGCGACCCGGTCAGCGGGTTGGTCACGTCGCAGGCGACACGCACCGGCACCGAGCGCCAGCGCCGGTCGACGCTGTAAACGTCGATCCCGATCAGGTGAATCAGCGCCGCGCCGCCACGCTCGAGCTGCGCGCCCGCCTCGTCCTGGAGGAGATAGCCGAGGGCCTGGGACATGCCCGCGCCTCCGTCGTTCGTCGCCGACCCACCGATGCCCGCGATCACCCGCGAAACACCCGCGTTGAGAGCCGCGCTGAGCAGCTGCCCGAAGCCATAGGTCGACGCCCTACGGGGGTCCCGGCGGGATTCAGCTAGCAGGGCGAGCCCGCTCGACTCGGCCAGCTCGACCACGGCCGTCCCGCCGTCATCGATCAAGCCGAAACGAGCGGTCACCGGCTCGCCCAGCGGCCCTTCGACCACGACCGAGCGGTATTCGCCGTGATGCGCGCTGACCAGCGCCTCGGTGGTGCCGTCGCCGCCGTCGGCGACCGGGACCTCGACGACTTCCGCATCGGGGAAGACCTCGCGGACGCCGCGCGCGATGGCCGCGGCGGCCTGCGGTGCGGTCAGCGTCCCCTTGAACGCGTTGGGCGCGACGACGACCTTCATCTCGTCAATGACATCGCAACGTGGCCGCCAGAGGTAGCACTGGACGGTTTCTAAATTTCACCAATGCCCCATCCCCGGGCTGCGCCCGGTACTTCCCCGCCAGGGCGGGGAAGACCTGTCCTCACCAATGTCCCATCCCCGCCGGGGCGGGGAAGACCTGTCTTCACCAAACCCCCATCCCCGCCAGGGCGGGGAAGACCTGTCTTCACCAATGCCCCATCCCCGGGCTGCGCCTGGCGCGCAGAGGAAACCAGCTCCGGGTTTCCTCATCCTCACTGACATCGATTTGGTGGCCAGGCTTGGCCTGGCCACGACTATGGCAATGCGGTCGCCGCGCTGCAACTGGAATGAAATACCATCGAGCACCTGCTTGTCTTCGAAAGCAAGCGACACGTCAGAGAATTCCAGCGTGATGGTGGAGGGCGGAACGGATTGTATTTTCTGCTCGGCGACCAAAGGAGGACTGGCCATAGACTATCCGAACAGCGTCATGGAAAGGCGCGTCACAAAAAAGTCAACCGTGATGATGAGGATGGATGAAGCGACCACGGCCTGTGTGGTGGCGCGGCCAACGCCCTGCGTACCTCCACGCGCAGTCATGCCGTAGTAGCAGCCGATGGTGGAGATGATGAAGCCAAAGAGCAACGGCTTGACCAATCCCATGAAGACGTCCTGAAAGACGAGGATTTGCCAGGCGGTACTCCAGTATTGGTGCCAATCCACGCCGAAGAACAATGAGGAGGCGACGCCACCGCCAGCGATTCCGAATGCGTCTGAGATGATCGTCAGGAAGAAGAGCATTACGACGCTGGAGGCGACGCGAGGCGTGACCAGCTTGCGCATGGGATCGGTGCCGAGGGCACGCATGGCGTCGATTTGCTCGGTAACGACCATGGAACCGAGTTCGCTGGCCATGCCGGACGCATTCCGCCCGGCAACCATGAGGCCGGTGATCACTGGCCCCAGCTCACGCACCATGCCGAGCGAAACCAATTGACCGATCAGCGAAATTGATCCGAACCTTTCGAGAGTGCTGCCGCTGTTCTGGGCCAGCGCGCCGCCGGTGAAAAACCCGGTCAAAATTACGATCGGGAGTGATCCGACGCCGATGAGGTCGGCCTGCTGGGTGGTGTCTCCGAAATATTGCACGCCGCTGAACAGGTTGGCCAGGGCACGCGTGGCAATTCCAGCATATTCCTGGACCGACTGGATTTTTTGTTTGGCCCAGTCGCTCGGCGAAATCAGCTCAATGTCCATTAAATAAGGAATATAGCAGAGGGCAGAAGATTGAGTTTGGTGCTTTTAGTCTTCAGTCTTCACTTAACAGCTCCTCGCTGTCAGAGATTCGGCGTTAATCACGGCTTTTTTTCTTGATCTCGATGTTGAGCCGCTTGATTTTCTGATTGAGTGTGGAAAGCGGGATGTGGAAACGCTCGGCGGTTTCGGTCTGGTTCCAGTTGCATTTCTCGAGCATGTCGAGAATGATCTGCCGCTCACATTCTTCCATCACATCGAAGAGCGAAGCGTCGGCGCGGGCCTCAAGCATGGGGATCGAATTGCCGCGACCGGCAATGTGGTCGGGGAGCAGTTCGGGACCGACTTCTTCGCGGGAAGAAAGAACAACTGCGCGTTCAATTACGTTTTCGAGTTCGCGCACGTTCCCCGGCCAGGCGTAGTTCAGCAACGGACGCAGAGCTTCCGGGGTGATGCGACGCGAAGGCTGCTCGTTCTCTTCGGAGTATTTTCGCAGGAAGAACTCGACCAGCAGAGGAACGTCTTCCTTGCGCTGGCGAAGCGGAGGAAGATCAATAGTGATGACGTTCAAGCGATAGAAAAGGTCTTCGCGGAATTTGCCCTCGCGGACAAGCTGGCGCAGATCGACATTGGTGGCGGCGATAATGCGCACGTCCACCTGAATTTCCTGCACGCCGCCCAGGTGCATGAATTTGCGGTCCTGGAGCACGCGGAGAATTTTTGATTGCGTTTCCAGACCCATGGTGCCGATTTCGTCAAGAAAAAGCGTGCCGCGATGAGCAATTTCGAAAAGACCTTTTTTTGAAGCAATTGCGCTGGTGAACGCGCCTTTCACGTGTCCGAAAAGCGTGGATTCAAGCAGGTCCGTGGGCATGGAGCCGGTGTTTACCGGAACAAATGACCGATCGCGACGCGGGGAATTTGTATGCAGTGCCTTCGCGATCAGCTCTTTTCCGGTGCCACTCTCGCCTTGTAGCAACACGGTGGAACGGCTGGGAGCGACTTGCGCCACCAAGTCAAAAATCTTAAGCATGGGGTCGCTCTTGCCGACGATGTTTTCGAAGTTGTAACGCTGCTTGAGGGCGCGCTTGAGCTGGATGTTTTCTTCCTCGGTGCGG
>DATEHQ010000129.1:0-11512 GCA_035279525.1 Candidatus Dormiibacterota bacterium
GCTCTGGTCGCCACGTCGGTCAGCGCGGCCGCCGGTTCAACGCCGTCGATCCAGACGATCAGCGACAGCCAGCTCCAGGCGATGACCACGACCACCGGAGGGGTTGCCGGGGCGCCGGCGCTCAACACCAGCGACACGATCCCGCACTGGTTCGGGTCGACCGTCAACGGCAACAACGGCGTCACGTACGGCTTCAACATGGTCGGGGCCAACCCGAACACATGCTCAGGCTCTGCCTGCGACACGACGATCGAGGCGGACGTCCAGCCCCTGATCGTCACCGTTCAGGGCATGACCTTCGACGGGACCAAGGTCATGGACGCCACGCTCAACTCGCCTGAGTTCCAGCTCAACGACTACGGGTCCACTTCCGCCGCCACGTCAGGCAACGCGAACGAGAACCGGGGCGCCGGCGGGGCCCTTTCCCAGAACGACGCGGGCAACCTGCTTCAGCTCGAGGACGCGACCATGCGCGCCCAGTTCAACCAGACGGGTGCCAGCCCGTATCACGTCCGCCTGCACCCCAACGTCCTGCCGCCGGCTTCGATCTCGGTGCCGAGCGACCACGGTGTGCTGCTGCAGAGCGGCCGCGGCGTGATCTTCGCCGACGTCGACATCAAGTGGTGGTCGGCGCGCATCCAGGAGCTCCAGGCTCACGCTGACGCGCATCACCTCCCGATCTACACGACCAACAACGTGCTGCTCCACATCGGCCCGAACGTGCTGAACTGCTGCGTGATCGGATTCCACGGCGCCGGCATCGCGACCGGCTCGTCCAAAGCGGTCAACGGCTCCGGCCACGGCAACGGGAACCAGCAGGTCCAGACCTTTGCGTGGGCCACGTACCTGCAGCCCGGCATCTACGCCCGCCCGAACGGCGGCACCGATTGGGCCGTGCAGGACATCCACCCGCTCAGCCACGAGATCTCCGAGTGGGCGGACGACCCGTTCGTCAACAACTTCGTCCAGCCCTGGCTGACGCCGACCGCGCCCCAGTACGGGTGCACGGGCGTCTTGGAAACCGGTGACCCTGTGGTGGGCATCGGCTTCGCACAGGGCACCAACACCTTCGAGCAGGGACCGAACCCCAACGGC
Source organism: Candidatus Dormiibacterota bacterium (assembly GCA_035279525.1). GTDB lineage: Bacteria > Chloroflexota > Dormibacteria > Dormibacterales > Dormibacteraceae > DATEHQ01. The sequence continues at coordinate 1,096 of DATEHQ010000129.1, forward strand.
ACGCAGAGCGCCGACGGGGCTTACCACCCGGAGGATGAGGTGTACCTGCCCTGGTTCATGCGCACGTCTCCGAACACGATCTCGGAGGCCAACCAGACGACCGCCGGCGGTCGCTACACCCTCATGGGCGACCTCAACCGGTTCCCCGGTTTCCACGTGGTGGCGACCGGCTGCTGATCAAGACACCTTGGGGTGGTGGGCGTAAGCCCGCTCTGGAGGAGGCCCGGGCGACCGGGCCTCTTCTTTTATGTTTGGCGCGTGGTCGAGTCGAAGGACGTCGTGCTGGCGATGCTCGGTGCCTCGGCGGCCCTCGCCGGGTTCGTGCTGGTCTTCCTCGGCGTGGTCATCGCCTCATACCAGTCGTACGCGGGACCGGTTCCGGACGAGGTGGTGAGGCCGTATCGCATGCTGGGCGGCATCCTTCTCGGGATGTTCGGCCTCAGCCTGTTCGCGCTGCTGTGCTGCCTGCTGTGGCTGGTGGGTGGCGGTCCTGCGGACGGCTATGGACCGGTGATCGCCATCTTCGTGGTGCAGGTGGTGGCCGTCTTCGGGGTCGCGGCATGGGCTTCGAGGCTTGCCCTGTGGCGCTGACGCAAAAGAAGCTGCAGGACCTCAAGGACGCGAGCCTCACGGGGTTGCTGGAAGCCGACGCTTCGGCCTGGAAGGCGAAGGCGAAGCACGCGTACGTGGCGACGCACGGCTTCATCAAGGAGCTCCGCCCCGACGACGTGGTGGCGCTGCTGATCGCCGAGCTCGAGGTGACGCCGGAATTTCGAAACTACCTGGCAAAAAGGAAGCTGAAACAGAAATACTGGTCGGAGTGGTTCGCGGAATTGATCATCGACCGGTTCTGGTCGGAACTCAAGGGAGGTTGACGTTGGCGAAGGACTCGTCGGAGCTGGCCAAGCAGTACATCGACGCGGCGGTCAAGGGCCGCTCCCGGCCGCCGAGCAAGGCGGCGTACACCAGGGCGCTCAAGCTGGCGCGCCGCGCGATCGACGACCTGACCCAGCTGGCGCACCGCGCCGAAGGCCGCGCCTAGCTCATCTCCACCCGGGGCGTTTTGCGCAAAACGCACGCTGATCCTCGCGGGATTCGGGGCGCTTTGATCAAACCCGGGTGAGCTCGGCTCGAACCTTCGCCGCTCCCTCGGCGAGCGCCTTGAGCTTGCCGAACGCTTTCTCGCGTGGGAGGTACTTCATCCCGCAGTCAGGCGCCAGGATCAAACGCTCGGCGTCGACGAAGCGCAGGGCGTTGCGGATCCGCTCGGCCACCGTCTCCACGTCCTCCACCGGGCTGTCGTCGGAGAGGTCGATCACCCCGACGATGAGCTGCTTGCCGCGCAGCGATCTGAGGACCGACAGGTCCACCTTTTGCTGTGCGGATTCGAGCGAGATCTGGGCGGCGGAGACGTCCGCCAGCCGCTCCAGGAATGGATAGCCGTTCGGGCGCGAATGCACCACGTGCGCGTAGCCGAAGCAGGTGTGGAGGGCCGTGGTCCCCTCGATGCCCTCCAGCGCCCGGTTGATCGCCTTGACGGCGAACCGCTCAGCCTTTTCCGAGCGGGCCTGGAGGTAGGGCTCGTCGAGCTGGACGACGTCGGCCCCGGCGGCGAAGAGGTCGCGCACCTCGGCGTTGACCGCCTCGGCCAGCGCCATCGCGAGCGCCTCCTCGTCACCGTAGTGGTCGTCCTGCGCCTGATGGGACATCGTGAATGGTCCCGGCAGCGTTGCTTTGATCCTGCGGTCGGTGTTCGCGCGCAGGAACTTCACATCGCGGACCTCGACCGCACGCGCCCTCCGGAGTGGCCCGACCACGCGAGGCACCGGGTTGGGATGGCCCGTGCGGTCCAGCGCGGTGCCCGGATGGTCGAGGTCCATGCCTTCGAGCGCCGTCGCGAAGCGGTTGGAGTAGCTCTCGCGCCGGATCTCGCCGTCCGTGACGATGTCGATGCCGGCGCGCTCCATGTCGCGGATCGCCACGACCGTCGCGTCGTCTTGAGCCTGCTCGAGCGTGTCCGCCGGCACGCGCCAGATCTCGAGGGCGCGAACGCGGGGCGGGAGCCGGCTGCCGAGCATGGCGCGATCGACGAGCCAGTCGGGCTGCGGATAGCTCCCGACCACCGTCGTCGGCAGGAGGTGGCTCACGTTCCGAGACTAATGGGTCGAGTCGAGCGCGACGAGCCGAGCCGCCGGGCCGAGCCCATAAGTTGCATCATGGCGTGGTCCATGGTGGCCACCCGCAACCGGCTCAACAGCGACTCGTGCGACCGGGACTGGATCTGGGAGCGCGAGGTCGAGACCGCCTCGATCGACGACACGAGGCGTCTCGCGGCGGCCGCCTGGGAGCGCCAGTACAGGCGCCTCCGCGAGGCTTCGCCTTTCTACGCGCGCAAGTTCCAGGAGGCGGGCGCGGGCTCGTCCTTCGTGGGGCTCGACGACCTCTCGCGCCTGCCCTTCACCACCAAAACCGAGCTGAGGCAGGCGCTGGACGAAGATCCGCCGTTTGGCACGAACGCCTGCGTCTCGCCCGACCAGATCAAGCGTGTGTACCAGACGAGCGGCACCACCGGCTCACCCAGCGTGCTGGCGCTGACCCGTGGCGACATGGAGACGTGGACGGTCATGGGCACGCGAACCTACTACGCGACGGGAATCCATGAGCACAGCAGCGTGCTCACCACCTTTGGGGCGGGTCCGTTCGTCGCGGGTCACACGCATTTCGTGTTGCTCCGCATCGGTGCGCGGTCGGTGCCGGTCGCGCCCGGCGATACGGAGCGCGTCATCTTCGGCCTCCGCGCCGGCCTTGCCGACACGCTGCTGTCGACGGCCTCCTTTGCCCAGTACCTGGCCAACCGACTCGATCAGAATCCCACCGACGCGCACTCGGAGGGGCGTTGGGGGGCGGGCCGAGAAGCGAACCTCACCCACATCGTCACGGGCGGTGAGCCCGGCGGCGGCATCCCTGCCATCCGTGATCACATCCAGAAAGCGCTGGGAGTGACCGTGACGGAGGTGATGGGCATCGGCGACATCGCGCCGTCGCTCTTCGGCGAATGCACGCACCAGCAGGGCATGCACTTCTGCGGCATGGGCCACATCTGGCCCGAGCTGGTCGACCCTGAGACTCGCGAGCCGGTCGCGATCGAGACTGGCGCGGTTGGGGAGCTCGCTTACACGAGCCTCACGCGCGAGGCGATGCCCGTCGTGCGTTTTCTGGGTGGCGACATCGTCCGCATCGAGGGCACCTCGTGCGAGTGTGACCGGACGAGCTTTCGGATGCGGGTCATCGGCCGGCGCGACGACATGTTCATCGTCCGCGGAGTGAACGTGTACCCCACGGCCATCCTCGCGGTGGTGGGCGAGTTCCGGCCACGCGTCACAGGGCGAGCCCGCGTGGTGCGAGAGGCCTCGGAGACGACCATAGTCCCGCCGGTGCCGGTCGAGGTCGAGGTCCCCGCCGGCCACGAGTCGGACACTTCGCTTGCCACCCAGATCGAGGAGGCGATCCACTCCAGGCTCCTGTTCCGCAGCCGGGTCGCGCTCATCTCCGAGCCATCGTTCGGCGACAGCGGCTACAAGACAAAGCTGACAGTGAAGCGTTGAAAGCCCGCTCGAAGCTCGGATCGAGCACGGCGACAAAGATCACGGTCCGGGGCCTCGACCTGGTCGAGGACATCATCGGCAAGGTCGGGCTTGGGGACGTGGCCTTCCTCGAGCTGAAGGGCCGCCTGCCCACACCGGAGGAATCCGCGGTCTTCAACGCCATCGCGGTGACCCTGGTCGAGCACGGGATCACGCCGAGCTCGCTCGCCGCGCGGTTGACGTACTTCGGCGCGCCGGAGGCGCTCCAGGGCGCGGTCGCCGCCGGCCTGCTCGGCATGGGCGACCGCTTCGGCGGTTCGATCGAGGGCGCGGCGCGCATCTTGCAGGAGGAGCTCCAGGCGGCCTCACCCGACGCCGACCTGCGCCCGATCGCGCGTCGAATCGTCGAGTCCCACCGCCAGTCAGGCAGCCTGATTCCGGGCCTGGGGCACCCGATCCACAAGCCGCTCGACCCGCGCACTCCCCGGCTCTTCGCCGTCGCCGAGGCCAACGGCCTCTCCGGTCGTCACGTCGAGCTGATGCAGCTCATCGCGGAGGAGGCAACCCATGTGTACGGGCGCGCCCTCCCGGTCAACGCGACGGGCGCCATCGCGGCGATCGCGAGCGAGCTCGAGATCCCATGGGCGGTGACCAGGGGCCTCGCCGTGATGGCCCGGGCCATCGGCCTGGTGGCCCACGTCCAGGAGGAGATGAGCGACCCGATCGCGACCGACGTCTGGGCCAGGGCCGACGCCGAGTCGAGCGAGTAACAGCCTCGCCGCCTGAGGCGGCCTAACATAAGCCCAAGGCTGGATTCGGAACGAGGAGGGAGATTGCCAGCGAGCATCCCCGGCATCCATCACGTCACGTGCATCACGGGCGACGTGCAGAAGTGCGTCAACTTCTACGTCTCGGCGCTGGGCCTGCGCTTCATCAAGAAGAGCATCAACCAGGACCTTCCAGACACGTACCACATCTACTTCGGCGACTACCTGGGCACACCGGGCTCGGCGATGACGTTTTTCGGCTGGCCCACGTGGCCCTCGAGCCGCCGGGGCACCGGCCAGGTCACGACGGTCTCTTTCGCCGTGCCGGATCGCGGGCTCGACTTCTGGAGCGACCGCCTCCGCCGCCTGGGCGTCGCGTCGCGCCGGAGCGCTCGCTTCGGCGTGGAGGCCATCGTGCTCGAGGACCCCGACGGCATCGAGCTCGAGCTGGTCAGCGGTCCGAGCGACGACCGATGGGTGACCTGGCGGGAGTCCCCGGTCGACGCCGAGCACGCGATCCGAGGATTCCACTCCGTGACGCTCACCGTGTCGGAAGGCGCTGCGACGTTCGACCTGCTCGAATCGACCATGGGCTTTCGCAAGTCCGGCCAGGAGGGCAGCCGCACGCGCCTGGAGACCGGTGAGGGCGGGGCGCATGCCACGCTCGACGTGATCGAGTCGCCAGAGGGCCCGGCGGGCGAGGAATCGCTGGGGACCGTGCACCACGTCGCGTGGCGAACACCGGACGCAGAGACGCAGGAGCAATGGCGCGAGAAGCTGCTCGCAGCCGGCCGCAACGTGACCCCTGTGATCGACAGGTGGTACTTCAAGTCGATCTACTTCCGCGAGCCCGGTGGCGTGCTTTACGAGATAGCGACCGACGGTCCGGGGTTCACCGTCGATGAGAGACCTGAGAGGCTCGGCTCGGGCCTCAGCCTGCCGCCGTGGTTCCAGGTCCGGCGAGAGCGGCTCGATTCCGTGCTTCCGCCTATCGTCGTGCCGACCACGGCGACGACCGGCGCGCATTAGGGTCCGTGGTCAACCAGGTGGAAACGACCTCATGGAGGGAAGCTGCATGAGCACAGCAGTCATCGCGCCCGTCAACCCGATGTCGGCCGAAGGCAAGGACACGGTCATGAGCGTCATGCGGCGCGACCGGGAGAACTTCACGCGGATGGTGTCCGACCCCAAGAACTGGAACGTCGACACGCGCTGCACGGGGTGGGAGACGCGGGACCTGGTCGGCCACATGATCGACGTGATGGAGGGCTACTTCAAGAACTGGGACGCAGCCCGGGCCGGCAAGGACGGCACCGCGCTGGGCCTGCCTGTGATGGGGGAGACGCTGAACGACCACGCGCTCGAGTTCCGCAAGCTCTCACGGGAGGAGGCGCTCGAGCGGTTCAAGAAGGACGCGCAGAAGCTCGACAAGATGCTGGACGAGCTCACGCCCGAGGAGTGGACCGGCTTCATGGTCTATCACCCGTTCGCCGGGCCGGTGCCGGCGGGTTTCTACGGGACCTTCCAGATCATGGACTACGGCGTCCACCCTTACGACATCGAGTACGGGCTGGGCAACAAGCTCGCCACCATCGACGAGGCGACGGCGGGCCTCATCCTTCCGTTCGCCTTCATCTTCTGGCAGTACACGGTCGACGAGAAGACGGCCAGGGGCCAGGACTTCACGTACGGCATCCAGGTCGACGGCCCCTGGGGCGGCAAGTGGCGCGCGACGGTGAAGGATGGCAAATGGTCCTCCGAGCCCGAGAGCGGGAACTTCGAAGGGTGCGACGCGCTCGTCCACTTCAACAACGCCGCCGACGCGGTGCTGACTTTTTTCCAGCGCTTCCCGGGCGGCTCGGCCAGCGGGGACGAAGAGGTGATCAAGGCGATTCGACAGCTGCACTTCCGCTTCTGAAGCCCTCGCGCAATCGGAGGCTCGCCGAGATTTCGCGGGTCGCCCGCCTGTGATCCGCAGCACCCTCTGGACCTCGACGCTCTCCCCCGCGAACGTGGGGGAGGGCCAGGGCCGAGGAGTGCGAATTTCAGAGCTCGACCTAGAGTCGCAGCCCATGGTCGAGGCTGCGATGGGTCCAGACGGCGACCTCGTGGCCACGCGGCTCGGGCGTCGATGTCGCTGTTTTGTGGCCTGGACCGGCGATGAGCTGGCCGGTTACGGGTGGCTCTCGACCGGCCCGGAGTGGATAGGCGAGGTGCAGCTCGAGATCACCCCGCGGGCCGGGGAAGCCTACATCTGGAACTGCGTGACGGTGCCCGAACGCCGTCGTCGCGGGGTCTTCGGCTCCCTGCTGCTCGGGATCACCGAGCAGGCTCGCAGGGATGGGCTCGTCCGTTTGTGGATCGGCAGCGTAGCCATCCCGGCGGAAAAGGCGGTCGGTTACGCAGGCTACACGCCGGTCCTTCATTTCAGCAGCCGGACGAGGGCGGGACTTCACTGGCTGAGGGTCACACCAGCGCCGCAAGCCGGCTCCGCAGTGGTCGCGGCAGCGCTGGAGGAGGTGTCCGTCCGCCCCGGCACCTACCTCCGCTGCTCGCGCCCGCGAAGACATTGAGCAGCCGCCGGCAAGCAATCTCTTAACACCCGCGACAAAACACCCGGGCGGATGTAGACTGCCCCGTCAACGTCGCCTGCGGATTCGCTTTGCGTGTGTCGGGAAGGGGCGCATTTTGAAGAGGGCTTGGCTCAGGTACCTCGCGGGCGGTTCGGGCCTCGTGGTCCTCCTCTACTCTTCGCCCGTGCCGGTCGCCGCGGCCGGCAACGCCGGAGTTCACCTCCACAAGACGGTCGATGCCGCTCAGGTCACCATCACGCCAAACCTCGGCCTGGCGCTGGGCGTCGACAAGTCATCGGCGATCCCGGGCGACAAGTTGACCTATACGGCTGTGGTGACGGACCCCACGGCCACATTGGGGATGGGCGGCTTCATCAATGCCGAGGCGACTTCCAGCACCGACGCGATCGTCTCGTACTACTGGGACGAGCTCCAGTCCTGCGCCCAGGGGTGCGGCAGCGGTGCGGCCGACCCCCACTGGAGCGGTGTCGCCACCTTCGAGGCCGGGCTGCCCGGCTATCAGCCGGTGACGCCGCCCGACGTCCACACAGGCTTGACCCTGGTCGCCCTGACCGTGGCCCGCTCGGGCGTCACCTACCCCACCTCTGGCGATCCCATCCTGGGCACGGACATCTCGCCGGCTGCAACCGCCGGCTGGACCTACTCGTCGGCGGTCGTGTTGACCCCCGCGCAGATCGCGGTGCTGAGCGATCCCTCGAAGACCCAGGCCGTGCGCAACGTGCTGCACTTCGAGGTCACCGCGCGCAACTCGACCGCGGCGCAGCCGTTCACCGACCCAGAAGCGTTCGCGAACCCGTTCACCACGACCTCGAACGGCGCCGCGGTGACCAACGTCACCGTCACGTACACGCTGCCAGACGGCAGCACGACGGCGGTCGGGCCGTCGCAGGTCGCGTCCCTGGCCTCGATCGCGCCAGGAGGGTCGGTCGTCACGAAGGCCACCTTCACCGTCCCGGCGCCCGCCGCACGCGGCGCCTCTGAGACGGAGGCCGCGTACGTCACGCGGCTGCGCAACATCGAAGGCTCGGCCCTTACCGGGACCGCCGGCGCCGCCGGCACGGGATTCAGCGGACCGGTCTCAGCGTCATCCTCGCCGGTCACCACCAACGAGTTCGTCCCGATCGTCACCATCGCCAAGGGCGGCCCCGCGCAGGTCGACGCCGGCGCCACGGAGACGAACCAGCTGACCCTGACGAATGGGGGCGACGCGCCGGCGACGTCGATAACCGTGACCGACAGCGTCCCCGGCGGATCAGCCGGCAGTGTGACCGGGGTTCCTTCCTCGCTGGCGGGCGCCGCCTCCGGAACCGCCGTGGCGACCTACGCGGTGCCTGCCAGTCAGGCCGCCGGCGACCTGACCGACACCGCGTCAGTCACGTGGAAGGACGCCAACGGAAATCCGTATGGCCCCCTTTCGAGCTCCTTCACGACGCAGGTGCGCAACATCCTCTTCAACGCGCGATTGACGCTCGCGCCGGCCACCGCGGGACCGAACGTGCCAGGCACCACCCAGACACTCACTGCCACCCTGCTCGACCGCAATGGAAATCCGATCAGTGGTCAGGTCGTAAGGTTCACGGTCACCGGCGCCAACCCGACCACAGGCTCCGCCGGCACCGACGTCAACGGAATCGCGACCTTCGCCTACGCCGGCACCAACCAGGGCGATGACGTGGCGCAGGCAACTGTGACCGCGCCGGGCATCACCATCCAGTCGAACACCTCGACCATCACGTGGCTGAACGCCCTCCAGCCGGTGGCGACCACCGTCGTCCAGGGCAACTTCTTCGACAACCCCACCAACGTCTGCCATTTCGGCGCGGACACGACCACACCGCCGCTGTTCTCCCAGTCCTTTCCGAACATCATGTTCAACCCGGACCCGGCGATCTTCAAGGTCCCGCCGCCCTTCATTCGCCCCGACAGCAACGGCGTCGTTTTCAACATCTCCACCAGGCCTTTCACCGACGTCACGACAGACATCAACGGGAACCCCAGCGGCCTGATCGTCGCCCAGGGCAACGGCATCCAGGCCGGCTCGTCGGTGACCAACTTCTTCGCTTCGTTCACGGGCAACTTCGTCGTCCACCAGGCGGGCGACCTGACATTTCGCATCCTGCACGACGACGGCTACCTGCTCGGGGTGGGAGGAGCCGCAACTCGCGTCAGCGGCGACTACGAGGGCGACGTCATTCCCGCGACAACGCCTTTCAACGGCTACCCGACGCTTGCCGCCTGGAACACGTCCAGCACCGGGTCGTCGAGCTCCGGACCGGCCACGGTTCATTTCCCCGCGCCAGGCGTCTACCCGTTCGAGCTCGACTACACCGAGTGCGGCGGCGGCCCGTTGTTCCTCGACCTGCTGACCGAGAAGTTCATCGCCCAGACAAGCCCGCTCTCGGTCTACGTCGGTTACGCCGACGGACTGCGGCCGGCCGGGTCGATCTTCCCGTTCCCTTGGTCCGGTTCGCCGAATGTGACGTTCTACGGCTGTCCGCTGCCCTGCCAGTTCGACGGCGGCGCAATCCGGATCGACAACAGCGGCAGCACGCCGGCGCAGATCGACAGCATCACCGTTGACATCCCGTTCGCGGTCGGCGTCAACGACTGCCCGGGCGTCACACATTTCGACATCTGGCCGCACAACCTGACGATTCCCGCCGGCCAGATCGTGGTCGTCGGGCCGGAGGCCCCCGGCACTACCTGTGCCGGCGCGGCGCCGTTCGACACCTCGGACACGAGCTTCTACTGCGGACCGGACACTGGCGTGATCCCGGTCGTGAACGTGACGTCGGGCGGCGTGACCACCAGCTTCAACGACACCACGCAAGTCCTGAACACGGGCGGACGCGACCAGGCTGACTGCGGCGGCAACGAATCACTATCCTGGCAGCGCATCGGCGGCGGTGGGACCGCCGTCAACCTCCCACTGCCTCCCGCCGCCTCGCTCAGCCTCACTCCTTTCAACGTGCCCGACGCGGTCCAGGGGCAGAGCACGACCGAGACCGTCGCGGCGATGGACGGCGCCGGCAACCCGCTGTCGAACCTGCCCGTGACCCTCTCCGTTTTCGGTCCGAACGCCCAGACCCAGACCGCCTCGACCGGGACGAGCGGGCTCGTGACGTTCACGTTCGGCGGAAACCTGCCGGGCACGGACACCGTGCAGGCGAGCGCGTTCGTCGAGGGCCTGCGCGCGATCTCGAACAACGGCACGGTGGTGTGGACTCCGACCGGAGGCACCAACAACCCGCTCGCGCCGTCGATCACCGTCCCGACACCGTTTGATGGCTCAGTAATCACCAAGCCGGTGCCGGTCGACGCGACGATCGCGCCGCCCAGCGGCCACACGGTGACCAGCTGGCGAGTCTTCTATCAGGCGGCCGCGGGCGGCCCGCAGGTCGTGATCGGCAGTGGCTCCGGCATGCCCCCGTCACCGCTGGGAGTGACGTTCGACCCCACCATAGTGGCGGAC
>DATEHQ010000130.1:0-1314 GCA_035279525.1 Candidatus Dormiibacterota bacterium
TCGCTTCGCCGGGGCTGCCTACCTGATCTTCCTGGGCATCCAGCGCTGGCGTGCTGTCGGATCGCTGGTCGAGGTGCCGCGGGCGCCGATCCGGCGGATCTACCTGCAGGGCGTCGTGACCCAGCTGCTCAACCCCAAGGTGGTGGTGTTCTTCGTCGCCTTCCTGCCCCAGTTCCTGAACCCCGAGCATCCGATCGGACCCCAGGTCGCGGCCCTGGGTGCCGTCTACATCGCCGTGGCCCTCGTCGTCGACACAACCTATGTCCTGACGGCGGCAGCGGTCTCGCGGCGCTTTCTCCAGAGTCGGGTGGCGCAGCGCCGGATGGGCCGCGTCAGCGGAGCCACCTACATGGCGCTGGGGCTGGCCGCCGGCGCGACCGGGGTCAAGTCCGCAATCTAAGCCGGCGATCAGGCTCCCCTGAAGTAGCTCCTCAACCCTGACGCGAGCGCCTTGGCGATCCGGTCCTGACCGCCTGGATCGCTGAGCACCGCGGCGTCGCTCGCGTTGGTCACGAAAAGCGGCTCGGTCAGGGCACCCGGCATCGCGCTCGGCTGGTCGACATAGCCCGGGGACGCGGGGCCGAGCATGATCAGATGCCCGTAGGCCGCACCCGCGGCCGTGAGCGCCGGACCTGTCATCTGGTCGTCCGTCCACACCCCGCGGTCGGCCGAACCAAGGCCCGACAGCAGCGCCGACTGCAGGGCCTGCGCCAGTCGCTTGCTCGAGCTCGCAAACGAACGCTGCGAGTCGTAGAAGGTCTCCGTCCCCGCGACCGACGGGTCACTGAAGCCGTCGAAGTGAATCGACACCAGGACCGCGGCGCGGGACGCGTTGGCGCAGGCGATCCGGGTCTCGAGGTCGTGGCGGATCCCGTCCGGCGTCATCGTGCCCCCGTCGAGGTCCGAGCTAGATAGCTTGAGAGCCGACGAATCGGTCGTCCGCGCCAGCACGACGCGGTAGCCCTCCGCGCGCAGCAGGTCCCGCAGCCGCAGCGCCACCGCAAGCGTGGCGTCTTTCTCCGCGACCTGCCGGCCCCCAACGACGCCGACAACCCCCGGATCGGGGCCCCCATGGCCAGGGTCGATGAAGACTGTCCTGGCGGCCTGCGCGGACGTCGCCGGGAACGCCATGCAGGCCCCGTTCTCGAGGTTCGGCAGCGCCAGCTGAGAGGGACCCTGCGGACCGGACCCCGATCCATGCGGCGCCAGGTTCAAGGCTCCGCCGAACGGCGTGGAGGACCGCGTGAGCGCGACGAACGTCACCGTGAGCACCAGGCACACGAGGATGAACACGGCGCCGAACAGGGCTCGCAG
>DATEHQ010000131.1:0-2684 GCA_035279525.1 Candidatus Dormiibacterota bacterium
CTCCTGTTCCTGTTCCGTGCGGTAACCAGCAGGGGGCGCATGCGCGCCTGACCCCAGGCATCGAAGGGCCTCGCGACGTCCGGTCGCGGGGCCCTTTCTCTTTGGCCCGACCTCTATGGTTTCTGGGGTGCGGATCGCCGACCTCAACTGGATGCAGCTCGAGCGGTACCTCGAGCACGACGACCGGATCGTCCTGCCGCTCGGGTCGACCGAGCAGCACGCCTACCTTTCCCTGGCCACCGACGCGATCCTGGCCGAGCGCGTGTCGGTCGATGCGGCCGAGCCGCTCGGCGTGCCCGTGCTGCCCGCGCTCGCATACGGCATCACCCCATACTTCGCCGCGTTTCCTGGGCCAACGTGAAGGTCGACACATACCATTCATTTGTGGCTGAGCTCCTCGTCTTCGGCGCATCCCACCAGTCGTGGAAGACGACGCTTGCGCCCGCGAGCGCCTCCACGGGTGCGTTGCCACCGTGCCCGTTGACCAGGAGAAAGCGCCTGAAGCCCTGCCCGCGATGGCGGTCGTACGCGAGATCGACCCGGACGCTTCACACGCTTCGTGGACCGAGAACTTTCCCTGGACGCGGCTGCCTGGCGTGTCGCTGCCCGCCGGCAAGAAGGCTCCCACGCCGCGGATCTCCGACGATCCGGCCGAGGTCCGAGCCCGTGTCGGCGAAGGCTCGTTTGGAGGCTTCTGGGAAAGGCCTGAGGAGGACCTGATGCGTGTTTGGCAGGCCGGGGTCGAAGAGACGCGCGAGGTGCTCGCCGCGCTCAAATAGAAGGACGCGGGCCGGCCTCGGCGGGCGCGACCGTCATGCGGCCGCGCCCCTCCGGGTATCTCTTGCTGACTGAAGTCCACTCGCCGTGAAGCGGTTCGAGCTGGTCCAGTCCCAGGGTCATTTGCCGCTCTTCAACTCCTGCAGCAGCTCCGCAAGCCGTTCCATCGACTCGTCCGCGCCGCTCTTCATGCCGGACGCCACCATGCCGTCCCGGTCCATCACCGACTGGAACACGATCTGGGCCACGATCCGTGTCTTGTTGCCGAGTGACTCGAACGTCGCCGTCTGCAGCGCGACGTGGCCGGCCATCGGCTCGTACTCGAACGTCTGGCAGATCCTCTCCAGCGCCGTCACGTCGTGTGTGACGCCGCGGAAGGCGTGCTCACTTCCGTCGTCTCCGACCTGCACGATTCGCCACGAGCCGCCAGGCTTGATGTCGAACTTCTCGATCCGGTTCTCGTAGCGCGCCGGGCCCCACCATCGGGCGAACAGCTTGGGGTCGGTGTAGGCCTTGAACACGAGCTCGCGCGGCGCGTCGAGCACGACGGTGGACACGATGTCCTGGCGTCCCGGCTCGACCGTGTACTCAGTCTTCGGCATCTGGCTCACTCCCTTGGTTGTCATCGCTTTTCTCCTTTGTCACAAGTTCTTTCAGGACGTCGTCCAGGCGCTGGAAGCTCTCGTCCCAGAAGCGCCTGTATTCCCCCACCCAGTCGGAAGCCGCCTTCAGCCGGCCGGCCTCGAGGCGGCACGGCCGCCACTGCGCGGTGCGGCTCTGCGTGATCAGGCCGGCGCGCTGCAGCACCTTCAGGTGTTTGGAGACGCCGGGGAGGCTCAGGTCGAACGGCTTGGCCAGCTCCGTGACCGCGGCCTCTCCTTCGGCAAGACGGGCCAGGATCGCTCGCCGCGTGGGGTCGGCGAGGGCTGCGAACGTGACGCTCAGCTGATCAGACGCCAATGTAGTTTCCCATTCGGCTAATTAACTAAGCAGTAGAATAGAGTGGACCGGTCCGTCCTGTCAAGAGCGGATTTTCGGACTCTCCTTGACAAGTCTTAACGACCTTAATTCGAGGCGATCAGAAGCCCTGGCTCTAGAGTTGGCCTTCACGTGAGCGTCGATCCAAACTCGCCGGTTCGCCCGCCGATGATGTCGCCCGACCGAAAATGGGTCTGGGACGGCAGCCAGTGGCTTCCCGTGGCGGACCCCAGCGCGCCGGCCCACACATCCGTCTTCCCCGGCTTCAACGGGGCCTCGAGCGACCTGCCGTTGCCTGTCGCGACCGCGCAGCCGATGCCGGTGCAGATCCCCTACTCGGTGAGAAGCCCCGCACCGCAGCGGGCGCAGCCCAACGTCCCTCGGTGGGACCGGCCCCAGACCGGGCTCAACAAGTACCTCTACATCGCGGCCGGTGCGATTGTCGTCGTGATCGGGATCGGTCTGGTCGTCCAGTTCGGCCTCTTCACGCTGCCGGGCCGCGCCACGCCCAGCAGCCCGGTGGTGGCGCAGGCCACTCCCGGGCTCCCGCCGCTGACCGACCGCTCCGACTCCGCGCGGGCGGATCGATACCTCAAATCGATCCTGGCGCCACCGCTCGCGGCCATGAACGACACGTCGGGTCCGGTGGAGCTCGGCTGCCACGGCTCGCTCACGGTCGGCTGCGCCTCCGCGCTGCCGCCGATGGACCGGGAGCTGAAGCACATGCTGTCCGTGATCGACGCCACCAAGGCCGCGGTGCCGGCGTGCATCGCGCTCAACATCTCGAACATCAGGCGCGATGTGGCGGCGATGACCCAGAACCTCGAGGGCATGCAGAATGCGTCCGACGAGAACAACAGCGTCGCGGTCAAGAAGGACTACCTCGCGTACGAAGCCTGGCGCCGCCTGATGCTGGCAGACCTGCCCGC
>DATEHQ010000132.1:0-25393 GCA_035279525.1 Candidatus Dormiibacterota bacterium
CTCGACACCAGCCAGCTGGACGACAGTGCGCTCGGCGCGGGCGCGCAGCTTGTCGTTCGAGATGCGGACGTCCACCATGCGCCCGCGGTAGGTGTGACCCAAACGCGTGAAGACAGCGGTGCTGATCATGTTCAGGACGACCTTCTGCACGGTTCCGGCCTTGAGCCGCGTCGACCCTGCGATCACCTCGGGCCCCGTCTCGACCTCGATCGAGACGTCGGCGACCTCGCCCAGCGGCGATCCCGGCGCGCAGGTGATGGCCACGACCAGGGCGCCGGCCGCCTTCGCATGCTCGATGGCGGCGAGGACGACCGGAGTGCGCCCGCTCGCGCTGATCCCGACGGCCGCATCGCCGCGCGCGAGTCCCGAACGCCAGGCCGAGGTCGCCCCAAGATGGGCGTCATCCTCCTCCTCCCCATCCTCGACGTGCGCCTGCACGAGCGCAGGCGAGACGCCGAACGTGGCGGGGCATTCGGCGGCGTCGAGGGCGGCGAGGCGCCCGCTCGTCCCCGCCCCGAAGTAGTGCAGCCCGCCACCCGACCGAAGGCGCTCGACGATCCCTTCGACGGCTTCGGCTATCGCGGGCAGCCGGGCTCGCACGGCCTCGACCGCCCGGCGATCCTCGGCATTCATCACCTCGATCAACCCGAGCGTGCCGAGCTCATCGAGCTCGTCCGCGCGCGGGTGGGCTTCTTCGCTCATGGATGCATCATCTCCGCGGCTGCCAGGGCGTTGACGCGGGCCGAGCCGCGGGTCGCGATGTACGCGCGCGCGCCGCGGGGGCGGCAGGCGGGAAAGCCCATCTCCACGAGCACCGCATCAGGATGCCTCGAAAGCAGCGCTTCGACATCGTTTAGCCGGGCACCGTCCCGATGCAGGTCGCGGACCTCGACCACCAGGCTCCGGCCGCGGACGGCGGAATCGATCACTCCCGGGTCGAACCGGCCGCTGACCTCGATCCGCTCCACGTGCACGCCACCCGCCTCGAGCGGACCCTCCAGGCCCCAGGGAATCGGCCCTGCCGCGATCGACGCGGGCCGGTCCAGCTTCAAGATCAGCGCCTCGTCCCCGATGCGCACCGGTCCCTCGACGCTGAGGGCACGCCTGGCGGCGAGCATGCCGGCCTCTCGATCCGGAGGTGGGCTCGGGGGTTGCGCGCGCCGCCACCTCGCGAGAGCATCCACGCGGGCGGCGGCCTCGGCGAGGCGCTCCTCGGTGAGACGTCCCGCGGCGACGGCTTCCACGATCGCGGCCACCATCTGCTCCACCACCTCCGGCCCGGCGAGCCCGCCGCCGACGCACAGCGCGTCGCAGCCGGCGATGAGCGAATCGACGCCCGCACCCTCCACGCTGACACCGTCCGACAGCCCGCGCATCTCGAGGCCGTCGGTGATGGCAACGCCGCTGAAGCCCAGCTCGTCCCGCAGCAGGCCGGTCATCACCGCGTGGCTCACGGTCGCCGGCACGGTGTCGATCGGACGCACCACGATGTGCGCGCTCATCACCGCCCGCACCCCGGCACGAATGGCCGCGTCGAAGGGCTGGAGCGCACCGTCATGCGGATCCGCCTCGACCACCGGCAGCGCGAGATGCGAGTCCACCGACGTATCGCCATGACCCGGAAAGTGCTTGGCGCATGCCGCCACGCCGGCGCCCTGGATTCCCTCGATCCACGCCGCGGTGTGCGCGGCGACGGAGGTCGGATTTGAGCCGAAGGCGCGCACGCCGATGACGGGATTCGAAGGATTCGTGTTCACGTCGGCGTCGGGCGCGAGGTCGAGGTCGACGCCCGCGGCGGCCAGCTCGGCGCCGATCGCCGCACCGACCCGCCGGGTCAACGCCACGTCGCCGGCGGCGCCCAGCGCCAGGTTGCCGGGATACGAGCTGCCCGTGTGCGCCTCGAGGCGGGTCACGTCGCCGCCCTCCTCGTCGATCCCGATGATCAGCTCCGGACGCTCGGCATGAAGCCGGCCGGTCAGGGCCATCAGCTGCTCGAGCTCCAGGATGTTGCGGGAGTAAAGCACGACTCCGCCGAGCCCGCGAGCTGCGCACCCGAGGACCCAATCCGGCGCGACGGTGCCCACGAAACCCGGCAGGATGCAGCGCAGGGCGAGCCTCTCGATGCCGTCCGGCAACGTCTCAGCCCTTGACCGCGCCGGCCGTCAGGCCGCCCGCCAGGTAGCGCTGCACGACCAGGAAGAACGCGACCACGGGCAGGCCGGTGAGCGTGGCCGCGGCCATCAGCGGACCCCACTCGGGCCCGTGGTTGGTGGTGAAGGAGGCGAGCCATACGTTGAGCGTCTGATTGCCAGGGCTCGAGAGAAGGACGTAGGCGATGATGTACTCGTTCCACGCCTGGATGAAGCCGAAGACGGCGGTGGCGACGAGGCCGGGGCCGACCAGGGGGAGCGTGATCCGCAAGAACGCGCCAAGGCGGGTGCAGCCATCGATCATGGCCGCCTCCTCGAGCTCGGCCGGGATGTTGGCGACGAAACCGCGCAGCGTCCAGACCATGAAGGGCAGCACGACCGCGGAGTAGATCGCGATCACGCCTGGCAGCGCGTCCGTCTGGCCGATTCCATCGAGCATCAGGTACAGGGGGATGATCAGCGCGTTCAGCGGCACCATCTGGACGCCGATGATCATGACCAGGTAAGCCGACCGTCCCTTGAAGCCGAACCTCGCGACGGCGGCAGCCGCGAGGAACGCCGCGGTGAGCGAGATCGCCAGCATCGCGCCGACGATGATCAGGCTGTTCTTCACATCGTCCAGGAAGAAAGGACGCGATATCGCATCCTGGAAGTTCTGCCAAGTGAATGGAGCCGGCACCCATTTCGGGGTGAGGGTCAGGATGTCGCGCCCGGGCTTGAACGCGGTGGCGACCATCCAGTAGATGGGAAAAAGCATCACGGCGCAGACCGCGAGACCGCCGGCGTCGTACAGCATCCGCCCTGTCCGCTGCCGGATGTTGAGGCGCACGTTGAGGCGCTCGGCCGAGCGGACCCGTCCGGTCTGGATTCCCTGAGCCGTCCCCGGCGCGATCACGTCGAGACCTCCGCCACTCGCAGCGTCTGCCTCACGTAGAAGAAGGTGACGACCATCAGGATCAGGACCATGAGGACGGCGATGGTCGCGCCCAGGCCGTACTGCGTCACGCCGAACGACTCGCGGTATGAATAGATCGCGATCGTGTAGTAGTCCGAGCTCGGACGCGCGTTGAGCAGCACGTAGATCTGGTTGAAGACGCTGAAATCCCAGATCGTCGACAGGCAGGTCACGATGAGGAAGATCGGAGTGAGGATCGGCGCGGTGACGTGCCAGAAGGCCTGCCACGAGTTGGCGCCGTCCACCCTTGCGGCGTCGATGAGCTCGCCCGGCACCTGGAGCAGGCCGGCGAACAGCGTGATGGTGACGAACGGGATGGCGCCCCACACCACGACGATCGCGATCACGGTGAAGCCCTGCAGCGGGTTGTCGAACCAGTTGTGGTGGATGAAGTTACCCAGATGGAGCTGGGTGAGCAGGTAGTTGATGATGCCGAACTCGTAGTCGAACATCCACTGCCAGATGTCCACCGAGACGATCACGGGCGTCGCCCAGACGAACACGAGCGCGCTCATGAGAATCAGGCGAACCGCGTGGCTGACCTTCAGCGCGAGCAGCGCGATCAGGGTGCTGAAGACGAGGGTCAGCCCAACACAGGTCAGCGTGAACAGCAGGGTGCGGACCACCGCCTGGTGGAAGAGGTCGTCCCCGAGGATCGCCCGGTAGTTGTCGAGCCCGACCCAATCCCCCTGGTGCTGGATCAGCTCTCGCAGGCCGTAGTGCTGCAGCGAGATCCACAGGAGCATGCCGAGCGGATACGCGAGGATGCCGGCGATGATCGCGATGCTCGGCGTGACGAGGGCATAAGGAAGCAGGTTGCGCCGGTAACGCCGGCGGGGGGCCGGCTCGAGGTCAGGCGCCGCGATCGCCACTCCCATCGAGATAGCCCCCTTTCGGTCTGGTTGGCGCTTAAGCGCCGGTGTTCAGGATCGACGTGATCTTGTCACTGGCCGACTTCGTGGCGTCCGGGATGGCCGCCTGGCCGGTGAAGATCTTGACGAGCATGTCGGGAAGGATGTTGGCGTTCTCGACGCTCGCCCAGTTCTGCGAGTTCGGGACGAACCTGCTGTTCTTGGCCGCGCCGTAGAAGATCTGGTTGATTCCGGTGCCGAGGCTGAGCATCGACGTGGTGTTGGGAATGACGCCACCCACCGTAGCCATCTCGGCCATGTGCTTGTTTCCGGTCAGGAGCTGGATCCACGCGTTGGCCAGGTCCTTGTGCTGGCTCTTGGCCGCGACACCGAGGTCGGAGCCGCCGAGGAACACCGGTGCGGTCTGGCCCGGGTTGTGGCTCGGGATCGGGAAGGCGCCGAGCTTGTCGGCGAGGCTCGGGTTGCCGCCGGTCGCGCTGGTGATCACGCCGACCTCCCAGCCGTTGGCCACGATCATCGCGATGTGACCCTGCGCAAAGGCAGCGTCCTGCTTGGCCTCGTCACCCGTCTTGTCAGCGCGTGAGAGCTGGCTGACGAGGGACTTCAGCGTCGTCAGGCCCTGCTGCGCGGAGTCGCTGTTGAGGGATCCCTGCCACTTGCCGCTGGACTGCGTGGCGATGTCACCACCGAAGTCCCAGACGAAGGGCAGCGCGGCGTACCAGTACTTGCCGGGGAAGTAGAGAGCGGAGAAGTTGGGGTCCGACTTGTGGGCCGCCATCAGCTTCTGGCCGACCGTCAGGAGGTCGTCCATGCTCGTCGGCGGCTGCACACCGGCCGAGGCGAAAAAGTCCTTGCGGTAGATGATCGCCCTGCTGCCCGCGTAGTAGGGCACGCAGTAGAGCTTGCCGCCCAGCGTGCAGGAGTCCGTCAGGGACTGCAGCCAGGTGCCAGAGTTGTCGAAGCTCGATTTCTTGCCGCCGATGTCCTCGAGCGCCCCGGCCGCGGCGTACTTGGCCACCAGCGTGTTGCCGAGCTCGATCACGTCCGGCGGGGTGCTCCCGGCGAAGCCCGTGTCGAGCTTGGTCCCGATGTCGCTCCACTGCTGGATCTCGACCTTGACGGTGACGTTGGGATACTTCGCCTTGAAGTCCGAGTTCACCTCGTCGATCACCGTCGTGGGAGCGCTGCCGTTCATCAGCCAGATGGTGAGCGTGCCCGTCTGGCTGGCCGCATTGTTCGTATTGCCTGTGGTGCCGCCGCAGGCCGCGGCGATCACGGTGACCAGCACCGCGAACGCACCGAGCCAAACCTTCGATCTCCCCGAATTCATGCGCGATTCCCCCTATATGGATTGAATGCGGCGCTGCCGCGCGCCATTGCTGTGGTCGCCTCTCAGCCCCTTGGGGTTGCCGGCCGCGGGCCGGACCGCGGGGGCGCCGGCCGAGCGCCCGTTGCGGCCCCGCTGCGGAACCAGGTCGGCGACCAGGCGATAACGGTCGCCGCGATAGATGGAGCGAACGAACTCGACGGTCCGCCCTGACTCGGAGACGGTCGTCCGCTCGAACAGAAATGCAGGCGTGTGCAGAGGCACGCCAAGGACCTCAGATTCCTCTTCGCTCGTCACGGTCGGTTCGATGGTCTGCGTGCCCGAGGCGATGACGATGCCGTAGCGCTCGCGCAGCAGCTCGTAGAAGGAGTGGCCTTCGAAGTCGGCGCGCGTCAGGCCGGGCACCAATGACTCCGGGACGTGCAGCACCTCCATCGCCATCGGCCTCGAATCCGCGAGTCGGAGCCGCTTCACACGGACGAGGCGCGCTTCAGGCGAGACGCCCAGCCGGTGGGCCAGGCGGGCGCCCGCGGTGGTGGAGGTCAGCTCCAGCGTGCGGCTGCCAGGCGTCAGGCCGCGCCTCCGCATGTCCTCGCTGAAGGAGGTCAGCGACAGCGGCTGCGCGATCTTGGGCTCGGTCACGTACGTGCCGCTGCCATGGCGCCGCTCCAGGTATCCGTCGCGCACGAGCTCGTCGAGGGCTGCCCTCACGGTCAGTCGGGAGACGCCGAGCTCGCCCGTGAGCTGGCGCTCGGACGGGATGGACTGGCCGACCTCGAGCGCCTCGATGAGGTCGAGCACGCGGTCCCTCGTCTCCTCCTGCTTGCCCACCTCAGCCCACCTGTGCCGTGAAGTGGTATTGGCCTCCCCGCCCTGGCATGCGCGCAAGTAAAGCACAGCCGGGGCAACTGGTCAATACCACTTCTCGGTGGGGTGGGCAGTTGGAAGCCGTGAAGCCGGATGGGCGTTCTAGCCGCAGATGCAAGAGCCGGCCCCCGTCGACCTCGTCGTCTTCTCCGACTACGTTTGACCCTGGTGCTACATCGACTCGGTCCGGGTCGAACAACTCGAGCGCGAAGGCCTGGTGCACATCACGTGGCTGCCGTTTGAGCTGCACCCGGACGCGCCCCTCGAGGGCATCCCCCGCGATGCGTATTTCGGCCGGGGCCGCTCGGAGCAGATGCGCTCGCGCCTGGCCGACGTCGCCGCCCAGGTCGGGCTGACCATGGAGTCACGCGACGTCATCATCAACTCCCGCCGCGCGCTCGGCGCGGCGGAGTTCGCGCGAGAGCAGGGAAAGTTCGACGAGATGCACCACGCCCTTTTCAAGGCCCACTGGGAGAAGACGGCGCGCCTGGAGGACGTCGACGACCTCGTCCGCGTCGGGTCCGCCGCGGGCCTCGACCCGTCGGAACTGAGGTCGGCGCTCGAGGAGGATCGCTACGACCGTGTGGTCGACGAGAACAGAAGGCTCGCCACTTCGGTCGGCATCGATGCCATCCCCGCTCACATCTTCGGCCGCCGCTACCTAGTGGTCGGTGCGCACCCATACGAGGCATTCCGGCAGGTCATCGACCGGCTCACCCAGCCGCAGTGAGGATCGTCTCGCTGCTGCCGAGCGCCACCGAGTCGCTTTTCGCGCTGGGGCTTGGCGATCAGCTGGTCGCGGTGACCCACGAGTGCGACTTTCCACCGGAGGCGCGGGCGCTGCCGGTCGTCACGAGGTCGACGCTCCAGCTGCATCATCAGCCCAGCGGCGGCATCGATGCAGCGGTCTCGATGGCCGCGATGGAAGGGCGTTCCCTCTACGAGGTCGACACGGACGCCATCCGCCGCCTCGATCCGGACCTGGTGGTGGCACAGGACATCTGCGAGGTTTGTGCCATCCCCGCCGGCCAGGTGGCCGGCGAGCTGGCGGGGATTCCGATGATCAAGCAGCATCCGCACTCGCTGGCCGAAGTCCTGGATGACATCGAGCAGCTCGGCGAGACCTGCGGCGTCGACGCCGCGCCGCTTCTGCTCCGGCTCCGCCGTCGCATCGAGGTCGCTTCGCGAAACGCGGCCGAGCGGCCGCGCGTCCGCGGCGTCTTCCTGGAATGGATCGACCCGCCCTACCGGGCCGGGCACTGGACCCCCGACCTGCTGGCGCTCGCCTGCATCGACGACCCGCTCGCCCGCGGCGGCGTGCCTTCGGTCGCCATCTCGTGGCCGGAGGTGCGCGCCGCGCGGCCCGAGCTGCTCGTCCTGGCCCCGTGCGGCTTCGACCAGGAGCGCGCGGAGCACGAGGCCGCCCTCGTCCGGGATGAGATCGACGCGGTCGGCGCCGGCAGGGTCGTCGTGCTCGACGGGTCCGCTTACTTCAACCGCCCGGGTCCTCGGCTGGTCGATTCGCTGGAGGTCCTGGTCGGCGTCCGCTGAAGAGCTCGGTCAGTGGATCTGACTGAGCAGCTCATCCTGCACGGCCGAGAAGAACTGGCGCACGGTCCCCCCGCTGGTGCTGAGCCTCGCGCTGCGGCCGGTGACCTTCTCCTCCAGCAGCCCCGCCTCGCGCAGCATCTGCACGTGACCGCTCACCGTCGGCTGTGAGAGCTTGAGGTGGCGGGCCAGCTCGGTGACCGAGCACGGCTCGGCCGCGAGGTGCATCAGGATGGCGAGTCGGGTCGGATCGGCCAGCGACTTCAGGGCGGTCGACGCGTGGGCCGCCGTCCGCCTGCGCTGCTCGTCGATGTCCGCGTGCCTGATCCCGTGGCCGAGGTAGACGGTCCCATCGAGCTCCACCAGGTGGACCTCGCCGAAGAACCAGCCTGGTGACAGCACCAGCCTGCCGTCCGCGGCCGCCGCGTCGACCATCTCGTCGTACTGCGGCCGGCCCTTCCAGATCTCCTTGCGTTCGATCAGCTGCCTGATGTCGTCGTGGGTCGCCCCGGTCTTCAGCCTGGCGGCCCACCGCTCGGCCGTGGCAACCGCCTCGGCGCGGCCGGTCGACTCCCACTCCGCGCAGGCGGCTTCCCACACCGAGCGCAGGAAAACGCCATACGCCGCGCGTTTGCCCGCGTCCGCCTTCAGGCTGTGCAGCCGCTCGGCGACCGCCTTGCGCTCGAATGGAGTTTCCGAGAGCATCGAGGGCTCGAGCGCGTCGGATGCAGCGGTCCGCTCAAAGCGCTGGAAGAAGCGTTCGAGGTCGAGGTCCAGCAGGGTGTCGGACCGCTCGGCGATCACCACTATGTCGGTGTAGCCGCGCACGCCGTCGGCCCAGAACGCCTTCGCGGCCGGACCGAAACGCCGGCGGATCGGCTCCTGGGAGGCGTAAGGCCCGATCAGCTCGTGATCCGCCTCGAGGTTGTGAAGCAGCCACATCAGCTCCAGCGGCGCCGAGGCGGCGACTTTGATCGCACGCGGTCCGGCACTCTCTGTCAGCGCGGGCATAGGTCGATCCCTATATTAACAGGATGTGAAAGGATTTCCACAAATAGATGCTTGACTATGGTCACAGGTCGTGCCCTATAATCATGCCATGGACCTCTACACCGCGGAACGCTGGCCCCTGGAAAGGCACGAGGAGCGCGTGCGCGAGGCAGAGCTGCGGGCTCGCCTCCTCCCCGCGCAGCCTCGGACGGCCTGGTCCGTCTGGCTCGCCGCGCGTTTGCGTGGTGTGGCGGACCGCCTGGACGGCCACGCGGGGCCCGACGCCGCCGGGCCGGTGGTGATCCGGCTGACCAAGCCCTCGCTCTAGAGCGGGCCATGGCCGACGTCGCGATCGAGGCGCGGAAGCTGCGCAAGACGTACATCACGACTCGCGGTCTCGTGCGCCGCGAGCGCGTCGAGCATGCCGCGCTGCGAGGTGTCGACCTGGCGATTCCGCGCGGAGAGCTGTTCGGCCTGCTCGGGCCCAACGGGGCCGGCAAGACGACCATGGTCAAGATCTTCACCACGCTGCTGCTGCCCACCGACGGGCAGGCGACGATCGCGGGCGTCGACGTGGTCAAGGATCCATGGAGTGTCCGCCGGCGGATCGGTTTCGTCTTCGGCGGCGACCGCGGGCTCTACTGGAGGCTTTCGGGCCTGGACAACCTGCGCTATTTCGCGGACCTGTACCGCATCCCGCCGGACATCTCGCGCCCGCGCATCGCCGAGCTCCTGGCGAGGCTTGGCCTCGCGGGCCGCGAGCGCGACAAGGTCGAGCAATACTCGCGCGGCATGAAGCAGCGGCTGCACCTGGCCCGCGGGCTGCTCAACGACCCTGAGGTCCTGTTCCTCGACGAGCCGACGATCGGACTCGACCCGGTGGGCGCGCGCGAGCTTCGCGTGATCGTGCGCGAGCTGGCCGATTCCGGGAAGACGATCTTCCTCACCACCCACTACATGTTCGAGGCGGACGCCATATGCGACCGGATCGCGGTGATCAACAAGGGCGCGATCGTGGCCGAGGGTTCCCCCAGCAGCATCAAGCGTGTGGTGGAGAACCAGGGCGTGGTCGAGTTCGAGGTCGTCGGCCTGTCGCGCGACGGCGTCGCCGGGCTCCGCGGGCTGCCCGGAGTCAGCTCGGTCAGCGTCGCCGAGCACGAGCTGGCACAGCTCGTGACGGTTCACTGCGCGCGTCCTGCCGACGTGATGACGCAGCTCGGTCTGATCCTGGACGGTGTGAAGCTGCAGAAGGTCAGCTCGCGCGAGCCGACGCTGGAGGACGCGTACGTGCAGCTGATCGGAGACTCTTCGTCTTGAGGTCGCTGGCACGCGCCGCCTTCAGCGCGTTTCGCATCAGCCTTCGACTGCGCGTGGTCAGCGTGTGGGCGTACCTCAACTGGCTCGTCTTTCCGCTCCTGTTCGCGACCGTGGGGTTGTACGTGCTGAGCCGGCCGGGGGCTCCGCCGGCGCACCTCGCATACGGCGTTCTCGGCGGCGGACTCATCGGCTACTGGTCGGTCGCATATCTCGACGGCGGCCAGAGCATCCAGGACGAACGCTGGAACGGAACGCTGGAGCAGCTCTTCGGAGTGCCGACGCCTCTGTGGGTGATCGTGCTGGGCAAGATCTCGAGCAGCCTGCTTTTCGGGCTGCTGTCATTTCTCCCGACGGTCGCGCTCGCGTACATCGGATTTCACGCCATCATCCCGAGCATCGACGCGCTCCGATTCACGATCTCGCTCGGCGTGCTCACCCTCTCCTTCCTCGCCATCGCGATCTTGCTGACGCCACTGTTCGCCCTGTGGCGCTGGGCGTTCAGCATGCTCAACGGATTCGAGCTCGGCGTGTACGTCCTGTGCGGGTTCATGTTTCCGATCGTCGTGCTGGCGCCCTGGGCACAGGGGATCGCCGGCGCGCTGGCGCCGACCTGGGCCACCCGAGCGCTGTACGCGGCCACCACGTCAGCGGGTCCACATGACTATGCGCTGTGGTGGTTGACGGCCGTCGGGCTCAGCCTGGTCTACATCGCGGCGGCCTTCTTCATGTACCTCATGGTCCAGAACAAGGCCAGGGTCTCCGGTGAGCTGGCGATGGCGTGAGCCGCATCTCGCAAGAAGCAGCCATCTTCGCGCGCTCGACGTACCTCCAGTACGTGGCCCTGTTCCAGTGGGCGAGCGTCCGCGGCTACATCGCGTACAAGGTCCTGCTCCCGGTCACGCAGATCCTGTTCTTCGTCGAGCTCGGCGTCTACGCGACGGGCCGCCAGAACGCCCTGTACTACGCGCTCGGCAACGCCATGCAGCTCACGGCCAACGCGGGGATCTTCGGCGTGATCGCCACCGTCGCCAACGAGCGCCAGTACGGGACTCTGCCCCTGCTGCTCGCGTCACCGGCGAACCGCCTGGTGACTTTCTTGAGCCGCGCCACGGTGAACGTGATCGACGGCATGGCCACCGTGGTGGTCGGCCTCGGCATCGCCGTCGTGATCTTCGGCCTGGACCTCAGCCACGCCAACATCCCGCTGCTCGGCGCGTGCGTGCTGATCATCTCCCTGACCACAGCAGGCCTCGGCCTGATGTTCGGAAGCATCGGCCTGGTCATGCGCGACGCGATCATCATCGCCAACGTCGTGTACTACCTCCTGCTGATCGTGTGCGGCATCAACTTTCCCGTGAGCCGGCTCCCCGCCGCGCTCCAGCTCGTCTCCTATTCGCTGCCGTTGACTCGAGGCGTGCAGGCGGCGCGGGAGGCGGCCGCGGGAGGATCGCTCGGGCAGGTCAGCGGCCTGCTCGCAGGCGAGCTGCTGGTGGGGATGCTGTGGGCGCTTGGCGGATACCTGCTGTTCAGGGTGCTCGAGAACTACGCCCGTCGCGGCGGGCTCCAGGAAGCCTACTGAGGCCCTGAAGCTACTGTTGAGCCATGAACGAGTTCTTCGACGAGCTCGGCAGGCTCTGGGTCGAGGCGGCTGAGCGGGGCGGAGCGGCCATCGATCGCCCCACGCTCGATTCCAAGGTTGCGCTGGAGCTGCTCGAGCTGGCCCGGGTCGCCGCGCGCACGCAAGAACGGCGCTACGCGCCACTCGCGAGCTACCTTGCCGGCGTCGCGGCGGAGCGGCTGCGAGCCGCTCGGCCCGCTGTCGACGACGAGGCGATCGCGGCACTCATCCTGGACGTGCGCAAGGAGCTCGAATCTCGTGCCGGATGAAACGGCCACCGCGCGGATGCGCGAGGCCATGCCCTTTGCCGGGAGCCTCGGCATCAGCGCGGAGGCCTACGCTCAGGAAAGGGTGGTGCTCACGCTCGAGTGGCGGCCCGAGCTGTGCACGACCGGCGGAATCCTGCACGGCGGGGTGATCATGGCCCTGGCCGACTCCGCCGGTGGCGCATGCGCGCTGCTCAATCTCCCGCCGGATGCGTCGGGCACGGCCACCATCGAGTCGAAGACGAACTTCCTGGGCGCTGTGCGCGCCGGCACGGTGACCGCCGCCTCCACTCCTCTGCACCGGGGCGGAACCACGATCGTGGTCGAGACCGAGGTTCGCGACGCCCGGGAGCGGCTCGTGGCCAAGGTCACGCAGACCCAGATCGTCCTCCGCGCAAGGTAGCGCTCGCCACTCGCACCCCGGATAGTCCAGCCTGTCCGGCCCCGTAGCCCCATTCCACCTCGGAAAGTCCGGCCTGTCCGGCCCAGGGGTACTCCGAAGCTCTTTCGACGCAGTTCCGCAACAGGCCTGCTCTAGAGTCGAACCCGCCATGCTGCGTCGACTGTTCGGGATCCTCGTCCGGAGCAGGGCCTACCTCAACCTCGCCTACGTCCTCATCCATCTACCGCTCGCGGTCGTGTACGGGGCGATCATCGGCTTCATCATGGCCCGCGGCTTCGAGACCATCCCGAGCCTGCTTCTCCTGATCCCGGCCGGCGTCGCGGTGTGGTCCGTCGTGCTGGGCGAGCGTGCGCTTGCCCGTGGCTGGTTCGGCGCCAGGCTCACCCCGCTGGGCCCGCCCCGCGGACCGGACCGGCGCCTGCGCGACCGTGTCGTCGACCTGGTCACCAATCCCGTGACGTGGAAGAGCCTCGCTTACGTGGCGATCGAGGTGGTGGCCGGCTCGACCTTCGGCCTCCTCGCCCTGGCGGGGACGGCGATCGGATTCGCCGGCACGGCGGGATGCGTGATGGCCTTCGCCGTCACCGGGATCGTGGGCATCCTCGTTTCACCGCACTCCCTCCCACCCTACGTGCCCGTGATCATCGCGGCGAGCGGTGTCGTTTGCTTCGCGATCCTGCTCGCGACGCTCCACATCGCGGGCCCCGTCGCACGCGCCCAGGTGTGGTTCGTGCGTGTGATGCTCGGCATGAGCGAGACTCAGGCCGCGCTTGCCGCCGCTCGTGCCGAGGCGGATGCGCAGCGCACGCGGGCGGACGTCTCGGACCGCAGCCGGCGCGACCTTGTGCTCAACGTGTCGCATGAGCTGCGCAACCCGCTCGCGACGATCAGGGCCCACGTCGACACGCTGCACGGCGACGGCGGCGTGGAGCCGCCCGAGGAGGACCGCAGGCGCTACCTCGACGTGCTCGGCCGGGAGACAGAGCGGCTTTCGTCGCTGGTCGAGGAGCTGCTCACGCTGGCGAGCGCCGACAGCGGCGGCCTGCACCTCGATATGCAGCCCGTGGATGCAGCAGCTGTTGCTTCGCAGGTTCACGAAGCGATGGCGCCCCTCGCGTGGCGGGAACGACACATCCAGCTCCTGTGCAGCACCGACGGAACCAGGGAGCCGGTGCTCGCGGATCGTGGGCGGCTGACGCAGGTCTTGATGAACCTCGTCCGCAACGCGATCACGCAGACGCCGGAAGGGGGGCTCGTCGCGATCGAGGTCAAGCCGGTCGAGTCGGGTCCTGTCGAGGTGATCGTCTCGGACACCGGCCCGGGCATCGCGTCCGAGGACAGGGAGAAGATCTTCGAGCGTTTCTATCGAACGGATGAATCGAGGGCTCGCTCCACCGGTGGATTCGGCCTCGGCCTCGCCATCGCGCGCGAGATGGTGGAGGCGATGGGCGGCCGGATCCGAGTCGACAGCACGCATGGGCAGGGCAGTCGCTTCACAGTGACGCTGGGCCGCGCCGGATGACGAGCGTGCTGGTGGTGGAGGACGAGGTCGACCTGAGCCAGCTCATGCGGGACCGGCTCGCGGCGGACGGCCACGACGTGGTGATCGCGCACAGCGGCGCCGACGCGCTGAGCGCGGTGACGAAGCACGTCCCGGACGTCGTCGTGCTCGACTGGATGCTGCCGGACATTGATGGCCTGACCGTCTGCCGCCGCCTCCGCGAGCAGCACGTGATGCCGATCATCATGGTCACCGCGCGTGGCGACGAGGTCGACCGCGTGCTCGGACTCGAGGTTGGCGCGGACGACTACCTGGTCAAGCCGTTCAGCATCCGAGAGCTGCTGGCGCGGGTGCGCGCCATGCTGCGGCGAGTCGACCTCGAGGGCCGGCGCCAGGCCGGACCGGCGGACAGGGTGCGTTCCGGTCCCTTGCTGGTCGACGTCACCTCGCGTACGGCGAGCCTCGATGGCGTGCCCATGCATCTGACTCGCAAGGAGTTCGAGCTGCTGCACGTGCTCGTCTCGAACCCCGGCCGCGCATTCAGCCGCGACTTCCTCGTCGAGCGGATCTGGGGCAGCGAGTTCGACGGGTTCGACCGCGCCGTGGACACGCACGTGACTCGATTGCGGCGCAAGCTCGGACCGCTGGGCGACCGCATCGTCACGG
Organism: Candidatus Dormiibacterota bacterium; assembly: GCA_035279525.1. GTDB lineage: Bacteria > Chloroflexota > Dormibacteria > Dormibacterales > Dormibacteraceae > DATEHQ01. The sequence continues at coordinate 14,481 of DATEHQ010000132.1, forward strand.
TGTGGGGCGTCGGCTACAGGTTCACGGCCGAGAGCTAAAAAGAACAGCTTCCGACACAGCCCCGACAAAGATCGGCCACACCCACCCCGCACCATCTGCGCATGTTCCAACGCACAAACCAGCACAAGACGAAAACCGAGATGGTCGACCGCATCATCGACGCGAAGAGCGTCTGGAAGCGATACGAGACGGGACGGCACAAGATCGAAGCCCTGCGCGGCATCGACCTGGTGGTCCGTCGAGGTGAGGTCGTCGCGGTCATGGGTCCCAGCGGCTGCGGCAAGACCACGCTGTTGAACTGCCTCAGCGGCCTCGACGTGATCGACTCGGGGACCATCCGCATCGCCGGCAAGGACTTGAAGGAGCTCACCGACAACCAGCGGACCGATTTCCGCGCTCGGGCCATGGGCTTCGTCTTCCAGACGTACAACCTCCTGCCCGTGCTGACGGGAGTGGAGAACGTGGAGCTGCCGATGCTGGTCGCGGGCGTCAAGTCGTCGGTCGCACGGAAGCGTGCGGAGGAGGCGATCGAGATGGTCGGCGTGGGCTCTTGGGCCAGGCACCGGCCGGCGGAGATGAGCGGAGGCCAGCGCCAGCGGTTCACCATCGCGCGCGCCCTCGCGACGAAGCCATCCATCGTGTGGGCTGACGAGCCCACCGGCGCTCTGGACAGCGAGACGAGCGCCGGAATCATGGACCTGATGGTCCAGCTCAACAGGCAGAACGACCAGACCTTCGTCTGGGTCACCCACTCGGAGGAGGTCGGCGCCCTCGCCAGGCGCCTGATCCGCATGCGCGACGGCCAGATCGTCTCCGACTCCGCGGTCGACCCCCTCCCTGTCGCGATCGGGGAAGCCGTCCGATGACGTCGTACTTCGGCATCCCGCCCTCGACAGTCGCCACCTGGATGGTGGTGGCAGTCGCCGTCGTCTTCGCTGTGCTGCTGGGCCTGGCCGCCGTCAACCGCGTGCTCCTGCGCATGGCCCTGCGCAACGTCCCGCGCCGGCGGGCTCAGACCGTTTTGATCCTTTTCGGCCTCATGCTCGCGACGCTGATCATCACGACGTCCCTCGCGATCGGTGACACGTCCGCATACTCGCTGCAGGCGATCCAGCTCCGGCAGATCGGCGGGATCGACGAGGCGATCACGCGCGTGGCCAACGAGAACACGGTGCAGGGCGCAGGCACGGCCGACGGCGACTTTTTCAACTCGCAGCAGGCGGGAGCCGCCATGGCCGCGGCCAGGTCCGACCCGAACGTGGCCGCCGCAGCCGGCGCGATCGTCGCCCCGGGCTCGATGATCGACACGGCGAGCGGCCAGGTCTCCGCGGAGAACGTGGCCATCTTCGGGGTCGGCCCTGACTTCGGGGCCGTGTGGGGACCGCTGCGCGGCGGCGACGGCCGGACCTTCGACGTGAGCGCATTGGGTGACCGCGAGGCCCTGCTCGGAGATTCGCTCGGCCGCAAGCTCAATGCCAGGGCCGGCGACGAGCTCCAGCTCTACATCGCCGGGCAGCCGCTGACGGTCACAGTGCGCGGCGTGCTGGACACCGAGGTCAACCCGAGCATCTCGAATCACGGGCCGATCGTCAACTCGGTCCTGCTGCCGCTGGCGACCATGCGCACCGCGCTCGCTCGCCCGCAGGGCTTCAACCTCATCTTCGTGCACAACCAGGGAAGTGGAGGGCTCGACGACCTGGGGCCGTCGGGCGCGAGAGGCGACGAGGTCACGCGCCGGCTGCGCGCGGCTTTCACTGATCAGCAGGCGGCCCTCGACCTGCGGGCATTCCTGGAGACGAGCACGGTGAAAGGCCAGATCCGGCAGATCCACGACCAGGCTTCATTCCTCGACCCGGGCAAGGACCTCAGCGCCCAGCTGCTCGCGGAGCTGGACAAGCCCACCATGACGGACGAGTTCAAGTCGCTCGCGGGCGATCGATTCGTGCAGCGGATCGTTTTCCAGGCCGCGACGCAATCGGTTCCACCCTCGAAGGCCGACGAGGCCGGGCAGCAGGTCAACAGCCTGCTGAGCACGCTTCAGATCGATACGCCGGCCGCGGCTGAGCTCAAGAGCATGCTCACCGAACCGTCCCTCAACTCCGCGATCGGCGGCGTGGAGGCGATGCTGCCCGCTTCCGATCCATCCAGGAAGGCGCTCGCCGATCTCCTGACCGAAGCTCAACGGCCCACGCTCACCCCCGAGTTCAAGCTGATGATCGCCGGCGAGCAGAACCTGGTCGTGAAGCTGCTGCGGGCCGCCGCCCCCACGCAGGTCGCCCGGTTTCAGCAGGTCACCGGGCTGCTGGACCTGTTCGTGCTCAACGCTTACAAGTCCGACGCGGTGATCTTCGCCGAGGAGGGCGGCCTGGTCGCGACCGGGGCGCTGCTCGCGGTGAGCTTCTTTTCAATCGCGGTGGGGGTCCTTCTGATCTTCCTGATCTTCGTCATGCTTGCGGCCGAGCGCCGCGCGGAGATGGGCATGAGCCGCGCCGTCGGATTGAAGCGCAGGCACCTGACCCAGATGTTCCTGTTCGAGGGTGCCGCCTACACGCTCGCGGCGAGCATCGTCGGCGTGGTCCTCGGGGTCCTCGTCGGATACGTGATGAGCGGTGTCCTGTCGACCGTCTTCTCGAGCTTCTATTCCGGGCTCGCGCTCCAGTATCACGTCGAGTGGACGAGCCTGGTCATCGCGTTCTGCCTCGGCATCCTGCTCACCTTTGTGGTGGTCGCCGTCTCCGCGTACCGTGTCAGCCGCCTCAACATCGTGGCCGCCATCCGCGACCTCGATGAGAGTGAGAGCCGGGACGCGGGCATGCGCCGCATGTTCACGGCGGTCTTCGTGACCATCGGCCGCGCCGCCAGGCAGCTCGCGCACGGCCACCCCCTTGTTTTTCTGAACCGCATCACGCTTGGCACCCTCGGCGCCATCAAGACCTTCTGGTGGGCGCTCTTCCGGCGGGGGCCGATGACGATCTCGCTCGGCGCCGGGCTGATGTACGTCGGGGTCACCCAGCAGGTCGAGGTCGTCTATACCGCGGGCGTTTCGCTGGTCATCGTCGGGGCGGGACTCCTGGTCCGGTGGATCCTCACCGCGTCCCGGGTTCGATACGTCATCTCCGCTCGCGTGGGCTTCACAGCGGCCGCGCTTGGCCTGCTGGTCTACTGGGGCCGGCCGTTCGGACGAGTCGAGAACCTCCTGCACATCGACAAGCTCGTCCAGCTCGACAGGCTGAACGGCGGTGCTGAGGTGTTCGTCCTATCCGCGTTGATGACGCTGCTCGGCGCGATCTGGCTGGTCATGTTCAACAGCGACCTGTTGATTCGTGCTGTGATGTTCTTCACGGGCCGCATCGGGAGCCTCGCTCCGATCACGCGCACGAGCATGGCCTACCCGATGTCGACGAAGTTCCGCACCGGCATGGCGGTGGCCATGTTCGGGATCGTCACCTTCATGGTCGTCTTCATGTCCGTGTTCCAGGACGTGCTGGTCCAGAACTTCGCGCAGGTGGACCAGCTCTCCGGCGGCTGGCAGCTGGTGGCGGGTACCCCCGACAACAACTTCAACCAGACGCCTCTGACCACGTTCCCGACCGACATCGCCACCGTGGTCAGCTCCAACCCGGCTGCCGCCGCCGATGTGAAAAGCGCCGGTTGGGAGGACAACTCGATGGGCGTGGCCCTGCAGCAGGTCCAAGCCGATGGAACGGTCAGGCCCTTCTCGGGCGGGCGGACCGACTACATGGGACTGCACGTCGTCGACGCCGGCTTTCTGTCGAGCACGACGTTCGGGATCGCGCCGCGAGCGGCCGGCTACAGCTCGGACCGTGCCGTCTGGGACGCCGTGCGCGACCACCCTGGGTACGCGGTGGTGGACGCCTCCACCCTTGACGCGTCGAATGGACGCGCGGCGACGATCGCCGGGATCAGGCGGTCCGATGCGAGCTTCCAGCCGTTTCAGGTCGAGCTCAACACTTTCGCGAAGGGGCCCGGCGCGACCCCCTCGCGCGTAACGATCATCGGCTTCATCCCGCAGTCGAACTGGAACGGGATGTACATGTCCACACAGACGGCGATCAGGAGCGGCCTTCTTGCGCCGCCGGCCGCAAGCGATGCGACGCTCCCGGCCGAGCAGGACGTCCTGCGGCCGACGGGGTATTACTTCTCTGTCAAGCCCGGGGTGGACGTGAACAAGGCCCGCCTCGACCTGGGCCGGCTCCTGGCTCCTGACCAGCTCGAACCGATCGTCGTCGCCGACCAGCTGCAGCAGCAGGTGGGCGGATTTCTGCTCCTGCTCAGGCTGATGACCGGGTTCCTCGCCCTGGGACTGATCGTGGGCATCGCGGGCCTCGGTGTGATCAGCACCCGGGCCGTCGTCGAGCGGTGGCAGCAGATCGGGATGCTGCGCGCCCTCGGTTACCGGCGCTCTCTCGTGCAGCGCTCCTTCCTGATGGAGTCGAGCTTCATTGCGATCATCGGGCTCGCGATAGGCGCCCTCGTCGGAGTCTGGCAGTCGTACAGATTTTTCGTCATCGACCAGGCCTTCGGCACGGTCGACTTTCACGTGCCGGCGCTCGAGATCCTGCTCATCCTCGTGGGTTCGTACCTGGCGACCTTGCTCACGACCTTCCTGCCGGCGCGCGCCGCGGCCCGCGTCGCCCCAGCCGAGGCGCTCCGCTATGAGTGAGCGCTAGCGCGCGGCCTTGGCGCCGGAGGCCATCGCCGCCGCGAGACGCTCGCGGAGGTCCTGCTTCAGCGTCGGTGAGTCGACCATCATCCCCAGGCGCCCGGCGATCTTCTTGCGCAGCGATTCAGGCAGGAGCTTCTCGAGCAGGCTTCGCGCCTCGTCTGGTCCCGCCACGTACAGCAGCTGGTAGGCGCCCGACGCCATCTCCCGCTCGACTGTCTTGGCGACCATCTCGAGGTTGGCCCTGGCGCGGTTGTCCGCCTTGCGCTGATTGCTCGGCGCGGAGGTGCCGCCCGCCCTGGTCTTCCTCACCTCGGCGCCCACGACCTCGTCGAGCGGAATGACGTAGTCGAGGATCGCACCGAACGTCCGGCCGTGCTCCTTGTCGACCACTGCGATCAGTGCCGGCGGCGTCTCCTCGAGCTGGCGGAGGATGGGAGCGATCAGCAGCTCACCGACCTCCAGCCGCTTGTCCGTCGAGTGGCGCAGCTTGATCACCTGGCTGATACCCGCCGCCTCGTCGGCAAAGCATGCGATCGCCGGGCAGCCCGCTGGTCGCACGACCGCCAGCCGAGCACGCAGCCGTCTCAGCTCGTAGTCCATCAGCGAGCGGTCCTTTTCGGTCATCCGGTCCTTGTAGCGATGGACCAGGTCGCCGATCTCGATGTCGTAGAAGCGCGGATCGTAACCCTCGGCCCTCGCCGGCAGATAGACGCTCAGCGCGCGGTTCGAGGCGAGCCGCAGCTTCGGCGCTAGCGCGAACAGCGCGATGAGCGGACTGTAGGCAGCCATCCCGCCTTCTAGTTTGACGTGGGTCGCCGGTGCCTGCCTGATGGCGCCGGCATCGTGCTGAAGTCGCGCGCGGACGGCAGGCTCCTGGAGGTGGCGGCCCAGCGCGTGAGGCGCGTCACCGAAAAGCACGTCGTGACCGACCTGATGCCGGGTGACGTCGACTCGCTGCCTGCTTACAGCGAAGAGCGCTGGTACCACATGGGCTGGGGTGGCCTCTTCCGCAAGCACCCGGAGTGGGACAAAGACGCATGAGAGGGCCGATGGGTCGAGGTCGGTTCAGCTCGACTTCGACCGCTGTTTGAGGTCCAGCTCGCGCATGAAAGCCAGCGCCTCTTCCTCGCTCGCCACGCTGAGCACGTTTTCGCGGGCGAACTCCTCGGCGTTCGGCCAATCGGTGGCTCGGATGTGCGCGGCCGCGGCCTCCCGGTCGTAGTCGCTTCGCCTCAGCTCGACGCCGGGTCCGAGCCAGCCCCAGAAAGCGCCTGGCTCGCCGTAGGGCATTCCCACACTCCCGAAGTTGATGACGCGAACCCCATCGACCGTGCGGTCGAACTGCATGTGCGTATGCCCGCACACCACCATGTCGACATCGAGGCCCGAGAGAAGCTCGCGGACTCGATCGTCCTCCGTCTCGATGGTCATTACCTCGACGTCGCTGCGCGGCGAGCCGTGGCAGAAGAGGACCCGTCCGACGCCCGCGACCTCGACGGTGACGACGTCCTCGAACGACGCCAGGAAGTCGCGCTGGTCGCGTGACAGCTGCCTGACGCACCAGTCGACGAACGGTCCGGGCATGCCCGTAAAAGGCGCCCCGTCATAGCCCTCCACGAGCCCCCGGTCGGCGTTGCCACGAACGAAGCGAGCACGGGGCAATCCGCGCAGGACATCGATCGACTCGGCGGGCATCGGGCCCGACGCCACATCACCGCACACCATCACCAGGTCCGGAGGATCGCGCTCGACCTCGGCGAGCACCGCCTCGAGCGCGGGCAGGTTGCCGTGAATGTCCGCCAGCACCGCGACCCGCATCGAGACGAGCTTGTCCCCGGTCAGCGGCCTGGTTGCTTGCGGCGCGCCTCGGCTTCGGCGGTTGCGTGGTCGGCGTAGGGCCCGTCCAGCCTCACCCCTTCCGCCCGGCCGGCCCCGTCGATCTCCGCGCTGACGACGTACCAGCGCTTTCCCAGGTGCATCACGCCGTGGTGCAGCTCAGCCGTCCAGCTCTTCGGCGTGATGCCGATCCGTTCCGCGTCGGACATGGGTCTGAGTCTATCCCTCGACCTGGAACTCCGCCAGGCGAGGAACGAAAAGCGCATAGACCGCGGGCAGCACCACGACCGCGACCAGGCCCCCCAGCGGAACAGTGCCGGCGGCGACGATGACGAGAGTTGCCACGAAGTAGGTCAGCGCGACCTGCAGCGAGACGCGCGAATTCTTGTTGGCGAGCCCCAGGAGCCTGAGAGGATTGAGGGCCCTGGCGATTCCGAGCTTGTCCGCCCCGACAAGCACGGCGGCAAGGAGATAGAGGGAGGCGAGCCACCAGGCGATCAAGACCAGGACGGCGACGAACACGAGCACGACGACCAGGGCCACGGAGTCGGTCCTGTACACGAGCAGAAGGACGGTGCCGGTGATCAGCGAACCGAGCACGAGCGCTGCGATGAGGCCGTAGACGAAGAGGACCAGGAACGGCGCCACGCCTCGCTCGAGGTACTGGAATCCCGCGGGCGGCAGCTCACGCCAGCGCTGCCGGACCATGTCTGTCGCGACCAGCACCCAGCCGTAGAGGTTGATGGCCCCGACGATCGGGATCAAACCGATCAGGCCGATGAGCGCCACCCGCTCGAACCACTCCGGCGTTGTCGTGAACCAGAACAGGTCGAGCGGGCCTTCGACGAGCCGGCTCCGCCAGACCCGGCCGTCCCACCACCAGCGACCGTCCTGCGAGATCAGGGCCGGCATCGCCGGAAGAGGTTACTGCAGGCCGATCAGGTTGGGCCGCCCGCCGAATAGCGCCGAAAGAGCCCGCCCAGGAGTCCGAGACCGCCGAAGACGAGGAGCAGGACCAGGCCCACGAGCAGAAGACCCGGCCGGAAACCCCGCACGGCGGCGCTCACCACCACCACCGCGCCTCCGACGAGGATTCCGAAGTACACGCCCCACAGCCACGGATGGCGGTGCGCGAGCTCGATCGGCCAGGCTTGAGGGAAAGCCGGCATAAAGGGGTAACGCCCAGGGGCCCCGACCTGCCGCAAAAACGCCGCCTAGACTTCGCGCGTGGCCCGAGCGCGCCAGTCGTCCGAACTGCTGATTGCCTTGCGCCGTGCTCGCGACCTGGCCGATCGCGAGTTCGGGCGGCCGCTCACCCTGGACGCGCTGGCCGGTGCCGCGCACCTCTCCAAGTACCACTTCTCGCGCGAGTTCGCCGCCTCGTACGGCGAGACACCTCGGTCGTACCTCACGAAGCGCAGGATCGAACGCGCGAAGGACCTGCTGCGCGGCGCGAACCTGACGGTGACCGAGATCTGTTTCGTGGTCGGTTTCGAAAGCGTCGGCTCTTTCAGCTCGCGCTTTCGGGAGCTGGTCGGCTCGTCCCCGTCCGAGTACCGACGGGCGGCCGTCGAGCGCGGAGGTACCCCGCAGATCCCCGGCTGCTTCGTCCTGATGTGGACCCGGCCGCAAGTGCAAAACAGCAATCGCGAAGAAGCGGTCACCCGTCGAGGGTGATTACCGTGTCCCTCAAGCACCGCAGCTGTGAATGGAGGACCACATGATCAAGGGGATATCGCACATCAACGTCTTCGTGCTGGACCAGGACCGAGCGAAGGAGTTCTACACGAGCAAGCTCGGATTCGAGGTTCGCGCCGACACGAGCATGGACGGCTTCCGGTGGTTGGCGGTCGGCCCGAAGGCGCAGCCCGATGTCAACCTCCAGCTCGCCAAGCCGGCGCCGCCGATGTTCAGCGCCTCAGACGCGGAGGCACTGCTCGGGCTGGTGGCGAAGGGCTCGATGGCGGGCGGTGTGATCGACACCGACGACTGCCGCCGCGACTATGAGGACTTGAAGCGCAAAGGGGTCACCTTCCTGCAGGAGCCGGCGGAACGGCCTTACGGGATCGAGGCGCTGCTGCGGGACGATTCGGGTAACTGGTTCAGCCTGACCCAGCACAAGCGATCGATGTGAACGCGACGAACGAAAGAGTCGGGCTGAACCGGGAGTAGGGCGACCGGACCCGCGTCCCCTGACGGCTTATCTTGGCCGTGATGGAGTTCCAGGAGCTCGTCCGCCGTCGCCGCATGGTGCGCAGGTTCGAGTCGACTCCGGTGCCGCGCGAGGTGCTGCTCCGCGTGCTCGAGGTGGCGCGGCACGCGCCGTCGGCCGGGTTCAGCCAGGGCTTCGACTTCATAGTGCTGGACGAGCCCGCGCAGGTCCGCCGATTTCTCGATGTGACCGAGCACCCGGACTTTCCGTACGAGCCTGACGAGTTCAGGGATGCGCCGCCGTGCATGGTGCTTGCGATCTCCAACCCTCCCGCGTACCTGGAGCGCTACTCGCTGCCCGACAAGGAGCGCTTCGGGCTTCAAAAGGCGGAGGCGTGGCCTGTGCCCTACTGGGACGTCGACACGGGGATGGCGGTGATGCTCGTGCTTCTCGCGGCGGTGGAGGCGGGGTTGGGCGCCTGGCTGTTCGGGCTCTTCTACGGCGAAGACGCTTTGATGCGTGAGCTCGGCGTGCCTGATGGATGCCGGCCGATCGGAGTCATCGGAGTCGGCTACCCGCTGGCCGGTGAGGGCTTCGACTCGACGCGCTTCACGAAGCGAAGGCGCAGCCTCGAGTCGATGGTCCACTTCGGCCGATGGCGGTCTGAATAGACTCTTTCGGAGTGGACGAGCCGGTCGGGATCTACGACTCGGGCGTCGGCGGGTTGTCGGTCCTCCGGGAGATACGCGCGGCGCTGCCGAGCGAATCGATCGCCTATGTCGCGGACTCCGCGCACGCGCCGTGGGGGGACAAGCCGCCGGGTTTCGTGAGACAGCGAGGGCTGGAGCTCGCGCGCTTTCTCGTGTCTGTCGGAGCGAAGGCGATCGTGATCGGGTCCAACACCGGGACCGCCGGGTCGGCGGACGCGGTGCGCGCCGAGCTGTCGATTCCGGTGGTCGGGATAGAGCCGGCGATCAAGCCCGCTGTGGCGTCGACCAAATCGCGTGTGATCGGCGCGGTGGTGCCGGTCGCGGTCGGCGAGTCGGAACGGCTGGCCTCGCTGCTCGAAAGATTCGGAAGCGATGTGAAGGCGATCATCCAGCCTGTGCCCGGGCTCGTGGAGCACGTCGAGGAAGGGGACCTGCACAGCGCGGAGCTGAGGAGGATGGTCGAGGGCTACGTCCGGCCGATGCTCGACGCCGGCGCCGACACCATCGTGCTCGGGTCGACGCACTACGTGTTCCTCAGGGAGGTCATCGGCGCGGTCGCGGGGCCCGGGGTGGCGATCATCGACACCGGTGCGGCGGTGGCGAGGCAGCTCGCGCGGGTGCTGCGGGAGCGCGGCATCGCCGCGCGTGAGGACGCGGTGCCCACGGAACGGTTCTGGACGTCGGGGGACCCGGCTCGGTCGACGCGGGTCATGTCTGCGCTTCTCGGGCGGGATGTGCAGGTGGACAGGCTGCCCGAATAGCTGCTTTCTTCGTTCCGCCCTTATTCACTGTGCAGGCCGGGACGGGTGTGGCGTGGCCGCCTATTGCGTTGTCTGGTGAACTCCTGGGGACGGACTGTGAAGGGGTGGCCGGTAGGGCGGGGTGACCGTTTGCGTTGTCTGGTGAGGTCCTGGGGACGGGCTGTGAAGGGGGTGATGTCGCACGTTCAGGTGGCCCATGTTGCTGTCTAAATGAGGTTAATTTCTCGGATAAACTCTTGACATAGCGAAATTATGTTCGTATGATGTAGATGTGAGTGTGGCCGCCGAGTTCGAACCCGAGCTCAAGCCCTGGGACGAATCCTCCTTTCGCCTCGCCCAGGAGCTGATCCGCATGCGCCACGCCATCGACCTCCAGGAGCTGGCCTTCGCCAGGCTGGCGGCCGAGTTCGCCGGCACCGACTTCTACCAGGAGGCGGGTTCGGTCAGCCCGATCGACTGGATCCGGATCAACTGCCACCTGACCCGCAACGCCGCCGCGGACAGGTTGGCGGTGGGAGAGCGGATCCCGAGCCTGGTCCACTCCATCGCCGCCATGGTCCACGGCGAGGTTGGCTTCGCCCACCTGAGCGTGATGGCGCGGACCGCCGACGCGGTGGGTGACGAGCGCTTCGACGAGACCGCCCTGCTCGAGGCCGCGACGGAGAACTCGCCCGGCAAGTTCTTCCACCTCTGCCGGCACTACCGGCACTCGGTCGACGCCCAGGGCTTCGCCGAGGAGCAGGAGTACCTGGCCGAGGGCCGCCGGC
>DATEHQ010000133.1:0-1047 GCA_035279525.1 Candidatus Dormiibacterota bacterium
GCACTACCTGAAGGCCGTCGCGGCGGGCAAGACCGACGACGGCACCAAGACGGTCGCGAAGATGAAGGAGATGCCGACCGACGATCCCCTGTTCGGCAAGGGCCACATCCGCATCGACGGCCGCAAGATCCATCCCGCGTACCTGGTCGAGGTGAAGAAGCCCTCGGAATCGAAGGGACCCTACGACTACTACAAGATCCGCGCGACCATCCCGGCCGAGCAGGCGTTCCGACCGCTGAACGAAGGGGGATGCTCGCTGGTGAAGTGACGTTCGGGCGAGCGCCCGAACGTCATCCCGAGCGCAGCGAGGGATCTTCCACGAGCACGATGCTTCCGGAGATCCCTCGGCCCTCGGCCTCGGGATGACACGGTCACCATGGAGATCCTCGGGATACCGACGCAGGCGCTGTTCGGGCAGCTGCTGATCGGACTGATCAACGGCTCGTTCTATGCGCTGCTCTCGCTCGGCCTCGCGGTGATCTTCGGCCTGCTGAACATCATCAATTTCACGCACGGCGCGCAGTACATGATGGGGGCGTTCTGCGCGTACTTTCTCCTCGCGTGGCTGGGCGTCGGATACTGGTGGGCGCTGGCGATCGTGCCCCTGGTGGTCGGCGCCCTGGGGATCGTCATCGAGCGCCTGATGCTCGCGAGGCTCTACAAGCTCGATCACCTCTACGGATTGCTCCTGACTTTCGGCCTCGCGCTCATCATCCAGGGGCTGTTCCGGCAGCAATACGGCACCTCGGGGATTCCGTACACCATGCCGAGCGAGCTCGCGGGCGGCCGCAACCTCGGCTTCATGTTCCTGCCGAACTACCGCGCCTGGGTGATCGCCGTGTCCGTGGTGGTGTGCCTCGCCACCTGGTTCGTGATCGAGAAGACCAAGCTCGGCTCCTACCTGCGCGCGGCGACCGAGAACCCGGCGCTGGTGCAGGCGTTCGGCATCAACGTGCCGCGCATGATCACGCTCACCTACGGCGCCGGCGTCGGGCTGGCCGCGCTCGCCGGCGTGATGGCGGGACCGATCTACCAGGTGAGCCCGCA
>DATEHQ010000134.1:0-2236 GCA_035279525.1 Candidatus Dormiibacterota bacterium
CAGTTCTTCCCGTCCCACCACAGCGTCCCGTCGCTCGACCTCTGGGCGCTGGGCGGGGCCTCGTGCTCGGCGTCCTTCCACGTCTGGCCGTCCCACCAGTACCTGCCGTCCTCGGACAGCTGCACCCCGGCCGGTACGCCCGCCGCTTGGGCGAACGTCGGAGGTGAGCCGCCCCCGCCGGCGTAGGCGCCGGACATCGGCGGCGGTGCGTAGGTGGCGGCCGCCATCGCGGGTCCGCGCCCTCGTGAACGCAGCACGACCACGAGCACGATCACCGCGATGACGACGACCGCGGCGAGGACGTAGAAGATCGCGCCGATCCCCCCGCCGCCGCCCGTCAGGCTGTTCTTGTTCTCCGGCCACTGCGAAGACGGGATGGTCTCATTCGGGGCCGCGTTGAACTGGGCGGTGGTCTGCGACATCGCAAGGTTGAGCACGTCGTCCTTCGCGGAGACGGCGCCAATCTCATAGACGTCGTTGCCCTTGGCGAAGACGAACGCATCGCCGACCGTGCTGCTCGATGTGTAGCTGAAGTGTCCGCCGTAGTAGTGATCGAGGCCGCTCATGGTGTCCGAATGCACATAGGACGGGTCGCTCTTGTCGCCCGCCTCCGCCTGCGTCAGCCAGTCGCTGGCGCCCTTTCCGCCGGTGAAGGCGATCACCACCTCCAGCAGCGCGTGGCTCGCCGACCGCTGGAGCCAGGTCTTCCCATATCCGTCGACCATGCCGTCGTGGTTGAGGGTGTTCTCGATCTGGGAGGCCTGGGCGGTGCTCGTCGCTGCGTACTGGTGCGCGTTGAAGTGCCCGTTGAAGCTCGAGGTCGTCAGCTCGACGAACCCGCTCGGCGGGGGTGCCAGGACGGTCTCGAGGCCTGGAGATGGGGTGGGGGAGGCGGCCGCCAACGCGCTGAGAGGGACGAGCGCCACGGCTGCGGCGGCTGCCCCGGCGAGCGTGTAAACGATTCGATTCATGGCGGGGATGTTAACGGTTCCGAACGGCCCGTCCACCCATTCCACGCCAGTACCAGCGGAGATACCGAGGCAGCCACTGCCAGAGCTGGAAGCGGCTCGTGCCCGCAGTGCGATCGCGCCAGGTGGTCGGCACCTCGGCCACCCGCAGGCCCAGCCGGTAAGCCTTGACGGTCAGCTCGATGCCAAGCTCGAAGCCGCCGACCGACTCGATGGTGACCTGGTTGAGCAGGCGCTTGGAGTAAAGCCGGAAGTTGCTGGTCGCGTCGTGGACCGGCAGGCCACCGACCCAGTGGAGCGAGAGCCCGGCCGCCCGCGACATCGTCCGCTTGAGCAGCGGTCCTCCAAGCTGGCGGCCGCCGGGCATGTAGCGCGAGCCGGCGACGACGTCGGCGCCGCCGCGGGCGAGCTCGTACATCGGATCGATGTCGGCGGGGTCGTCCGAGCCGTCGCCCATGGTGATCAGGACGTAGGGGGCGCGGGCGGCCCGCAGGCCGGACTTCATCGCGTTGAGCACCCCGCGTCCGAGCGTGTTCCTGTGCAGGCGGACCTCCGGCAGCTCGGACTGCAGCCGCTTGACCACCGGGACCGTGGTGTCCTCGTTGAAGTCGTACACGACCAGCACCTCGAGCGGCCGCGTGCGCGTCTTCTCGACGACACCCCGCAGCGTGGGCACGACGTTCTCACCCTCGTTGTAGACGGGGATCACGAGACTGAGCGCGGGCGTCGATATGGGTGTCGGGTCGATCAGATGGCGCCAGCCTGGATCTCGTCGCGGATCCACGGGATCACCTCGTCGAGCATCTCGTCGAGCGATGTCGTGGCCTCGAAGCCGAGCACCTCACGCGCCTTGGTCACGTCGGGCACGCGCATCTGCACGTCGTGCTCGTAGGGCGGGTCGGACACAAGGCGCAGCGGGCGGCCCGGTCCGTGGACCTTGCTCCAGATCATCTCCGCCAGCTCGCGGACCGTCGTCGATCTCGCTGTCGAGAGGTTGAAGTCCTCGCCGAGCGCGCGCGACGATTCGATGGCGAGGCGGATGCCGCGGGCCAGGTCGCCCCCGTATGTGTAGTGCCGCACCTGCGCCCCGTCCCCGAGGATGTGGAGCGGGTTCTGGCCCTTGACGGCCTTCTGCACCAGGTCGGGAACGACGTGGCTCATCGCGAGCTTGACGTTTCCGCTCATCACGTCGTGGTCTCGCAGCGCTCGACGCTCGCCGACGCCGACACAGTTGAACGGACGCACGATCGTGAAGGGAAGCTTGTGCT
>DATEHQ010000135.1:0-3982 GCA_035279525.1 Candidatus Dormiibacterota bacterium
CGGCAAAGGCCCGAAAGCGTCCTGCGCACAGGAGCGCGAACGGGACGAGGATCGCCGTGTTCGGCTTGAGGAGGATCAGCGACAGGACGATGCCCGCGGCGACCTCGTGTCGATCCCTGAGCAGCCTCCACGCCACCACGGTGGCGGCAGCCACGATCGGAACGACCTGACCCACGTTGACCGCATGCATCACCCACCACGGCGCCAGCGCGCCGGCGACGGCGAGCCAGCGGTCAAGCCTGCGGCTGAAGCCCCCCCACGCGAGCGCCGCCGCGAACACCAGGAAGCTGAAGAAGGCCCAGATGAGGTAGGAGGTGTCATAGGGGAACCACGCCACCGTCGCGGCCAGCCACGCGACAGTCGGTGGGCTCAGGAAGGGCTGCGTCCTCTGCCACGGGACGAGCATTCGCTGCGCCGCGGCGACGAGGTTCTGGTCATAGAGGTGGGACCAGCCCTGCTCCACGCCCACCCGAGCAGCCGCGGCATAGGTGTGAAAGTCGACTCCAGTCTGGTCGTGGCGGCGCAGCAAGTCGAGTGCCAGCGCGATCAAAACCACGGCGAACGCGACCCAGATCAGCCGGCGTCGATTCAACTTCACAGCCGCGGCAGCCCTCCCCCGGTAAAGCGACTATATATTCAGAACGCATGGCCACGTCGGAAGTTATGGCGCGGCCGTCGCCGCGGCTTCCGTTCGCGATCTGGACCGTGCTCGTCGCGGCCGCCGTGTGCGTCGCGCACCTGCCGGCTTTCGTCCACCGTCTGCTCGACGGCGACGAGGCGATCTACGGCTCGATCGCCGCCCTCATGAACCTCGGCAAGCCCCTCTACGGTGCGGGCGGTGTCGACAACAAGCCGCCCGGAGTGTTCTGGGTCTACTCCGGGGTGTTCCGCCTGTTCGGAACCTATCAGATGACGGCGATACACGCCGCCGGGTTCGTCTCGATGGCCGCCACGTGCGTATTGATCTACTTCGTCGCCCGGCGTCTGACCGGTCCGCGACCCGCGCTAATCGCGGCGCTGTTCTACGGCCTGCTGACAGCGGCGGGCAACCCGAGGCTGCTCGCCTCCAACACCGAGATCTTCATGATGCTGCCGCTCACCGCCTCTGTCCTCTTGATGCTGTGGCGGCGCTGGTTCTGGTGCGGTGTGCTGCTCGTGGCCGCCGGCGTCTTCCGCCAGTCGGCGGCGGTCAACGTCCTCCTGGTCGGGCTCGCGATCGTGTGGCTGCAGGCGCGGGGAGCCCGGCTCCA
Source organism: Candidatus Dormiibacterota bacterium (assembly GCA_035279525.1). Lineage (GTDB taxonomy): Bacteria > Chloroflexota > Dormibacteria > Dormibacterales > Dormibacteraceae > DATEHQ01. The sequence goes on from DATEHQ010000135.1 coordinate 1,251, forward strand.
TGCCGCCGCCATGTTTGGCAGCGGCCTGCTGGCCGGCCTCGCGGCGGGGGCGGCGCTGGTCGCCTTCACCGGCTCTCTGCCGGGGTTCTGGCGCTGGACTGTGCAGACCCTGGTCGGATACGCAGCCGGCAACTGGATCCCGTCCCAGGTGTGGGGCCGCGCGAAGGACAGCGTGGTCCCGTTCATGGTCGAGATGGCGGTGTTCTGGATCGCCGCCCTGTCCCTCGCCTCGCGCTGGCGAACGCTGACGGTCGAGGTCCGGCTCATGGCGGCCTGGCTGGCGATCGCGATGGCCGGCTCATTGGCGGGCGGCCACCTGTCCTGGCACTACTTCATCCAGGCGATGGGACCTCTCGCCGTCATGGCCGCGCTGGGCCTGGAGCGCCTGCGCCCAAAGCGATCGATGACGGCCGCCGTCGTGGTGGGGATCGCCGTCCCACTCGGCGCGTGGTGGGTCTTCGACCTCACCTCGGATCCCCTGACCTACGACTTCACCGGCCCGGTTCCCCACTACGCTGACGTGTCCTCTTACGTGCGCGACCACACCGGTCCAGGCGATCGCGTCTTCGTCTGGGGTGACTGGCCGGCGGTCTACGTCGAGGCCGACCGCCTCATGTCGGGCCGGTTCCCGGGATTTCTCCGCGGCTTCGCGAGGGGATCCGACCTGCCGCCGAACAACTGGGACACGGCGCCCGACGTCTGGCCGCTGCTTCAGTCAGACCTCGACGCCGACCCTCCGCGCCTTATCGTCGACACGGCCCCCGCGGGCTGGAGCGATTTCTCGCGGTACCCGATGGCCGACTACCCGGTGCTCGCGCAGCTCGTGGCGAGCCGGTACCGCGTGCTCGCCACCGTCGACGGCGTCGTGATCTACGAACGCAGCGGAGGCTGAAGCGGAAGCTTGATCCGAGGCACCCTGATGTGGACCGCCGGCACCGTCACCGATACCGCGGGCAGCGTCACCGGTACCGAGGGCAGCGTCACCGGTACCGCCGGTGCGCCCGCCTTCGCGTCAGGAATCGCAGGAGCCTGAGCCGGCACCGGCAGGGCGCTCGCGTGCGGCGGCGCGGCAGACTCGACGTGTTCACGCGCCCGGGGGGTGCCGAAGAGCTGCGCGTGGTGCGGGCGGGAAGCCCCCTCGGGAGCACCCTCCGCCGCGGGTTGAACGGCGAAGATGACCGCGACCGTGGCGACAGCTCCAATCTGCGCGACGTGGTGTGTGGCGTCGCCGAGCCAGCGACCCGACAGCCACACGATCACCGCGCCGATGGCGCGGCGGCCCATCGCCTGGCCCTGCTCGACGTGCCGGCTGATCCGCGCGATCGCGTCGCGCAGCCGCCTCTCCACGCCGGCCACAGAGATGTCCAACCGGTCGGCGATCTCGTGGTTCGTCATCCGGCCGAAGTACGCCAGCTTGACGACCTGCGCCTCCCTGGCGGGAAGCTGGCGCACGGCGTCCCCCACCGATTGCCTCACCAGCGCATCCGAGAACTCTTTCCAGCTGTAGGGCTTCTCGGCCGAGATGCTCATGCCCTCGGCGAGCATGCGCTTCAGGCCTTTGTGGGCACCGCGAATCCGCCTCCGGTCGACCGGCGGACGCCGGACGCCGGTCATCAGCCAGGTTCGCCAGGAGTCCGTGGTGCCGGCCGGAAGGTCGTGGTTGTCGAACTCAGGCACGTTCATTCGATCTTGCGCCCCTCATAGCTGAGAACACCTGAGCCCGGCGGGGCACCCGCTGGGGTCAATCCGGGGATGGCTTGCGCGGGCGTTTGATCTCGAGGATGCTCGGTTCGAGGGAGGCCACCGAGACCAGTCGTTCGAACACCTCGTCCGCCTCAGGTGCCTCGATCGGCGACGACAGCCGGACGTAGGCCGACTCGCCGTTGGCGAAGACGAATGTGGGGGTCCCGAACACACCAAGAGCGGTCACGGCCTCGGTGTGGTCCGCGGCCAGGCGCTCCAGGATCGCGGGGTCCGCCATGTCGGTGCGGAACCGATGCAGGTCGAGCCCTGCCTCCGCCGCCACTCGATCGACGACCTCGTCGTCATCGATGTCCAGCCGGTCTCGATGCCGGGCCAGGAGCATCGCGGTGCGCAGCGGCTCAAACGCATCCTGGCGGCGCGCCGCCTCGGCGGCCCTGAACGCGAGCCGGCCCCTCACGCGCTCGCCGGCCGGCGCGGCCCATACGGTCCACCCGTCATCCTTGGAGTTGACCTGCGTCAGGGAGAAATAGCGCCAGTTGACCCGCAGCCTCCGCGACTCGGACCGCGCCACGTTTTCGAGCAGCACACTTGCTCGGTAGACGAATGGACACAGGAAGTCGAAAAAGACGTCTAGCTCGATGATCCCCGGGCCGGCCATCCCAACACCTCCAACGCGCATCGTATTGACGCGTATTCCCGAGAGCTGGGCGTGGATGTGGCCCGACGTCCTCGTGCGCCTCATCCCTTTTGCGGTCGCGTACGGCGTCGTCTACAGGCTCACTTCGGGGGCGAGGTGGCTCGGCTTCGGCGCCGGAAACCTGCCGGCGCAGCTCGCCTTCGCCGCGGCCGGCATGCCCGTGATCTTCATCGCGGCCGTCGCGGTGCAGCACCGGCTGACCCTGAGGCGCGGGGCGCTGAGGGTGCCGATCGGGCCGGCGGACACGTGGTTCCAGGCCGCCTTCTATCTGGTCAACGGACCCATCGAGGAAGCGTTCTTCCGCGGGCTGGTGCAGGGCGGCCTCAGCGTG
>DATEHQ010000136.1:0-1017 GCA_035279525.1 Candidatus Dormiibacterota bacterium
CACCACGAGATTCCCGCGCGCGCCTATCAGGCGCTGCTGCATCACGACGATGGTCCGCAATTGCCGACGGGCTACTCCGGGATGCTGCCGCTCGCGCTCGTGCCGCCCCTGTGGTTCGCGGTGATGAACCGCCGGCTGCCCGAGCTCCACTAGCGATCTCTCCTCCGCCGGTCCCGGATTTGCCATAATGTCCCGGCATCCCTAGGAGGAGGCAATGCCGGAAGCGTCGCAGGTAACCTTTCCGCGTCTTCTGCTGCAGCAAGCGAAGATCCGCCCGGACCGTCCCGCCATGCGCGAGAAGGATCTCGGAATCTGGCGGACCTGGACCTGGGCGCAGGCGCTCGACGAAGTGACCTCTCTCGCCTGCGGCCTGGCGGCCCAAGGTTTCGAGCGCGGCGACCGGCTGGCGGTCGTCGGCGACAACCGCCCGCGCCTGTACTGGGCGATGATGGCGGCGCAGGTGCTCGGCGGCGTCCCGGTTCCGCTGTACCAGGACGCGGTCGCGGCGGAACTGGCGTTCGTCCTCCAGGACGCCGACATCGGCTTCGCGGTGGCCGAGGATCAGGAGCAGGTCGACAAGCTGCTGGAGAACATTCCGCAGTGCCCGAAGCTCGGGCGCATCTATTTCGACGACCAGCGCGGACTGCGCCACTATGCGCAACCGCAGCTGACGAGCCTCGATGCCCTTCAGGCGCTCGGCAGGGAGTTCGCGCAGCGCAACCCGGGATTCTTCGCGGCGGAGCTGGAGAAAGGCGGTCCGTCCGACGTCGCCGTGATCCTCTACACCTCGGGCACCACCGGCAACCCCAAGGGGGTCGCCCAGACGCACGCCGCGCTGATCGAGACCGCCCGCGTCCTCGTCGCCTTCGACGGGTTCACGCAAGCCGACGAAGTGCTCTGCTATCTCCCCATGGCGTGGGTGGGCGACTTCCTCTATTCCTATGCGCAGTCCTTCATCGCGGGCTTCTGCCTCAACTGTCCGGAGTCGCCCGAAACGGTGATGACCGACCTGCGCGA
>DATEHQ010000137.1:0-24129 GCA_035279525.1 Candidatus Dormiibacterota bacterium
CAGCTTGTCGGCTTCGCGCAGCTTGCGGACGACCTGCTCCGGCGTGTGCTTCCTGTGTCCCTTCACGCAAGTTCCTCCTTGCCCTCTTGGGCGATGGTGGAACTATCAAATCAGCTGGGCCGAATTCCGGGGGTCATGCCACGGCTACCGTGCGTTCCGCGTCGACGCCGGCCGGCGTTTGAAGGTGCATGAGGGCGCTTCGAGGCTGGGTTCCGTTCGGGGTTGCCGCTCTCGTGATCGTCGGCATCCCGCTGGGAATCGCGCTGGGCATCCACTGGTACCAGGCGAGCGGAGCGACGATGACCTATGTGCAGCCCGAAGCCGTCAGGCTTCCGAAAGCCGGGCAGGACCCGCGAACGCTGTCCGTCGAATTCACCTGGTCCGGCGGCGGATATTGCTTTGGCGAGTTTCAGGCCCAGGTTTCCGAGACCGCTACCTCGGTGGTCGTCGGTCCGGTCATCGACCGGCAGTTCCACCACGGTGGGGCTTGCGCGGGAGTGGGAACCGTCTACGACAGGGCCTCGGTTGGGGTCACGTTGAGGACGCCGCTCGGAACGCGCTCGCCGATCCGGCGCAGCGACGGCGCTTTTCTGCCCATCTTCGGTCCGGGAGATTTCCTGGTTCCGGGCGGCGCTGATCGGGCTGCGATCCAGCGCTTTGGCGGCCTGAACGACAGCCCCCCGCTCGGGCTCCGCAAGAGCACGGTGGTCACCAACCTCGGCGACCTGGCCGACCTTACGAACGCTCTCAACGTGCAACCGCCGTACAGGCAGGGCGAGTTCTACTGTCCGATGGACGACGGCTCCTACTTCCTCGTCGACCTGCACTACCCGGCCGGTTTCGCTGAGCGCCTGCGGGTCGACGCCACCGGCTGCGGCGCGATCTACCTGAATGGTGCTTCGACCCCGGTGGCGGCCACGGCGCAGGCTCGGGACGGCGGTGAGCTCAGCGCCCTGCTCGATGGCCTTCTGGGCGCGTGACGGATTAGCGCGCTGAATTCGGTCGATGACAGCTTAGAATCCCGCGACGTGGCGCCCATCCGCCGCTGGTTCGTGACTCTTTCCGTCGCCGGGATCGCCGTCGCGTGCGGCGGGTTGACCCCGGCCGCCCCGTACGACCAGACCGCCAGCGCTTCCCAGATCGCCAAGGACTCAGCCGGCTCGCTGAAGTCCGTCAAGTCCGAGCACATCAAGTTCGACGGCACCACCTCGAACGGCCAGGTCGGGCTCGAGGCGGATGTCGAGGGCCAGAACTTCAACGGCACGATCAGCCTTTCGGGCCAGACGCTCAAGGTGATCGGAGCCGACGGCAAGGTTTACATCTACGGTCCCGACATCCTGACGTTGATCCCTGGCACGGACCCCGCCGCGGCGGCGAGGCTCAAAGTCGCCGTGGGCACCAACTGGGTGGTCCTGCCGAATTCCTCGACGGTTACCTCCGACCTCGGGCCGGTGCTCGACCTCACCACCGTTTCGACCTGCATCAGCGGCCTGGCCGGGCTGAAGAAAAAGGGCACCAGCAACATCGACGGCGACGCGGTCGTGGAGGTGGACGACTCCACCGGCGGCCAGGTCTTCGTCCTCATCTCCTCGCCGCACTACCCTCGACGCATCGTCCTCAGTTCCAACACCTGCGCCACGGCGAGCAACTCTGGAGCCGGCACGGTCGAGATGACGAAGGAAAACGCGCATTTCGGCATCAAGGCGCCCACCAACGTGGTGGACCTCGCTTCCCTCAGCGCCGGGGGGTAAGCCCTCTCCCGCCGAACGAATCCGAGCTCGCGGCAGCCTGATCCGGTAGAACAGGGCTGGTTAGCGGTTCTAAAGAAAGGTCTTCGAGGGCACTCGAACATTTGTGCCCCAGGACATGGAGGGCGCCGACCTTGCCCGGAAGATGGCGGCTGATCGTCCCGACGCTCGGCCTCGCCGCACCACTGTTCGCGGCGGCGTGCAGCCTGGTGCCATCAGCGGGCGGCGCGGACCTGGCGCCGACCCTCAGCTTCAAGGACGAGCCCGGCGGTCCTGTCGCCTTCCAGGGCGGCCAGCCCGTCCCGACCTTCGACCGCGAGCCCAGGCTGCGCATCGGGCTCGACGGCACGTGGCGCTTTCAGGCCCAGAACGTCAACACGAACCTGAGCCTGACCAACCGCGCCTCGTCGCTGAAGGCGATCGAGGCCGAGGTAGCCGGCAGGGACCAGCCAGGCTATGACGACACGGGCTGGGCCGAGGTCCAGGTGCCGGGATCCTTCGACCCTCCCGCGCGGCGGACCACGACCGGGGGTTTCTACCGCCTCGACTTCTTCGCCCCGGCGGCCTGGAAGGACCAGTACGCGACGCTCAAGTTCGGCGCCGTCAGATACATCGCGGACGTCTGGCTCAACGGCCACTATCTCGGCTATCACGAGGGCGGCGACACGCCATTTGCCCTGGGCGCCACGCAGGAGCTGAACGCGAACGGCGCCAACACGTTGCTGGTGCGCGTCGACAACCCGATGTGGGGCACGCGCGACGACATAGTGCCGTGGGGGCTGGCGGACTGGTGGAACTACGGCGGCATGGTGGGCGACGTGTGGCTCGAAGCCACGCCCGCGCTGAGCGTGGTGAGGGCCGACGTCACGCCTCACCTCGACGGAGCGGACGTGTCGATCGTCGTCCAGCATCGGGGCACGGAAAGCGTCGCCGCGGGCCTGGACATCCGCCTCTGGCCCGCTCAGGTGACCACGGCCAACCTGCTCGATCCCAACGCGTTCAGCCTCGTCCCGCCTGACGCGAAGCCACTGCTCGACTACCACGTCGACCTCGGGACGATCGGAGGTGAATCGGTGATCCGCACGCCGGCTCCCTTCGCCATCCGCTCGCCCGCACTCTGGTCACCGGGCGTGCCGGCGCTGTATGTGCTCGACGTCGCGGCGGATGCTGACGGCGTGCCGGTCGACCAGACCTACACATCGTTCGGCCTTCGCCAGGTCCGCGTCGATTCGACCGCGCCGAGGATCCTCCTCAACGGAGACCCGATCGCGTTCAACGGCGTGGCCCTCCATGAGGAACGCCAGCAGCCGGCGGTGCGTGGGCAGCCGGCGGGCGGCCCGCTCACCGCGCCCGCCGACCTCGAGGCCATCCTGGTCCGGGCGATGGGCGTGCACGCCGACCTGGTCCGGGTCGACCACCATCCGCCCAACCAGATGTTGCCCGTGCTGGCGGATAGGCTCGGCCTCGCGGTCTGGGAGGAGATTCCGCTCTACCACTACACGCCCCAGACCTTCTCGATCGCGCTCGGTCGTGGGATCGCGCAGCAGATGCTGGCCGAGATGGACCTGCGCGATTTCAACCGCCCCTCTGTGCTCTTCCACGGCTTCGCCAACGAGTCGACCGGTGGGAGCGAGCGGGCGGGCGCCCTCAACACGCTGCACGCACTCGACCGGCGCATCGATGGCACGCGTCTTACCGGGCAGGCCGCGTACGCGCTCGATCCTTCCGACCAGACCAGCGCCGGGCTCGACGTCGCCGGCTACACCATCTATTACGGGGTGCTGTACGGCGGGCGCCTGTCAGGGATCGCTGTCCAGAACGCGCTGGCCCAGGCACACCGCGAGTATCCAACCAAACCGATCATGGTCCTGGAGTTCGGCCACTGGGCCGACAACCCGACCGACGAGGCGCAGCAGCAGCGCGTGTTCAACACCTACTACGCTCAGATCTCGTCCAACCTGGATACCAGTAAGGGAGGCTATGTCGGGGCCGCGGTTTGGTGGGCGCTGGATGACTACTGGAGCGAACGACCAGGGTTGGCGGTCGAAACATTCGGGTTGTACCGGCCCAACGGGTCGCTCAGGCCGGCGGGTGCCAGCGTGCGCGATGCCTACGGGCTGACGGCACCGCCTACAGAGCCGACTCGTGTGCGCTCGACCGGAGTCGCGGTGCCGATTGTGGCCGGAGAGAGGCACTCGAGATTCCTCCCTTACATCGGATTCGCCCTCGCGCTGCCGGCGGCCGCGCTGATCGTCCTCATCGCATTGCTCTCCAGGGTGAGGCGACGGCCTGCATGGTGAGTGACTTCCTGGTCCGGCTTTCCATCCGCAGCGCGATGTTCGCGGGTGCGATCGCGGGCTTCGTCTTCGGCCTGTTCGCGGGCAGCATCCTCGGCGCGCTGATCAGCTGGTTCGCGGGAGCGATCGTCGACTGGCAGGCGCAATTGGGCTACAGCCTCGGCGTCACGCAGCAGCTCATCCCTTTGGGCGACCAGGCGCGCTCGCTCCAATCGGTTTCGGACAACTGGTACCTGGTCATCCCCGCGGCGGGCCTTGCCATCGGCCTGGTGGGCGCCTTCATCGGAGTCCTGGCGGGCGGGCTGTGGGCCGCCCTGGTCAACCTCGGCGTGCTTCCGATCGAGGTCGAGGTCTACCAGAAGGGCGAGCTCGGACCGGCCCGCCGCGCCGTGCGCAAGGACAGGAGGCGGCGGGCGCGCAAGGCCGCCAGCGGCTAGGTGCCGAGCCTCGCTGCGCGGCGTTAGGCTTGCTCGCGTGATCGAGGCAGCGCCACGCCGTCTCAAGCTGCGCTCGGGCGAAGTCGCGTGCGAGATCTCGGGGGCCGAGTCCGCCCGCCTCGTCATCGGCATCCCGGGCCTGAGCGCCAACCTGCGGAGCTTCGACGTCATCTTCGAGCACCTGGATGGCAGCCGCCACCGCAAGGTTGCTTTCGACCCTCGGGGTCGAGGGCGGAGTCCTGACACCGGACCGGGCACCTACGGCTGGCCTTCCCACGCCGCCGACGTCATCGAGATGGCCGACCAGCTCGGCGCCACGTCCTTCGACGTGCTCGGATGGTCGATGGGCGCCTGGATCGCCATGGTCGTCGCGAAGCAGGCACCCGATCGTGTGCGTAACGTGGTGCTCATCGATGCCGCCGGCCTGCCCGAGGAGTCGATCAAGACTCCGGTGTACGCCGGGCTCGACCGACTGTCCTCCGTGTTCCCCTCGCGTGACGCCTTCATGCAGCTGGCGTCGAGCCTGCCGCACTACCAGCCATGGGAGCCCTGGCGACGCCTCTTCGACTACGAGCTGGTCACGGTTGAAGGTGGCGTCTCGTTCCGGACCCGGAGGGCCGCGCCCTGGGAGGATGAGCAGTACCGCCTGAAGCAGGATCCGTACGCGCTCTGGGGTGCCCTGACGATGCCCACGTTGCTCATTCGTGCCGCGCTGCCCATCCCGCCGAACTTCGGCTACCTGGTCACGGAAGAGGATTACCACCGCTTTCTGCGCGAGGTGCCCCTGGCCAGGGGTGTCGAGATCGACGCCAATCACTACACGGTCGGCATGAACGAGGAGGCGGCGGCGGCGATCGCCAAGTTCCTGGACGGATAGCTTCGTGGCCTCTTCGGATAGTCCCGCCTATCCGGCCTGTGGGTGGGCGTGGGAGCCCGACAGTCCGGCCCATCCGGCAACAGCTCGCCCCCCGTCTTAAGATGGCCTCGCTGGTGGAAGGGTGACGACGGCTGACCTCGTCTTCGGCGCCTGCCTCCTCATCGGTGGCGGCCTGCTGCTGCTGACCCTCATCGTGGACGATGTCTTCGGCGGCCTCCTGACCGCCATCCACCTCGGATTCGACGTGGCCGGCGTCTCGCCGACACCCATGCTGCTCGGCTTTCTCGCCATGTTCGGGGTGGGCGGCCTGTTCGGCCTGCACAGCCTCGGGCTGGGCTCGGGAGGAGCGACCGGGGTCGGCATGGCGGCCGGCCTCGTCGGCGCGGGGGTGGTCTTCGGCGCCTTCAAGGTGCTGGCCAATGCGGAGTCGACCGAGGCGTTCAGCCTCCAGGACATGGTCGGCTCGACCGGGCGGGTATCGGTGGGCATTCCCGCGAATCGATTTGGCAGCGTCCTCATCAGCTTCGCCGGCGCGTCGCACAACATGACGGCCACCGCAGACGCCGAGATCTCGGCCGGTCGCGTCGTCAAGGTGGTCGGCGTCGCGGGCAACAACCTGGTCGTCGAGCCGGCCACCTCAGTCACGAGTACCGAAGGAGCACGTTCCGATGCCTGAATTCCTATCGTCCACACCGCTGCTCGGAGTGGCAGCTGTGGTCATCCTCATCCTGCTCATCGCTTTCGTCGCCAGCCGCTACCACGTCGCGGGGGCCAACGAGGCCCTGATCGTGGCCGGCTCGCGAGGCGCGAAGGTGCGCGACGAGCGAGGGCTGGCAGTCTCGGCGAAGGGCGACAAAGGCGTCAAGGTTGTGGTCGGAGGCGGCACCTTCGTGATGCCTCTCGTCAACCGGGTGGGGCGGCTGAAGCTGACCGCGCGTCAGATCAGCGTGCAGCTCACCGACGCGGTCACCAGCCAGGGCATCAAGGTCCAGGTGCAGGGAGTGGCCACGTTCAAGATCGGGCGCGACGTCGAGTCGCTGCGCAACGCGGCCGAGCGCTTCCTCGACGCGAAGCCGGAGCAGGTCGACTCGATCGTCAAGAACGTGCTCGAAGGATCACTGCGCTCCATCGTCGGCACGCTGACCATCGAAGAGCTGATCCGCGACAGACAGAAGCTCCTCCAGCAGGTCCAGGACGCGGCGAAGGGCGACCTGGCCACCAGCGGCCTGCTCATCGACGCGTTCACGATCCAGAGCTTTTCCGACGAGTCCAACTACATCGAGCTGCTGGGCAAGCAGAGCGTCGCCACCGTCACGCGCGACGCCCGCATGGCGCAGGCGACGACCGACCAGGAGGCGGCGGTTCGGGAAGCGGAAGCGCAGCAGATCAAGATCAACGCGGCGCGGGACGTCTCGCTTCGAGAGGCCGAGACCAAGACTCAGGTCGCCGCGGCGCAGGCGCGCGCGGACCAGGCCGGTCCGCTCGCGCAGGCACAAGCCCAACAGGAGGTCGTGCGCAAGCAGACCGAGCTGGCGCAGCTCGAGGCCGACCGCAAGGAGAAGGAGCTCCTCTCCAGCACCGTCAAGCCGGCCGCGGCCGAGGCGCAGGCCGTGATCGCGCGAGCTGAAGGCGAGAAGCGTGCTCGCATCGCTTCGGCCGAGGCGGACGCGGAGACGACACGCCTCGAAGGTGGGGCGGAGGCCCAGATCGTATTGACCAAGGGCGAGGCCGAGGCCAAGGCCCTGGCCATGCGCGCGGACGCCTACAAGCAGTTCAACGAGGCGGCCATCATCCAGACTGTGCTGGCAGCTCTGCCTGAGATCGTGCGGGCGGCCGCGGAGCCGATGAGCCACATCGACTCGCTGACCGTGATGAGCGCCGACGGCGCTTCGGACATCGTGCGCAACGCGACCCGGGCGATGATCGAGTCGACCACGGCGATCAAGGGCCTGACGGGGCTGGACGTTCCGAACCTCGTCGCCGGCACGCTGGGGCGCGGTTTCAGCGAGCGGTTGCGGACCGGGGATGGCGAAGGTGGCAACGGCGAGGCCGGCTCGGCCACCGACAGGATCAGCCAGATCGCCGGAGAGGGCCTGTCGGCTTTGAAGAACCGCGGCGCGGAGGTCGCCGCGGCGAGCAAGGCGGAGATCGACGCGGCCAGGCCGAAGGTCGAGGCGGCAGCCGACAAGGCTGTCACGGATTCGCACGCGGCGGAGGCCAAGGTGGCGGAGGCCAAGGTCGCGGCCGACAAGGCACTCGACAAGGCCAAGGCGGTCGTGGCCGAGAAGACGGGCGCGGCCGGCTGGTCGGCGGTGCCGCAGTCCAAACCCGGGGAAGCCGAGGGCACCACCGCGCAGTGGGCGAAGTGGATGGCGGACCAGCTCCGGCGGATCCCCGACATCCAGGTTTACGACGCGCTGCATCTTGGCGACCTCGAAGCCAGCGGGCCTGCGTCGGCGCGTGGTGTCTGGGCGACGGCGAAGCAGGTCCTGGCGCACGAATATGGGCAGGTCACGGTCGGCGACCTGCTGAAGAGGTTCGGCGCCTGACCGGCCCGCGATCCCAGACGAGCAGAAGGCCCGCTTGCGCGAACCGCGGCCCATGCGGGGGGCCGCGACACCCTCAAAAACGGAAGGCCCGCTTGCGCGAGCCTTCCAAGGCTGGGGTGGGGGCGTGGAGTTGGATTTGGGGCCGGTTTACCGGCGGACGATATGGTAGCACGGCGCTCCGCCGTCCACAAGATATAGACAGATTGGGGAAATCAGCTTGAAGTTGCCTTTACCGCAGGACATGGAGCCCATGCTCTCGGCCGTATCTGAGAACGGAATCCCCAGGGGTGACGGCTGGGAGTACGAGCCCAAGTGGGACGGCTTCCGGACGCTCGTCTTCCGGGATGGCGACGAGGTCGCCCTCATGAGCCGGGGTGGCAGGCCGATGACACGCTACTTCCCCGAGATGCTCGAGCCCTTCCGGAAGCTGCGCGAGCTCCGCCTGGTCCTGGACGGCGAGCTCGTGGTCGTCGGCGACAACGGCCTGGACTTCGGCGCCCTGCAGCAGCGGGTCCATCCGGCCGAGTCGCGAGTCCGAATGCTCAGCGAAGCCACGCCGGCGTGGTTCATCGCCTTCGACCTCCTCGCAGAGGGCGACGCCGACCTGAGAAAGCAGCCGCTAGGCGAACGCCGCAAGCGTCTGGAACGGCTCCTCAAGGGAGTGAAGCCGCCGATCTTTCTCACCCCGTACACGCGCGACGCCGCCACAGCCCAGGACTGGTTCGAGCGCTTCGAGGGAGCCGGGCTCGATGGGGTGATCGCCAAGTCGTGGGACGGTTCCTACATCCCGGGCAAACGGCATTGGGTCAAGATCAAGCACCAGCGCACGGCGGATTGCGTCGTCATCGGGTGGCGCAAGACGAGCGACGGGACGACGCTGGGGGCGCTGCTGTTGGGCCTCTACGACAAGAAGGGCACCATCCACTACGTCGGGCACACCTCGTCCTTCAATGCCGCCGAACGCAAGGAGCTGATCGCGAAGCTCACGCCGCTGCAGACCGAGATTCCCGAAGACGAGTGGCGCGCCAACCCTGGTCGAATGCCCGGCGGCCTGAGCCGCTGGTCTCGGGGCAAGGACACCGAGTGGGTCGCGGTCCGGCCGGAGCTCGTTTGCGAGGTCAGCTACGACAAGCTCGAGGCCGGCGAGAGGTTTCGGCACGCGACGGGCTTTCTACGCTGGAGGACTGACAAGCCACCGAAGAAGTGCGGCTTCGACCAGATCCTGTCAGCGGCCCAGTTCGACGTGCGAGGAATCTTCGGCAGCAAGTAGCAGGGGCCGCGCGCCAGGCCCACCAGGCCCGTAGTACCTGATCGCGATCCGGCCGAGGCCCGTGACCGCGAGCCAGTCGAATCCGGCGCCGACCGCGACTCCAACCCCAAGCGGAACCACGCGCGCGGCGACCTTCGCCGCACCACCGGTGGCGACCCGGGCGAGGATCCGCGTGATCACGCGGCCTCCGCCGTGCGCGAGGATGAGCGCAGGAAGGTGGCGGAACGCGGCAAGGGCGATGCGCTCCCCGCCGGCGACCAGGACATCCTCGCGAAGCTTTACCGCACCGGTGGTCAGGCCCACCACGACCAGCGCCTCGAGGACGCGGTCGTCGACATCCGCGAGGTCGTGGCCGAAGACCATCGCGATAGCGAGCACGAGCTCGATCTCCTGCTCGAGCGCGTAGAAGGTCTGGCTGGTGATGGTGCCGACCGCGAGCACGGTACCGAGCCCTGGCGCGATCGACGCTGCCCCACTCAGCGCGCCTGTCGTGGCGACCCTGCGCCGTGTGGAACGGATCAGCTCGCGGGCAAGCTGATCGCTCGTGTGCATAGGCCGGGCGAGCCGCAGGTGCTCGACCCTGGCCCGGATGGCGGGCTCCCGGCTCGCGACGGCCTTTCCCAGCTGTCTCAGCACGATCCGGATCTGGGGCGGGAGCGACTCCAGGTCCATTCAGGCAGACTACCGCACCCCCCGGTGGTGCGATCCAGTCGCAGCGACGCAGCGGCCATTTGAATTCGCAGTTGCGACTCTGTAGCGATAAGCCTTAGGCTCTTCTGGATGGCCTCGATGGGCGCGCTGCTGCGCCAGTCGTTCGACAGGGGAGAGAGGAATCGCCTGGCCGCCTTCTTCGGCTCGGTCGCGGTGCTTCACATCGCCGGATGGGGCTTGCTGTTCGTCTTCGCCGCCAGCCATCCCGCCCTGCTCGCGCTCGGTGGCCTGGCGTACACCTTCGGACTCCGCCACGCTTTCGACGCGGACCACATCTCTGCCATCGACAACACCACGCGCAAGCTCCTGCAGGACGGCCGCAGGCCGGTCGGCGTCGGATTCTTTTTCTCGCTCGGGCATTCGACCGTCGTCTTCGTGATCGCCGCCGCGCTCGGCCTGGCGGTGAAGTGGCTGGTCGAAGGGGTCGTGAGCAACGGCGGTCAGCTGCGCACGATCGGGGCGCTGCTGGGAACCGGCGTCTCGGGCGGCTTCCTCGTCCTGATCGGGGTCCTGAACCTGGTCGTGCTGCTCGACGTGCTCCGGGTCTACCGGCGCATGAAGGAGGGCGGCTACGACCGCGAATCGCTCGAGCTCGATCTGACCGCCGGCGGCTTCATGACCCGCATCTTCGGGCGCCTGTTCAGGGTCATCCGCCACAGCTGGCAGATGTATCCGATCGGGTTCCTGTTCGGCCTTGGTTTCGATACCGCGTCCGAGGTCGCGATCCTCGCCGTCTCGGCGGGCGCCGCGGCGAATGGGCTCCCGTTCGGCGCGGTCATCGCCCTGCCGCTCATTTTTGCGGCGGGAATGTCCCTGATGGACACGGCGGATGGAGCATTCATGGCCAAGGCTTATTCGTGGGCGTTCGCGAGCCCGATCCGCAAGGTCTTCTACAACATCACGATGACCAGTCTTTCGGTTTTCGTGGCCCTCTTCGTCGGGATGGTCGAGCTGCTGCAGGTCCTGATCAACGCGCTCGGCCTGCACGGCGGCGTGTTTTCCGCCGTCGCGGGATTCGACCTGATCGGGCGCGCGGGTTACGTCATAGTGGCCGCGTTCGTCGTCTCGTGGGCCGCCGCGCTGACCATCTACAAGGCGCGCCGCATAGATCAGCGCTGGGCTGAAAGCATCGACAAGGTGGCGTGACGATCTAGCGGGTTACCGCGCAGGCTCCCTGGCCGCCGCTGGCCTCGTTGCTCCACAGAGGCTGAACCGCGAAGGTGTTGCCGCCGAGCGAGATGTTCTGCAGGCCGGTCCAGGCGCACTTGTCGCCGTTCTCGCTGCCTGTCGCGTCGTTCCAGCCATCCTGGGTGCCCATCTGATTGTCCGGGTCGGTCACCGCCTCGGCGTACTCGTGGCCCGCGACGATGCTGTAGCCGTCCAGGTAGCCGTTGCCGAAAGCGTTGTCGGTGGTGTTCACCGAGTTGGTCCCGCAACCAGCACCCTGTTCGGGCACGTAGGGCATGAAGGCGTAGCGCACGCCATGCCCTGTGGTGTGCTGGGTTTCGGCGTGGTAGGCGCAGTAAACCGAGCCGTAGGCGGTCGCGCCGTGGCCCGGAGGCGTGAGGATGAAATAGGTAGCGTTGACATCGTAACCGAAGTGGGCCGCGGCGGCGATCGCCTCGGCTTCGATGGGGTCGTTGGTGGCGTTCTCGGCGAGACCCGTGGTCACGATCTCCGACGGCACGGGTGTCGGATCGGTCCAGGTGCCCTTCAACTGACCGGTCGGGTTGGTGACAAATTGAGGGGAAGTCTGCCCGGCGCATGAAAAGCTCGCGGTGGAAATGTTCTGGCAGTACTGCGTCTGCACGCCGGCCCACGCGCTACCGCCCACGCTGCCGAAGAACGAGTTGACGTAGTTCTGGACGGTGGCGTTGGTGTAGGTGAATCCGCCAGCGCTGAACGAGAAGCCCTGCTGCCACTCGGTGCCCCAGTAGACCAGGTACACCGACGGCGTGGTCTCGATCAGACCACCGTGATAGATCAGGTTGTTGGCTGCGACCTGCTGTGCGCTCGGATAGCCCTGGCCACGGCCCCACATGACGTGCTTGCCGTTGACGTTCACCGCCAGACCGGAACCCGCCTCGGCGGCGGGGGCGGAGACCAGGAGCAGCCCCAGTGCAGCGGTGAGCAACCAGACCGGACGCGCGTGACGGAAAAGAGTGGTCATTTCGGCGCCACCTCCTCAAGCCCGCAACGCCTGCGGTCGCGCCGCTACTCGGTCCGCTTCAGGCCGGCTGCGGCGAAGGGCTAGGTGGGGGAGCTTCCTTCGCGGAGCAAGCCTTCGAGGTCGAGCCGCCTGCCGCTGAAGGTCAGGTGGCCTTCGGCGTCCCTCGGCCACTCCGCCTCGGGCCGGTCCCAGGCCAGCTCCAGGCCGTTGCCGTCAGGGTCCCTGAGGTAGAGCGCCTCATGCGTACCGTGGTCGTTCACGCCGTCGAGCGGCCAGTCCGCGGCGACCAGGCGGCGCAGCGCATCGCCGAGGTCCCCGCGCGTCGGGTACCGGATCGCGACGTGGTACAGGCCCGTCGTGCCGGGAGGTGGGGGAGAGCCGCCCTTCGACTCCCAGGTGTTGAATCCGAGATGGTGGTGATAGCCGCCGGCCGAGAGGAACAGAGCGTCCGGCCTCCGGAAGACCACGTCGAAGCCGAGCAAGTCGACGTAGAAGCGCTGCACGCGATCGATGTCCGCGGTCTTGAGATGGACGTGGCCGATGTCCACTCCCGCAGCGATCGGGCGAGCGCTGCGCTCGCGCGGAGTCATGCCTTTTGCGGTCTCGACCTCAGCGCTCATCGTCGTCCTTCGGTGGGCCG
The DNA here is from genome assembly GCA_035279525.1 of Candidatus Dormiibacterota bacterium. GTDB lineage: Bacteria > Chloroflexota > Dormibacteria > Dormibacterales > Dormibacteraceae > DATEHQ01. The sequence continues at coordinate 12,700 of DATEHQ010000137.1, forward strand.
GCGAGCTTCCAACCGTTCTGCCACGGCCAGCCGTGGCGCACCTGAAGCGTGATGATCAGCGTCCCCATCCCTTCGAGCACGCGCGCCAGGACGAGCGGTCCCGCGTCGATCGGCCGAAAGCCAATCGATTCGACGAACTCGATGGCCTTTTTCTTGGCGTGTTCGTCGTCACCCGCGACGAACCCGTCGAGCCTGACACCATCCACATTCGGGTTCGCCATGCGCGAAGCGAATGCGTAATTGAACGCCTTCACCACGTGGGCCTTGGGCGCTCGTTTCTGGATCTTCTCGGCATTCGAGGTTCCGTCGAGCTTCGAACCCGGATCATTGAGGTCGAACCGATTGGTGACGTCGATGATCACCTTTCCGTCGAGCTCGGGTGCGAGCGCCGACACGACCTCATCGACCCTGTCGGCCGGAACCGCGAGCACGACCAGGTCAGAGTCCCTGATCGCATCCTCGTTGGACTGGGCGGCCTGGGCCCGCGTGGCTTTCGCGGCCTCCTCGGCCTTCTGGCGGGTGGTGGCCGAGATCTTTACCGAGTGACCCGCCCTGACGGCCGACCCGGCCAGTGCCTTGCCCACGTTCCCCGCGCCGATGATCCCGATCCTCATCGCCATCTCCTTCGAACCCCCTGCGCGGGCCTCTTATTCGAGTCCAGAATACGGGCGCATGAACCTGGCCGGCTGGAAGGGCGCGAGGCCGGTCGAGCGTGCGGTGCTCGAGGGCGAGACCGTCCGGCTCGAACCACTCGACCGAGACCGCCACGCGCGGCAGCTCCACTCCGCGGCCGCCGGCGCCGACGAGATATGGGAGCACCTGGCTTATGGGCCTTTCCGCGACTTTGCTGACTTCAATCGCTGGCTCGCCGAGCGCGCCGCCCTCTCGGATCCGCTGACGTTCGCGGTCGTCGATCGCGCGGGAGGCGACGCGCGCGGCGTGGCGGCGTTGATGCGAATCGTCCCCGTGGATGGCGCGATCGAGGTCGGGCACATCTGGTTCACGCCGAGGATGCAGCGCACGCGACAGGCGACCGAAGCGATCTATCTGCTGGCGCGCCACGTGTTCGACGACCTGGGTTATCGACGCTTCGAGTGGAAGTGCGACTCCCTCAACGTGAAGTCGCGGCGCGCCGCGCAGAGATTTGGCTTCGTCTTCGAAGGCATCTTCAGGCAGCACATGGTGGTGAAGGGTCGCAACCGCGACACGGCGTGGTTCTCGATCATCGACTCTGAGTGGCCTTCCCGCCGCGCCGCATTCGAGGCGTGGCTCGACCCTGGAAACTTCGATGCCGCAGGACGTCAGGTGCAGTCGCTGACGGCGCTCAGGGCGGAATAGAAGAAGCGCCGCCGGAATAGAACGCTGCGAGATGCAGGCCACCGCGGAGGACATCCAGCGTGCGCTGGAGCGCGGCCACACGATCGACATCACGACCACGGGGCGTCAGACCGGCGAGCGCCGTCGGGTCGAGATCGTCTTCCACAACATCGGCGGGCGCATCTACATCAGCGGCACGCCCTCCCCACGCAAGAGAAGCTGGCTGGCCAACCTCGAAGCAGACCCGACTCTCACATTCCACCTGAAGGGCAAGGTGCTGGCCGACCTCCCGGCCCGAGCACGAGTCATCGCCGATACCGCCGAGCGGCGTGTGGTGCTCCCGCACATCGCTCGCGCGTGGCGGCGTGACGACGTCGACCGGATGGTTCTCCAGAGCCCGCTGATCGAGGTCACCTTCGACTCCTAGCCCCCTTCGGATACCGCACGCTGGCGAGTGTCCCGCCGGAGGTGCCGGCCAAAGTTCACCCGCTCTGGGCGGGCGGAATTGGATGGCTCTCGGCGCAGAATCACCGCGTGACAGGACGCCTGGCGAGGACGGTCCTCCTCTTGAGCCTCCCGGCCGTATTCGGCGCCTGTCTGACGTCGCCCGACGTGCCTCCGAGCGCCCGGTGCACCAAGCCCGGCGTGGGTGCGCACGGAGGGTCGCTGTGCGCCCTCACGAAGGGACAGATCGACGCGCTCCCGGAGGCGAACCTGGTGTACCCGGGCTCCACGGTCCAGTATTCGTTCAGCGACGCGGGGGCGCTGAACGTCAACGGCGAGCCGACGGACGCCGACGCCCGATCGGCGTTCGATACGAGCGCGCCTCCCTCGGCCGTCAGTGTCTGGTACGACTCGCAGCTGCGAGCCGCCGGCTGGATCCATACGGGCGCCACGGGTTATATGTACTCCCGCTGCCCACCCGTGTCGAATTACCGTGAGTACTATTCGATCACCGTTTATGGCGGGCTCCCCGCCGGCGCGCCGGAGTCCCCGCCACCTGCCGGTGGTAGCTTCTACGAGACGCGTCTCTCCATACCTTCCCCCGCCTATGAGGTGATGGGTTCGGAAGCTTCTGGAGCGATCAACACTTCGCCCGTGCCTTGCAGTGGTGCTTCACCGCTTGCACCGAGCAACTCCTCCGCTTGAGGCCTCGGCCTCGGTGGCAGAGGCAAAAGAAAGCGCCGCGGATCAGTACGCGGCGCTTTCGTCTCCGATCGAGGTCAGCTGCAGCCGGTGGTTGCTCCGCAGTTGAGGCACTTGTAGCAGGAGCCTGAACGCACTGTGATCGCGCCGCAGTCCGGGCAAGCCGGCGCGTCGGTGTTCACGAAAGCGATCCGCTGCACGGTGATGCCGTTTCCATTGGTCGCCGGCGCCGCGACCACCTTCAACTCCGTGGCGGCGGGTGTCGACTTGCCCTCCGCGGCGGGAGAGGAGGATGGTTCGGGAACAGGCGCCGGCGCAGGCGCGTCCCTGCGAATGACGCCGGCCTCGTCCTGGTCCTCGACCGGCAGGAAGTGGCTCGCCATCCAGCGGAAGATGTAGTCGACGATGGACTTCGCGATCGGGATCTCAGGATTCTTGGTGAACCCGGACGGCTCGAAGCGCATGTGGCTGAACTTGTCGACCATGAACTTCAGCGGCACGCCGAACTGCAGCGCGTAGGAGGTCTGCGTCGCGAAGGCGTCCATCAAGCCCGAGATGGTCGATCCCTCTTTCGCCATGGTCACGAACAGCTCGCCCGGCGTTCCATCGTCAAACTTGCCGACCGTCAGGTAGCCCTCGTGGCCCTGGATGTCGAACTTGTGCGTGACCGCCTTGCGCTCGTCGGGCAGCTTGCGCCGCACCGCGCGGTATTCGACGTCGGCGGGCAACGCCGCCTTCTTCTCTTTGTCCAGCGACGTGGAGAGCGGTTGTGAGCGCTTGCACCCATCGCGATAGATCGCGATGCACTTGAGTCCGAGCTTCCACGATTCGACGTAGGTCTGCTGGATGTCCTCCACCGTGGCGTCGGTCGGCAGGTTCACCGTCTTCGACATCGAACCCGAGATGAAGGGCTGGACCGCGGCCATCATCCGCACGTGGCCCATGGGTGCGATCGAGCGGCTGCCCTTGACCGGCTTGAAAGCGCAGTCGAAGACCTTGAGGTGCTCGTCGAGGAGGTGCGGGGCGCCCTCGATGGTGTCGTTGTCGTCGATGTATTCGACGATCTCCTTCACCTTCACCTCGTCGTAGCCGAGCTTGCGCAGCGCGGCCGGGACGGTGGTGTTGACGATCTTCAGCAAGCCGCCGCCGACCAGCTTCTTGTATTTGACCAGCGCCAGGTCGGGCTCGATGCCGGTGGTGTCGCAGTCCATCATCAGGCCGATGGTTCCGGTGGGAGCCAGCACGGTCGCCTGCGCGTTGCGGTAGCCATGCGCGCGGCCGAGCTTGACCGCCTCGTCCCACGTCTCCCGCGCGGCATCGACGACCTCAGCCGAATCCACCGACGTCGAGAGCTGGTGCGCCGCCTGACGGTGCTTCTCCATCACTCGCAGCATCGGCTCGCGGTTCTTCGGGTACTCGGTGAACGGACCCTTGACCTGCGCCATCCGCGCCGACTGCGAGAACGCGCGGCCGGTCATGATCGCAGTGATCGCGCCGGCGAAGCGCCGGCCTTCGTCCGAGTCGTACGCCAGCCCCATCGACATGAGCAGGGCGCCCAGGTTGGCGTAGCCGAGACCCAGCGGGCGGAGCGCCTCCGAGTTCTTGCCGATGGCCGGCGTGGGATAGGAGGCGTTCGAGACGATGATCTCCTGGCCGGTGAAGCACACGTCGACTGCGCGCCTGAAGCGGTCGACGTCGACCTTCCCGTCGTCCGTCTGGAACTTCATGAGGTTGAGCGAGAGCAGGTTGCAGGCGGTGTCGTCGAGGAAGACGAACTCCGAGCACGGGTTGGTGGCGTTGATCCGACCGGTGTTCGGCACGACGTTCCAGTCCTGGATCGTCGAGTCGAACTGCAGGCCGGGGTCACCGCAAACCCACGCCGCCTCAGCGATGTCCTTCCACATGTCGCGCGCTTTGTAGGTGTCGACCACGCGGCCGCCGACGATCGCCTTCGTCTCCCACTTCTTGTTGTCGACGACCGCCTGCATGAACTCGTCGCTCACGCGGACCGAATGGTTGGCGTTCTGGAACTGCACCGAGTCGTAGGCGCCACCCGGCACGTTGAAACCGGCGTTGTAGCCCGCGTCGATCAGCGCCCAGGCCTTCTTCTCTTCGTCCGCCTTGCAGCGGATGAAATCCATGATGTCGGGGTGGTCGGCGTTGAGGATGACCATCTTGGCCGCGCGCCGCGTCGTGCCGCCGGACTTGATCGAGCCGGCGAACGAGTCGTAGCCCTTCATGAAGGACACGGGGCCTGACGCGGTGCCACCGCCGGACAGCTGCTCCTTCGACGAGCGCAGGACGGAGAGGTTGGTCCCCGTGCCGCTGCCGAACTTGAACAGCATGCCCTCGGTCTTGGCCAGGTCGAGGATCGACTCCATCGAGTCCGTGACCGAGTTGATGAAGCACGCCGACCCCTGCTGGGACCGTCCGGGGACGCCCAGGTTGAACCAGACCGGGCTGTTGAAGGACGCGTGCTGGGTGACGAGCAGGAAGCGGAGCTCCTCGGCCCAGTTCTCGAGGTCCTCCTCGGTTGCGAAGTAGCCGCCCTCGCGCCCCCACCGAGCGAGCGTGTCCACGACCCTGTCGATGATCTGGCGGACGCTCGTCTCGCGCTCGGGGCTGCCAGGGCTGCCGCGGAAGTACTTCTGCGCGACCACGTTGATGGCCAGCTGGGACCACGACCGAGGAACCTCGACGTCCTTCTGCTCGAAGATCAGCTGGCCCTTCTCGCCCGTGATCGCGGCCGTGCGGCGCTCCCACTCGACGAGGTCGTAGGCGTGGCTGCCGGGAGGCGTGAAGTAGCGGCCGAAGCGCAGGCCCGGAGCCCTGTCCGCGGCTGCGCCCTGCCCGCGCCCGGAGGCCCTGGAGTGAGCCCCGTTTCCGTTCCTGCCGCGGGCCCCGCTGACGTCGGCGAGATTCTTGGCCATCTAGAGAACGCCTCCTTTAATCATCCCCGGTCAGGGTGGATCTGAATCGGGTTGCTGGGACGTATTGCTGGGTCGTCGAGGTACTTCGTTTGGGGATGCAAGAGGCCCCAGAGCATGCCCGCCACTTATGCCCCAGGGCCTCGATGTAACGGGTCGAATATACGACCGGCTTTTGGGCTTGTCAAGGCCCAAACACAACATCTTTGGGCCAAAGATGCCTTTACCCCCAACATGTTGGTGGATTACCTGTGGATATCCCTGCGGACGGGTTGGGCACAGGCTGGGCAAAGATCGGGGGAAACTGGGCAAAACCGGGCCTAGTGAACTGAGTCGACGAGGGCCAGGCCGACCTGCTCTGTGGATATCTCCTCGGCGCCGTTCTCGGTCACCTGCACGCTCTGCGCCGAGGCCCGGATCCTCGCCGAAACCTGCTTGCCCTCGCCATAGGCGTTCTGGAGCATGGTCACGGCACGCTGGAGCTTGTGCTCGAGGATGCCCTCCAGGGTGTCGAGGTGGCGCTCGACGTCGATGAGGGCCGACTGGAGCTTTTCCATGTCGACCGTGCGGGCGAACTGAAGGTGGAGCTGGTACAGCGTGAGGAGGTAGGGCAGGGCCATGGCGTAGCCCACGACCATCACGTGTCGCTTGTGGGCGCCGACGATCGCGCCCCGGCAAACGTCGTAGGCGGCGTCGGGGATCACGGCCAGCGCGAAAGGTGAGGTGGTGGCCGGGTCGATGTACTGGCTCACCTCGCGCACTCGCCTTTCGACCTCTCGCTCGACCTGTGCGGTGAGCTGGGCGCGCCTCGTGGCGTCCAGGCCGCCGTCGGCGAGCTGCTCGAGGGCGACGCTCGAGACCCACTTCGAGTCCATCGGCAGGAGCTTGCCCCCAGGCAGCCTCAAGGCCAGCTCGACGACTTTGCCGCCGACCCAGACGTTGCGCTGGAGCATCTCCGGCGGGAGGTGACGCAGAGCCTCCTCGAGGATGTTCTCTCCTGCCGCTCCGCGGGTCGAGCTGCCCGCGATCACGTGCTCCAGGCGCCTGAGGCTGGCCCGCGCCTCCTCCTCGACGGGTTGACGCGCGCTGAGGGCCGAGCGCAGGCCTTCGACCACGGACTGGGTTTGCGAGAGCCGCTCCCGGAGCTCGGCGGCCTGGTTCAGCTGCGTGGCGCCGCCCGACTCGAGGCGGGTCTTCAACTCCGCGACATCGCGCGCCTGCCCGTCGGCGCGCCTCACCAGGCCCAGGACGAGGGCCGCGACACCCGCCATGCCGGCCACGAGGCATACCAGGAGCAGCGCGAACAACAGTTCGAGCACCGACATCTTGCGCATTGTAGCCCCGAATCGGGGTACAAACAAGGGGATTAACATGGCTGAGATGGCCGAGGTCCAGGCGCTGTCAGGGCCCGAGCAGGCGCCCGATCGGATCCCCCTCGAGGAGGTCTACATGCGCATGGCGGAGGAGCTGGCCAAGCGCTCGACCTGCGCCCGGCTGCAGGTCGGCACCGTGATCGCGACCGCCGACCTGACGCAGGTGCTGGGCATCGGCTACAACGGCAACGCCCGCGGCCTGCCCAACCGGTGCGATTCGAGCACCCCGGGGGCCTGCGGCTGCCTCCACAGCGAGCAGAACGCCCTCATCAAGGCGGGCGCGCAGCTCCCGGGGAAGATCATGTTCGTGAGCGCGTCGCCTTGCGTGATGTGTGCAAAGATGGCGATCAACGCCAACGTGGGACGGGTCTATTACCGAGAGGCGTACCGCGACCCGGCGGGGCTCGACACGCTGCGGCAGGGCGGGGTGGAGGTCGTCCACTACAACCGCTGGCGCGACCTCTGGCGCTAGGCCTGTACCTCGGCGGGGGTGTCCGACCGGAGTAGCCGGGGCCTGGCCGGTTAGTCCGGCCTCTCCGAGCGGGGTAGGCGGCGCCAGGGCGGTTAGTCCGGCCTAACCGGCTCGCCACGCCCCGCTGACCCCGGATAGTCCGGCCTATCCGACAGGCCGGCGGCGCCACGGCGGTTAGTCCGGCCTCTCCGAGCGGGGTGAGCGGCGCCAGGCCGGTTAGTCCGGCCTAACTGGCTCGCCACGCCCCGCTGACCCCGGATAGTCCGGCATATCCGAGCAGGCCGGCGCCGCCTGGGCGGTTAGTCCGGCATATCCGAGCGGGGTGGGCGGCGCCAGGCCGGTTAGTCCGGCCAATCCGAGCGGAGGACGGCACCGCTAGTCGCGGACGATCTCCCAACCCCGCTCGGTCTGCACCACTCGCGGTTCCACGATTGGAACCTCTCGCATCCGCCGCGCCCGCGCGAAGACTCTGGCGGCGTCGTCCAGCGCGATCGACTCCAGCACCGTACGGGTCGCGTAGACGAGGGTGATCGCGGGACTCGCGAGCGCGTGCTCGGGTGAGCTCCACAACCAGTCGGTCACCTCACCCTCCTGGGGCCTCACCGCCTGACCGGCAGGCACCCGCGCCAGGAAGAACCGCGTGTCGAACCGCCGGCGCAGCTGGGCCGGGGTCACCCATCGCGCGAGAAGCACGAGCCGATCGAAGGCCGGCGCCAGCCCGAGCTGGTCGAGCGCCTCGCCGAACGATGCACCGGCCGCGACCGCGGCGCGAACGCGTTCGCAGTCAGGCTCGCGCGCCAGGCGCCGTTGGCGGCGTGCCAGCAGGATCCCCGCCTCTTCGAACAGCTCGCGGACGGCGGCGCCGCGGATCTCGTCGTCCCACCGCCTGTCGTCCTCGTGCACCGTCCCGCCCGGGAACACGTAGGCGCCGGGGGCAAAGTCCGCGCCACCCGGGCGGTGCACGAGCAGGAGCTCCCACGGCCGCCGCCCCCGCACGAGCACCACCGTGGCGGAGGGTCGCGGTGTCACAGGCGATGCCGCCAGGCTGAGGTGGGTCGCGACCTCGGGTGGCAGAGCCATCCCACGACCCTACTAGCATTCGAACTCCATGGATTTCGGCATCGCCGGCAAGGTCGCCCTCGTCACCGGAGGAACCAGGGGCATCGGCCACGGCATCGCGCGGGCGCTGGCGGCCGAGGGCGCGCGGGTATCCGTCGTCGCGCGCACGCAGGCTGACGTGGACGCCACAGCCAGGGCGCTGCACGGCGTGGGCGTGGCCGCCGACCTGCTCACGGCCGAGGGATGCGCCACAGCCGTGCGGGAGACCGAGGCGGGTCTTGGTCCGATCGAGATCCTCGTCAACAACCTGGGCGCGCGCGCCGGTTCCAGCTGGTGCGACACCGGCCCCGCCGACCTCGAGGCCGCCTTCGCGGGCAACGTCGTCGTCAGCCTCCGCATGACACAGCTCGTCCTGCCCGGGATGCGGCAGCGGGGATGGGGCCGCGTGGTGGTGATCTCATCGGTTTGGGGCCGCGAAGCCGGCGGAGCGCCCGCCTACAACGCCGCCAAGGCCGCGGAAAACAGCATGGTCACCTCGCTCGCGCGCGAGGTCGCCGAGAGCGGTGTCACCGTCAACGCGGTCGCGCCCGGGTCGATCCTTTGGGAGGGTGGCGGCTGGGATCGGCGGCGGCGCCAGGATCCGGACGGCATCGCCGAGTTCGTTCGCCACGACATGCCGCTCGGACGGTTCGGCACGGTCGACGAAGTGGCGGCCGTCGTGGCGTTCGTCTGCTCGCAAGAGGCGTCCCTCGTCAACGGAGCGATCCTCGCGGTCGACGGCGGGCAGTCGAGGTCCAATCTCTGACGAGATGAAGCGGGTCCTGGTGGTGCTCCTCGTCGTGGTCGCCTGCTCGCAGTCGAACACCGGGCACATCGACCACGCTATGAATCCGAGCCCTGGTCCCCAGCAGCTCACAGGCGTCATCGGGCTGGCGCGCTTCGCGATCGACGTGCCCGCCGGCTGGAACGGGACGCTGTTCCTCTACAGCCACGGCTACGTCGCACCGGGCAGCCTGAACGGCGCGCAGGCGGCGCCCACCTCGCAGTCCGGGGACTGGCTGCTCGCGCGGCACTACGCGATCGCAGGCTCTTCGTACAGCTCGACAGGCTGGGCCGTGGAGGACGCCTTCAAAGATCAGATCGCGCTGCTGGACTACTTCGACTCGCATGTCGGCAAGCCCTCGAGGGTGATCGCATGGGGCGCCTCGCTCGGTGGCATCATCACGGCGGGCCTCGTCCAGCTGCACCCCGACCGCTTCGCCGCGGCGATGTCACTTTGCGGCGTCCTGGCGGGCGGGATCGCAACGTGGAACGCGGAGCTCGACGCCGCCTATGCGTTCAAAACCCTGCTCGCGCCGGGGTCGGCGCTGCAGCTGACCCACATCACCGACGGCGCGGCCAACCTGAAGCTCGCCCAGCAGGTCCTCCAGCAAGCCGCGGGAACTCTTCAGGGCCGCGCCCGGCTCGCGCTCGTCGCGGCGCTGACGGACCTTCCAGGCTGGTTCGATCCCACCCAGCCGGAGCCGGTGGCGAACAACGCGGCGAGCCTGGCGGCGCAGGAGTCGTGGGAGTCGCGCGTCGACTTCGCCTTCGCCTTTCAATACCGAGCGGAGCTGGAGCAGCGTGCCCATGGCAATCCGTCCTGGAACGAGGGAGTTGCCTACGCGAACCAGGTTGCCGCCTCGCTCGACTTCGAGGAGGTCCAGGCGCTCTACCGCCAGGCGGGGTTGAGCCTGGTCCACGACATCATCACGCTGGACTCAGGCGCTCACATCAAAGCCGACCCAGGTGCGGCGGCCTATCTCGATCGCAACATCAGCTTCGACGGCAGCCTCTCGATCCCGATGCTGACCATGCACACGACGGGTGATGGTCTCGTCGTGCCTCAGAACGAGACCGCATATGGGGATGTGGTGGGCAGGGCCGGCAATACGGACATGCTTCGTCAGGTGTTCGTGCACCGCGCCGGGCACTGCGCATTCACGCCGGCGGAGGTGATCGCGGGACTACAGGTGCTGATGGCGCGCCTCGACACCGGCCGGTGGGACGACGCCGCCTTGCAGCCGTCCGCGCTCGACGCCGCCGCTCTCGCCCAGGGTTCGGCGGAGAACGGTTTCTTCGGCTTCAGCACGCCACCTGCGTTTGTCAACTACTCACCCGGCCGTTATCCGAGGCCGTTCGTCGAAGGCGAACCCATCCCGACCTAGACTCAGGCGCATGCCGACCTTCAAGGCGGTGCTCACTCGTGACCCTACTGGGGCCGGCACCTTTGTCAGGATTCCTCGAGAGCTCAAAAAGGCGATGGGCCTCAATGGCAAGCCGAAGGTCAGCGCCATCATCGCGGGCCATCCGTACCGCGGCTCGCTCATGCCGATGGGGGATGGGACGTTCTGCCTCGGCGTCCTCAAGTCGATCCAGCAGGCCGCCGGAGTCGGGCGCGGCGACACGATCACCGTCGAGCTCGAGCTCGACACCGCCGCGCGCGTAGTCCAGCCTCCCGAGGACCTGGCGAAGGTGCTGAACCGCGACACGGGCGCCGCTGCCCGCTGGAGCGCGCTGTCCTACACGAGCCAGAAGGAGATGGCCCGAAGCCTGGAGGAGGCGAAAAGGACGGACACGCGCCGGCGCCGCCTCGCCTCGATCGTCGAGAGTCTCACTTCGGGCCGGGCGCGCTAGCGCGCTAGCGCGGCGCGATCGGGTTGGCGCCCAGCTGCCCCGCGATCAAAAGCGTCGTCGGGTAGAGGCCGAGCAGGACCGAAGCCAGGCCGCTGAGGATGACGGTGGCGGTGCTGCTGACGGGTGCGGGCATGCGCCTGACCGCAGGCAGCGGCGTCCAGACCGGGATCAGAACGCGCACGTAGTAGAAGACTGACACCACGCTCATCAACACGGCCAGGACGACGAGCCAGGTGTAGCCGGCCCCGACGCCTGCAGTGAAGAGGAACAGCTTGCCGAAAAAGCCGACCGATGGCGGAAAGCCCGCCAGCGAGAACATGAACACGCTCATCCCCACCGCGAGCGCCGGGCTTCGCTGGTACAGGCCGGTGAGGTCCGAGATGTCGTCGCGGTCGCCCTCCGGCCCGGCCAGCATCGTGACCACGGCGAAGGCGCCGAAGTTCATGAACATGTAGACGAA
>DATEHQ010000138.1:0-20937 GCA_035279525.1 Candidatus Dormiibacterota bacterium
CCGCCGGCGGAGCCGGACCGGCCCAAGCGCACCCGCACGGCGACCACCGCGAAGCCCTCGGCCGAGAAGGCGACGGCACCTCGCGCCGCCGTCCGGCCGCGCACCGCAGCCGCGCCGAAGGCCAAGACCGAAACCACCAAGCCGCCGGCCAAGAAGCCGGCCACACCACGCACCAAGAAGACGGACGCCTGATGCTGATTCCCAAGCGCGTCAAGTACCGCAAGATGCACCGCGGCCGCCGTACAGGCATCGCCACGCGGGGCGCGACCGTCGCGTTCGGCGACTTCGGCCTGCAGGCGGTCGAGGCGTGCTGGATGAGCAACCGCCAGATCGAGGCCGCGCGGCGCGCCATGACCCGCCACGTCAAGCGCGGCGGACAGATCTGGATTCGGGTCTTCCCGGACAAGTCGATCACGAAGAAGCCGGCCGAGACCCGCATGGGCTCGGGCAAGGGCAACCCGGAGGGCTGGGTCGCGGTGGTCAAGCCCGGCCGCGTGCTGTTCGAGATGGGTGGGGTGACGCCTGAGGTCGCCAAGGAGGCGATGAAGCTCGCGGCGTCGAAGCTGCCGATCAAGACCCGCTTCGTGGTCTCCGAATCGATGGCGCAGGGAGGTCCGAGATGAAGGTCGACGAGCTGAGGGTGCTCGAGGTCGACGAGCTCGGCATCCGGCTGCGCGGCGCGCGGCGGGAGCTGTACGAGCTTCGCTTCAAGCACGCCGTCGGCCAGCTCGAGAACTCGAGCCAGATCGAAAAGGTCCGGCACGACATCGCCAGGATCATGACCGTGCTCCGCGAGCGCGACTTCGGCATCCTGGCCTCGGCGCCAGACGAGGTCGAGGCGACGGCCGTCGCGCTGGAGGAGCCGGCGTCCGAGGCTGCGCCGGCAAAAGAAGAGGCAGAGGCGGCGCCAGCCAAACCGAGGCGCGGCCGCTCCAGGAAAGCTGAGGAAACCATATGACCGACACCGCCACCGTCACCGCGACTGACCGCGGCCAGCGCAAGGTCCGCCTGGGCACCGTGATCGCCGACAAGATGGACAAGACGGTCATCGTTCAGGTCGGCGCCTCCAAGGCGCACCGGCTGTACCGGAAGACCATCCGCCAGCGAAGCCGCTTCAAGGTGCACGACGAGAAGAACGAGTGCGGAGTCGGGGACCTGGTCCGGATCGTCGAGACGCGTCCCATCTCCAAAGAGAAGCGCTGGCGCGTGGTCGAGGTGGTCGAGAAGGCGAAGTGATCCAGCAGGAGACCCGCTTGAAGGTCGCGGACAACTCGGGGGCGAAAGAGCTCCTGTGCATCCGCGTGGCCGGCGGCCACTACCGCAAGTACGCCTCGGTCGGCGACATCATCACGGCCACGGTCAAGTCCGCGCAGCCTGGCGGCCAGGTCAAGAAGGGCGAGGTCGTCAAGGCGGTGGTGGTGCGGGTGACCAAGGAGTACAAGCGGCCCGACGGCAGCCTGATCCGCTTCGACGAGAACGCGGCGGTTCTCCTGGCCGCGGCCAACAACCCGCGCGGAACGCGCATCTTCGGCCCTGTCGCCCGAGAGCTGCGCGAGCGCAACTTCATGAAGATCATCAGCCTCGCTCCCGAGGTGCTGTAGGAAGCAACATGCTGAGAAACAAACCGCAACCGAAGCGACGCTGGCTGGACCTGGCCCCCGGCGACAACGTGATCGTCATCGCCGGCAAGGACAAGGGAAAGCAGGGCGAGGTGCTGCGCACCCTCCCCGACCAGCAGAAGATCGTGGTCAAGGGCGTCAACCTGCTCAAGCGCCACACGAAGGCCGGCCAGCAGCGGCGAGGTGTGACCGTCGCCCAGGGCGGCATCGTGGACTTCGAGGCGGCGCTCGACTACTCGAACGTGATGCTGGTGTGCCCGCACTGCTCGCGGCCGACCCGCGCCAAGCACACGGTCCTCGAGTCGGGTGCGCGAGCCCTGGTCTGCCGCCACTGCGGCGAGCCCTACGAGCGCGTGCGCAAGACGGAGGCCCAGTAGGCGTGGGCAAGGCGAAGCAGCAGCAGCCCAAAAAGGAGCAGGCGCCCAGGCCGGTCGGCACTCACTCGGACGATCCGCCGAGGTTGCTGAGCGCCTACCGGCAGACCGTGGCCGCCCAGCTGACCAAGGAGTTCGACTACGGCAACGTGATGCAGATTCCGCGAGTGGCCAAGATCGTGGTCAACATCGGGATCGGCGAGGCGAAGGACAACGACAAGGCGCTGGACGCCGCGGTCGGCGACGTGGTCACGATCACAGGCCAGAAGCCCCAGCTCGTCAAGGCGAGGAAGTCGGTCGCGGCTTTCAAGCTGCGCGCCGGCCAGACGGTCGGCATCAAGACCACCCTGCGCGGAAAGCGCATGTGGTATTTCCTCGACAAGCTGCTCAATGTCGCGCTGCCGCGCATCCGAGACTTCCGCGGGGTCAACCCGGACGGGTTCGACGGGCGCGGCAACTACTCGCTGGGCCTGCGCGAGCAGGTGGTTTTCCCGGAGATCGACTACGACAAGATCGACAAACTGCGCGGGCTGGAAGTGTCGATCGTAACCACAGCCCGTACCGACGACGAGGCGCGAAGCCTCCTGACCCGGCTCGGCATGCCATTCCGAAAGAGATAAGGGGAGAAGTTTGGCCAAGAAATCTTCGATCGAGCGCTGGAAGCGAGACATGGCCCACCCGAAGTTCAAGGTGCGTTTCCATAACCGCTGCCTGATCTGCGGTCGCTCCCGCGCGTACCTGCGCAAGTTCGGCATGTGCCGAATCTGCTTTCGCACCCATGCCGCCGAGGGACGCATCCCCGGCGTGACGAAGTCGAGCTGGTGATGATGGCCACAGCCGTAGCAAAACCCGGCGCCAAGACGGTCAAGCGGGCGTCCACCGGCATCGTGCCGGACCCGATCGCCGACATGCTCACGCGGATCCGAAACGCCAACGGCGCGCGCCATCCCGAGGTCAAGGTGCCGGCCTCCAAACTCAAGCTCGAGATCGCCCGCGTGCTGAAGGACGAGGGCTACGTCGCGGGCTACGACGTGGAGGCCGACGGCACGACGCAGACGCTGCGTATCATCTTCAAGTCCCGCCCCGACCGCACCCGCGTCATCTCGGGGGTGAAGAGGATCAGCCGCCCGGGGCTTCGCGTCTACGCGAGAAAGACCGAGATCCCCAGGGTGCTCGGCGGGCTCGGCATCGTCGTCCTCTCGACGTCCGAGGGCGTGATGAGTGGTAGGCAGGCGCTGCGCCAGGGCCTCGGCGGCGAGGTGCTGGCATATGTCTGGTAGAGAGAAGACCAGGTAGGGAGATAGAAGGAAGCTGTCGCGGATTGGAAAGCTGCCGATCAAGCTGCCCGGGGCGGTCAAGGTGACCCTCAGCCCGGGCAGGGTGAAGGTCGAAGGCCCGAAGGGCCAGCTCGAGCGCACCCTGCCGGGCGACATCACCGTGAAGCAGGTCGACGGTGAGCTCATCTTCGAGCGGCCTTCCGACGACTACCGGCACCGGGCGATGCACGGCCTGGTGAGGAGCCTGGTCGCCAACATGGTCGAGGGTGTCGACAAGGGCTTCACCAAGCACCTGGAGCTGGTCGGCGTGGGCTATCGCGTCGCCAAGGCCGGTGAGGAGATCACGCTGAGCCTCGGCTACTCGCACCCGATCAAGTTCAAGCCGCCGCAGGGCGTCACGATCGACGTCCAGGACCCGACCAAGTTCTCGGTCAACGGCATCTCGGTCGAGGACGTCGGGCAGGTCGCGGCGAACATCCGCAAGCTGCGTCCGCCCGAGCCCTACAAGGGCAAGGGCGTGATGTACCGCGGGGAACGGATCCGTCGCAAGGCGGGCAAGGCGGGCAAGGGGGCGAAGGCGGCCTCATGATCAAGCGAACCGACCGCAAGGTGAGCCGGCTGAAGCGGCACAGGCGCGTGCGCGTGACTGTCAGCGGCACGGCGCAGCGTCCGCGGCTGGCCGTGTTCCGCAGCCTGAACCACGTCTACGCGCAGGTGATCGACGACGCGTCGAGCCGCACGCTGGCCTCCGCCTCGACGGTCAACCTGAAGGCGAAGAAAAACGGTGTCGCCGAGGCTGCGCAGGTCGGCAAGGCGATCGCCGACAAGGCCAAGGCCGCCGGGGTGAGCTCGGTGGTCTTCGACCGGGGCGGCTTCCTCTATCACGGCAGAATCAAGGCTTTGGCGGACGCCGCCCGAGAGGCAGGTTTGGAATTTTGAGCAGGAACATGAGCAGCGGCCGGTATCCATCCAGCGGTGAGCGCTCGGAGCTTGCCGACCGCGTCGTCCGCGTCAACCGCGTCGCCAAGGTCGTGCAGGGCGGGCGGAAGTTCTCGTTCAGCGCGCTGATCGTGGTCGGCGACATGAACGGTCGTGTCGGCGCCGGCATCGGAAAGGCGCGCGAGGTGACGGAGGCCATCCGCAAGGGGATGGAGATCGCCAAGCGAAACATGATCACCGTGCCGATGGTCGGGACGACGATCCCGCACGAGGTCAGGCTGAAGTGGGGCTCTGCCCGGATCATGCTCAAGCCCGCGGCCCCCGGCACCGGCGTGATCTCCGGTGGCGCAATGAGGGCCGTCATCGAGACGGCCGGGATCAAGGACATCCTCACCAAGTCGCACGGCACGAACAACCCGATCAACACCGTCCGCGCGACCCTGGCCGCGCTTCAGCAGCTGAAGACGGCGCAGCAGGTCGCCGAGCTGCGGGGCAAAGAGGTCGAGCAGATCGTCGGCAAGCGCCTGGCCGCCGCGTATCGCGGTGCGGAGCCGGCGGCTGTCAACGGAGGCACCTCCGTCCCCTCGGCCGCGCACGCGGGCGAGGGTCAGGGTGGGGGGCGAGGGGCTCGGTAATGGCGGAGACGATCAAGGCCACGCTGATGAAGAGCCCGATCGGCGCCGCGCCGTCGATCCGGGCGACCGTCGTCTCGCTCGGCTTTCGCAAGATGAACCAGACCCGTGAGCTGCCGGACAACCCGGCGGTGCGGGGCATGCTCAAGACCGTCAGTTTTCTCGTCGCGATCGAAGGCGAGCCGTACATCCGGCCGAAGCGGGGCCGTTACAAGATCTGGCGCTCTCGATCCGACAAGAAGCATCAGAGGGGCAACTGATGCAGCTTCATGAGCTGAAGCCGGCGGCCGGGGCGCACCGCAAGGCGCGGCGCGTCGGGCGCGGCACCGGCTCGGGACGTGGCAAGACTTCAGGCCGTGGCCAGAAGGGCCAGAACGCGCGGAGCGAAGGATTCCGCGTCGGGTTCGAGGGCGGCCAGATGCCGCTGTCGCAGCGCCTTCCCAAGCTGCCCGGGTTCAAGAACCCGTTCAAGAAGGTCTACTCGGTGGTGAACATCTCGAAGCTCAGCCGGTTCCCGGACGGCGCCAGGGTCGACGCCGAGGCGTTGCTCGAGGCGGGCCTCGTCCACGCGGGTGACGAGATCAAGGTGCTGGGGGCGGGGGGCCTCAAGCGCAAGCTCACCGTCGAGGCGCATGCGTTCAGCGACAGCGCGCGCGGAGCGATCGAAAAAGTGGGGGGCAGCGTCAAGGTCCTGGGTGAACCAAAGGTGAAGAAAGAGCCCAGGCAAGCCACTTCCCCGCGGGCCGAGGAAGCGGCGAAAAGCGCCGATGGGGACGATCAGAAACCCAAAACCGAGGAGTAATCCATGAACCTGCTCGAGGCGCTAGTCAACGCGATCCGGCTGCCCGAGCTCCGGAACAAGATCCTCTTCACCGGCGGGATCCTCATCACGTTCAGGGTCTTCGCCAGCATCGCGGTACCCGGCGCCGACCGCCAGGCCCTGGCCCACCTGTTCAACACGCAGGCACTGCTCGGCTTGCTCGACCTCTTCTCCGGTGGTGGCCTTTCGCGCTTCTCGGTCGTGGCGATGGGCATGAACCCGTACATCAACGCCACGATCATCATGCAGCTCATGACGGTGATCTCCGAGCGGATCAAGGAGATCTCCAAGGAAGGCGAGATGGGCCGGCGGCGAATCACGCGCTGGAGCCGCTACCTGACGGTGGCCCTCGGGGCCGGCCAGGCGTACGGGTTCACTGTCCTGTTCCAGAACACGACCCCGGTGATTCTGCCGGCCCTCGACTGGTTCCAGCGCCTGCAGATCATCCTCGTGCTGACCGCCGGCACGGTGATGCTGATGTGGTTCGGCGAGCTGATCACCGAGTACGGCATCGGCAACGGCGTTTCGCTGATCATCTTCGCCGGCATCATCGGTCGCGGTCCCCAGGGCGTCGCGCAGGTGTTCAGCTCACGCACCACCGGTGGCGGCCTGGCCGACTACGTGCCCTTCATCCTCTTCGCGCTGATCGCGCTGGTCATGACCGCGGTGATCATCGAGGTGCAGCAGGCGGTGCGCAAGATACCCATACAGTCCGCGCAACGCGTTGCGGGCGGGGCCAAGACCGTCAGCAGCCGGGCCAGCTTCCTTCCGCTGCGGGTCAACCATGCCGGCGTGATCCCGATCATCTTCGCGATCTCGGTCATGTTCCTGCCCACCATCCTGGCGAACTACTTCACCGGCGCGCCGAGTGGCACCTGGTACTACAAGGCCGCGGCATGGATCAGGGGCAACTTCGCGCCGGACACGCCGAACATTCCGATGGCGGTCGCGTACAACGCGCTCTACTTCGCATTCACGTTCGGTTTCACGTACTTCTACACGGCGATCACGTTCGACGTGCACGACGTCGCGGAAAACCTCAAACGTTATTCGAGCTTCATCCCGGGAATCCGCCCCGGACGTCCGACCGCGGACTATCTCGCCGCGGTCATGAACCGCGTGACGTTCGTGGGCGCCGTGTTCCTCGGGTTCATCACGGTCATCCTGCCGATCGGAACGGCGACGATCTCCGGCATCAACCGGCAGCAGATGTACCTGGGAGGCACCGCCATCCTGATCGTGGTCGGCGTGGCCCTCGACACGATGAAGCAATTGCAGACGCAGCTGGTGATGCGCCAGTACCGCGGCTTCATCAGATGAATCAGCGCTCCCCCGCCCGCGAAGGCGGCGCGCAGCAAGGTAGGGCTGTGCCGTGAACCTGCTTCTGTACGGCGCCCCCGGCTCCGGCAAGGGGACGCAGGCCAACATGCTGCGTTCGCGTTTCGGCATCCCGCACATCGCGACCGGCGACATGCTCCGCGCCGAGATCCAGGCCGGCACGGCGCTCGGCCGCCAGGCCCAGCCGATCCTGGCCGCCGGCCAGTACGTCTCCGACGCGATCATGATCGGGATGATCCGGAACCGCCTGCGGCTTCCGGATTGCGAGCCCGGCTTCATCATCGACGGCTTTCCGCGGACCGTTCCACAGGCCAGGGCGCTCGACCAGCTGATGGAAGAGCTCGACACGCGCATCGACCGGGTGATCTACCTCGAGGTCCCGCTCGCCGAGCTCCTGCACCGGCTTTCGGGCCGGCTCGTGTGCCCCGTCTGCCAGCGGACGTACCCACCGGTGGCGGCGGCGTGTCAGGTCGACGGCAGCCCGCTGGTGCAGCGCGAAGACGACAAGCCCGAGGCGGTCAAGCCCCGGATCGAGATCTACCTCGAGAAGACGGTGCCCGTGCTCGACCACTACCGTGGCGGCGGCCTGGTTTCGGAGATCGACGGCCGGGGCACGATCGAAGACATAAGCCGCCAGGTCCTGGCCGCCGTCAACGGTAAGGTGAAGACGAAGTGATCAACCTCAAGACCGCCCACGAGATCGAGCTGATGGCGCGCGCGGGCAGCCTGCTCGCTTCGGTGCTGCCTCCGCTCAAGGCGGCCTGCAAGCCAGGAGTCAAGACGATCGAGCTCGACGTGATCGCCGATCGCCTGATCCGGGCCGGCGGCGCCACTCCCGGCTTTCTCGGCTACCACGGCTACCCGCGATCGATCTGCGTGTCGATCAACGACGAGGCTGTGCACGGCATCCCAGGCAACCGCAAGATCGCCGAGGGAGACCTGGTCAGCCTCGACCTCGGCCTGATCCTGGAAGGCTTCTGGGCCGACGTCGGCATCACGGTCGGCGTGGGCAAGATCACGCCCGAGGCGGCGCGCCTGCTCAAGGTCACCGAGGAGGCCCTGTACGTCGGCATCGACAAGGCCCGCCCGGGGGGCTACCTCGGCGACGTCTCGTCCGCCATCCAGAAGCACGTCGAGGCGGCCGGCTTCTCGGTCATCCGCCAGTTCGTGGGGCATGGGATCGGGCGACAGATGCACGAGGACCCGCAGGTCCCGAACTTCGGCAAGCCCGGCGACCTCCCGCGGCTCAAGCCGGGCATGACGCTCGCCATCGAGCCGATGGTCAACGCGGGCTCCTACGAGGTCTACATGAAGCCTGACAACTGGACGATCTGCACCGCCGACGGCTCCCTCTCCGCCTACTGGGAGCACACCGTCGCTATCACAGAAAAGGGGCCCGTCGTACTCACGAAGGGAGCGCTCGACTGAGGCTGCACGCGACTTTGGTACAATCGCGGTTCGTGCCCCAACGCCCCCCACTCGTGAAGGGGGTCGTGGTGGAGCCTCTTCCCAACGGTGTCTACCGGGTCGAGCTCGAGAACGGGGCGAAGGTCCTCGCCCACGTCGCCGATCGCGCCGGCACCCATTTCACCCGGCTTCTCGCCGGGGACAAGGTGGGGGTCGAGCTGTCGAAGAGCGATCGGTCGAGAGGACGAATTCGAGAGATTTGGAGATGAAGGTACGTCCGTCCGTCAAGAAGATGTGTCCGAGCTGCAAGGTGATCAAGCGCAACGGAGTGGTGCGCGTGATCTGCTCGAAGACACCCAAGCATAAACAGAGGCAGGGTTAGGGGGCAGCTAGATGGCGAGAATCGCGGGCGTCGACATACCGCCGCAGAAGCGCGTGGTCGTTTCACTGACCTACATCACCGGCATCGGTGACACCACGGCCAAGAAGATCCTGAAGATGGCCAACATCGATCCCGAGAGGCGCACCAGGGACATTCCCGAGGACGAGGTCGGCCGCCTACGCCAGGTTATCGACCGGCTCGCCACGGCCAAGGAGATCCTGATCGAGGGAGACCTCCGGCGCGACGTGGCGACGAACATCAAGCGGCTCACCGAGATCGGTTCATACCGCGGCATGCGGCACCGCCGCGGTCTTCCGGTGCGCGGCCAGCGGACGCGCACCAACGCGCGCAGCCGCCGCGGTCCAAAGCGCGCTGTCGCCGGCAAGAAGAAGGTCAAGGCAGGCAAGTAGCAGCTAGATGACGAAGCAGAAAAAGGTCGTCCGCACCAGGCGCCGCGAGCGCAAGAACGTGGTCGCCGGCCAGGCGCACGTCCAGAGCACCTTCAACAACACGATCATCTCGATCAGCGACGTGGACGGCAACATCATCGCGTGGGGCTCGGCCGGCGGCCAGGGCTTCAAGGGCAGCCGCAAGTCGACTCCCTTTGCCGCCCAGGTCACGGCGGAGGCCACCGCGAAGAAGGCGCTCGAGCACGGCATGCGCTCGATCGAGGTTTTCGTCCGCGGCCCGGGCGCCGGCCGCGAGGCCGCGATCCGCTCGCTGCAGGCGACGGGCCTCGAGGTGAGCGCGATCACAGACGTGACGCCCATTCCTCACAACGGCTGCCGGCCACCCAAGCGGCGCCGAGTTTAAGTGGTCTCCTCCGCGATCGTCACCGCCATCTCATCGGCCCAGTTCGCCGATGCGTGTGTCGCCTCCTGTGCGCGCTCGGTCGCGCACGAACGAGTGCGCTCCCTCGCGTGCTCGTCGGCTTCTTCGCCTCGGCGCCCGGGGCCGCGATCTGGCGGCGCCGCCGCGGGAGGAGCCCACTAATGGCGAACTACAGCGGCCCCGTGTGCCGGTTCTGCCGTCGCGAGGGCGCCAAGCTCTACCTGAAGGGCGAGCGGTGCTACACGCCGAAGTGCGCCATCGAGCGCCGCGCCTTTGCGCCCGGCATGCATGGGCAGGCCCGCAAGCGCAAGACGTCCGACTACGGCCTGCAGCTGCGAGCGAAGCAGAAGGCGCGCCGCATCTACGGCCTGCTCGAGAAGCAGTTCCGCAACTACTTCGACCAGGCTTCGACCGAGCCGGGCGTCACGGGCATCAACCTGCTTCGCCACCTCGAGCTCCGACTGGACAACGTCGTCTACAGGCTGGGCCTCGGCACCTCGCGCAAGCAGGCCCGACAGCTGGTCAGCCACCGGCACTTCGAGATCAACGGGAAGACGGTGAACGTCCCGTCGTACCAGCTCAAGCCCGGCGACGAGCTCAAGGTGAAGGGCTCGGACGGCGTGTTCGACGTGGTGCTGGACGCATCCAAGGTGCGCCCGGTGCCGTCATGGCTTTCATTCAACACGGACGACAAGTCCGCCAAGATCCTCGCCCGGCCCGACCGGCATGAGATGGAGACCGGGGTCGAGGAGCAGCTGATCGTGGAGTTCTACTCTCGGTAAAGGGACGGAGGTAAAAGCACCCAAGTTGGCAATTGACACCCAGATGACTGTGACCCCCCAGGTCCGGAAGCTCGAGACGAGCGCGAACTACGGCAAGTTCGACATCGAGCCGCTCGACCCTGGCTTCGGGACGACCCTCGGCAACACGCTTCGCCGCGTGCTGCTGTCCTCGCTGTGGGGCGCTGCGGTGACGTCGATCCAGATCGATGGGGTCGCGCACGAGTTCACGGCGATACCTCACGTCAAGGAGGACGTGACCGAGGTCATCCTGAACCTCAAGAAGCTGCGCTTGAAGAGCTTCACCGAGGACCCGTTGACGCTTCTGCTTGACGTCAAGGGCCCGGCTGAGGTGCGCGCATCGCACGTCCAGGCCACCTCGGACGTCGACATCGTCAACCCCGACCTGTACATCTGCACGCTGGCCGCCAAGGGCCACCTGCGGATGGAGCTCAACGTGGAGCGCGGCAAGGGCTACGTGCCCGCGGAGCGCAACAAGCACGAAGGCCAGCCCATCGGTGTCATCCCGATCGACTCCATCTTCTCGCCCGTCGAGAAGGCGAACTTCGTCGTCGAGAAGACGCGTGTCGGACAGTCGACCGACTTCGACCGCCTGATCATCGAGGTCTGGACAGACGGCACCATGTCACCCGAGGAGGCGGTCAGCCATTCGGCCGAGCTCTTCACCCAGCATCTCCGCCTCTTCGTCAATTTCGGACCCGAGATCGACAAGACGGCGGCCGACCAGCGCGGTGAGAAGACCGGTCAGAACCGGTTGATGGACACTCCGATCGAGGAGCTCGACCTGTCGGTGCGCGCCTTCAACTGCCTGAAAGCCAACGAGATCCAGACGGTGGGTCAGCTGCTCCAGAAGCGCGAAGAGGAGCTGCTGGCGCTGAGGAACTTCGGCCGCAAGTCGCTCGACGAGATCAAGGAGAAGCTGGTCGAGAAAGGCTTCATCAAGCCCGAAGAGATGGGCACGGTTCTGCGGAGCTAGACCGCATTGCGCCACCAACGGAGCGGCCGCCGCTTCAACCGCGACACCGATGCCCGCAAGGCGCTGATGCGCAACCTGTGCACGTCGCTGCTGGAGAGCGGCCGCATCACCACGACGGAGGCCAAAGCCAAAGAGCTGCGGCGCTGGGTCGAGCGCCTGATCACGACCGCCAAGGACCAGGACGTCAACGCGCGGCGGCGCGTGAGCGAAGAGGTGTCCAAACCGGAGGTCGTAGAGCGGCTCTTCTCGAACCTGATGCCGCGGCTCTCGGAGCGGCCGGGGGGCTACACACGAATCATCCACAAGGGCCCGCGAGTTGGCGACGCCGCACCGATGGTGATCATCGAACTGGTCGACTGACAACGAGCAAGCATCGCGGGGGAGACAGGCGTCCTCACCCGCGCTCTAACAAATGAATATCAAGACGAGGTGCGAAGGCCGGATTCATTCCGGCCGTCACCGAGCGTATCCACCAAGTCTCCTCGCGCCGTGCGGGGGAGGAGGGGGTACCGCGGGGGAGGACAGGCGTCCTCACCCGCGCACTAACAAGTGAATATCAAGGTCGTGCTGGAGTACGACGGGAGGAGCTTTTTGGGCTGGCAACAGCAGGCGAGAGGCAGGACCGTCGAAGCCGAGCTGAGGCGGGCGCTGCGCGAGATCACGGGCCAGGACCACAAGGTCTACGCCGCGGGTCGAACCGACGCGGGCGCCCACGCCGAAGGCCAGGTGGCGAACTTTCAAACCGACGGCCGGATGTCGCCGCGACGGATGATGGGCGCCCTCAACGCGAGGCTGCCGGAGGACGTAGCGGTGCTGTCGGCGGAAGTCGTGCCCGACGATTTCCACTCGCGCTACTCAGCCCGCTGGCGGCGCTACCGGTACCGATACCTGGACCGCCCCTCGCGGCCGGCCGTCGAGCGCGGCCGGTGCTGGCATGTGCGAGGCGAGCTGGACGTGGACGCCATGTCACGGGCGGCGAGATCGCTCACCGGCAGGCACGACTGGACGAGCTTCTGCTCTGCGTCCGAGCCGCGAGATTCGCGGGTGCGTGAGATGCGCACCCCGACCGTCGCGCGCCGAGGACAGTTCGTCGAGCTGGAGCTGGTCGGTGAAGGATTCCTCCGCGGCCTGGTGAGAAGCCTCGCCGGAGCGCTGGCCGAGGTGGGCCTGGGCCGGCGGCCGCCGGGGTGGGTGGCGGAGGTCCTTCGCGCTCGGGACCGGCGGAGGGCGCCCCGCACGGCTCCCGCCGGGGGGCTGACCTTGATGGAAGTGATTTACTAAGGGACTCGCGAAAAAGAGATGAGCAAACAGAAGACGTGGACGGCGAAAGCCGCCGATTTGAAGAGTGACTGGTACGTGGTCGACGCGACCGACCAGGTGCTCGGCCGCCTTGCCTCGGGCGTGGCGAGATTGCTGCGCGGCAAGCACAAGCCGACCTTCACCCCGCACTTGAACAGCGGCGACCACGTGGTCGTGATCAACGCGGCCAGGGTCAAGGTCACCGGCAACAAACGCGGCGGCAAGACGTACACGCGATACAGCGGCTACCCGGGCGGCCTCCGCAGCCGGACCCTGGAGAAGGCGCAGGAGATCGACCCGACCTTCCCCATCACCGCCGCTGTGAAGGGCATGCTCCAGCGCAACACCCTGGGGGCGGACATGCTCACCCGGCTCCGCGTCTACGCCGGACCGGATCACGGCCACCAGGCGCAAAAGCCGAAGGTGATCACCTTCGATGCCAAGGGAGAGATGAAGATTGGCTGACCCGTTCAATCGAGGCACCGGCCGGCGCAAGAACGCAATCGCGCGGGTGCGCCTGCAGCCCGGAGAGGGCCGTGTCACGGTCAACGAGAAAGACCCGCTGGCCTACCTCGGGCGCCGCGTCCTCGAGATGGCCGCCCTGGCGCCCCTGCGAGTCACGAGCACTCAGCGCAAGTTCGACATCAGCGTCAAGGTCGAGGGTGGAGGCACGAGCGGGCAGGCCGGCGCGATCGCCCACGGCATCGCCCGGGCGCTGTGCCGCTACGACCCCGACCTCAGGCCGGCCCTGAAGAAGGCCGGGCTCCTGACTCGCGACGCTCGGATGAAGGAGCGCAAGAAGTACGGGCTGAAGCGGGCGCGGAAGGCACCCCAGTACACAAAGCGGTAGACACCTCCTCGTCTGCCGGAGGCCGCGGCGTGCAGCAGCAGGTGCCGTCACGCAGGCTCGACTGGCCCGCATGCGCGAACACCCGTGACCTCGGTGGGCTCCAGCGTCCCGGCGGTTTCACGCGTTCGCGGGTCCTCATCCGCTCCGACCATGTCGGGCACCTGACCGAAGCGGGCCGGGAGGCCCTGGGAGCGTATGGGGTGACCACGGTCATCGACCTGCGGAGCCCTGCCGAGACGCTGAGCGCGCCCAATCCCTTCGCGGACGGCTCGGGTCCTAACTACCTCCACATCCCGGTGGTCGACGACGCCAACATGCGCAAGCTGGGCGACGCGACCGACATGTTCGGTCGCTACCTGATGATGCTGAACAACCGCCCGGAGGCGTTTCGGGCCATCTTCACCGCCCTGGCGGAGGCGGAAGGCGGAGTCGTCTTCCACTGCTTCGCGGGCAAGGACCGCACCGGCCTGGTCGCCGCGATGCTGCTGGAGATGGCGGGCGTCCTCCCGGATGACATCGCCGCTGACTTTGGCGAGACCGACATTCAGCTGGCGGAGAAGTACGCGCTCTGGATAGCCGAGTCGGCCCCGGAGCGTCGCGCCGCGATGCGCGACGAGCTCCGCTGCCCGCCGGAGCGGATCCTCGGCGTGCTCGACCACCTGCGGCAGAGGTGGGGCGGGGTGGGCGGCTACCTCGAATCGTCAGGAGTGGAGCCCGCGAACATCGACCGGCTCACGGCCACGCTCGCCTGATCTCCTGAAACCAGCCTGAGCCGGGCCGGCCCAAACACCTGGGTTCCGCCTTGGCCACCTACCTCGGATCCCCGACCCGGTTACCAGCCGAGCCAGCCAGCCGGGATGCAACCCATCTCCGGACGGCAGTCGGCACGCAAGCGCGCGTGGTAGGCCATCTGGTCGGCGTTCAGCTTGGCCCACGTCTTGGGGTTCTCCCAGAACGAGTAGACGGCGTCGCAGCTCGGCAGCCGGTGCGACTGAGAGTTGAGCGCCGCGATGTCGCGGACCGAGATCGCCACGTGGCCGGCCTCGTGGATGTAGATCGTCTTGAGCAGCGCATTCCAGTCCTCGACCACCGAGACCTCGACGCGTCCCATCGGAGGCGGCTTCCACCGGGGCAGCAGGATGTGCTCGCGATACGCAAGGGTCGTCGTCGCGGGTGAATCGCAGTTGAAGCTGCCGGCGGTCGGGCTCTCCCACTGAAGGCCCCACGCGATCCCGCTCGGGTTTCCAGGGTCGGCTGCGCATGGGCCGTACTTCTTGCAGATGTCGGCGCCGTCGAGACTGGAGATCAGGTCGTCCTGCGACACCCCCGAGACGTCGAAGGAGGTGATGTCGGTGCCGGCGATGGGAGGGGGGTGCCAGATCGCGGGGGCGCCGAACCAGCTGCCTTCCAGGCCGAACGCCGCGCCCTCGAGGATGCCGATCTGCACCCCTGGCGCCGACAGCTTCAGGGTCTGCGAGAGCAGGCGCCTGTCATAGGTGGCGTTGTTCATCCGCAACTGGATCCCGGCGGAAAAGAAGATCACGAGCAGGATCACCACCGCCGCCCCCGCGAGCGAGAGGCGCGCCCCCAACCAGATCTCTTTATGCACGTAAGCGCCTTGAAAAAACATAGCCTGCGCCCGCCCCCTTAACAAGCTGGGCTGTCAGCCCGGCCGGAGCCTCGGACAATGGCAGATGCAGACAACTTCAGGAGGCTCAAGGCGTGAAAGAAAAATCAACCGTCGTCAAGCAGCTGTACCGGCTCAACGTCGAGCCCAGGGTGGTGGATCAGCTCACGAAGCTGGCTGGAAGGACCGGCGAGCCGAAGAGCCGCCTGGCCACGCGCCTGTTCACCGACGCCGTGATGGGATTCAAGCCGGCCTCGAGGTCGAAGGCGGCCCGAAAGGGAGCGCCCGGTTAGCCGGCCTCCCGCTCGGCATCGACCGCGTGGCCGCCCGGCGGGTGGGAGTACATGGCGTCGATCTGCGGCTGGTACCTGGAATGGATCACGCGACGCTTCAGCTTCAGGGTCGGAGTGAGCTCCTCCGACTCCGGCGACCATTCGGCCGGCAGGATGGTGAAGCGCTTGAACTGCTCGACCCGCGAAAGGTGTGAGTTGGCGACGGTGAGGGCGCGGCGGATCTCCTCGACGACCGCCTCCTCTTCGGCGAGCTCCCGAATCGAGCTCGCGCCAATCCCGCGCGCTTTGGCCCAGGCCGGCGCGACCTGAGGGTCGAGGACCAGCAGGACCGAGATGAAGTTGCGACCGTCGCCGACCGCCACCGCCTGGCCGATGATCGGGCTCGACTTGGCCAGGGCCTCGAGGTTGGAAGGCGAGATGTTCTTTCCGGCCGAGGTGATGATCAGCTCTTTCTTCCGGTCGACGATCCTGAAGTGGCCGTCCGGATCCATCTGGGCGATGTCGCCGCTGTGCACCCAGCCCTCGGAGTCGATGATGTCGGCCGTCTTTTGCGGATCCCTGTAGTAGCCGACCATCACGTTCCCACCGCGGACGAGGAGCTCGCCGTCCTCCCCGAGCCGCACCTCCACGCCTGCCAGTGGGAGGCCGATCGAGGGAGCCCTGTGATCCGACATCCGTACGGACGTGGCCGGACCGGTCAGCTCGCTCATGCCCCAGACCTCGTAAAGCGGGAGCCCGATCGCCGCCCAGAACTCGTGCACCTCCGGCCGGCACGGAGCTGTCGATGTGATGGCGAGGCGGCAGCGGTCCAGCCCGATCTTCGAACGGAGCAGCTCGAACAGCGGTCGAGACCGCTCGACGGCGGCTGCCAGCTCGTCGGGCACCGGCTCTCCGTCGCGCCTGAGCCGGTACGCCTGCGTCGCCGCGGCGATCGCTCCCTGGGCCAGCTTGCGCCGGGTTTCGTCGGGCTCCGCGGCAAGGCCTGCGTTCAGGCCCGCCATGAGCTTCTCCCAAACCCTCGGGACGCCGACGAAAGCGCTCGGCCGGGATTCGACCATGCAGGAGAGCAGGGCGTTGGGGTCCGGACAGAGGTAGACCTCGTCCCCGCGAAAGATGGCGCCCCACTGGGAGGTGAACCTCTCCGCCACGTGAGCCAGCGGCAGGTAGCTGATCAGCGTCTCGTTGTTGCCCAGGCCGAGGACCCGGTAGGCGGACTCGAGCGTCCAGACGATGTTGTTGTGCGAGTAGATGACGCCCTTGGGCGGTCCAGTCGTGCCCGAGGTGTAGATGAGCGAGATGGTGTCCTCGGGCCCCACCGCCTTCCATGACCTCTCGAAGGCGGCGGGATCGGATTCATGGAGCTCGCGGCCGCGATTGAGCAGCGACTCCCAGGTCATCACGCCGCCAGGGGCTTCGCCCCGCACGAGGACGATGTGGCGCAGTTGTGGCGTCCGCTCCCGGATGGCCAGGAACTTGGCCAGGTAGGCTTCGTCCTCAACGAAAGCGACGGTGGCCTCGGAGTGGTTGGCTACGTACTCGACCTGTTCCGGCGCCAGCGTGTTGTACAGGCTGATCGCCGCGCCGCCGGCATGGACGATGCCGAGGTCGGCGATCACGTGCTCGGGCGCGTTGCGGGCCATGATCAGCCCAAACTGACCGGGACCGAACCCGAGGGAGCGCAACGCCAGGGTCACGGCCGCCACCTCGTCGCGATATGCGCGCCATGTGAGCGAACGCCACTCGCCGTCGTCCTTCCAGTGGAGCGCAGCTCGGTCGCCCCATTTCGCCACCGCGTCTGAGAAAAGAGTGCAGACGGTCCGGCCCGACACGGCCGCGTCGATCGAGGCCCGCTCGGCGATGGCGTCCATGCTCGGGAATACACTACTAGGTGGTGGGGCGAGCTTGATCTACGTGCGATCGCGGCGCCCGATCATGACCCTGGGGCTGGTCGGTTTGGCGGCGGCGATCGCATTCGGAGCGCTGGCCGTGCTTGCTTTCAGCCTTCCCGCCGGCGCCGTGGCGGGATACCCGCTGCTGGCCGGCGCGGGCGGTGGAACCGGCCTCGCGGCCTGGGCCGCGATCCAGCTTCAGCGCTGGCCCGCCGGGAAGCTCGCCCTGTTCCGTGACCGCCTCGTCGTGATCCAGGGCCGTCACGAGATGCGGGCGGTCTGGTCCCTCATGGAGACGATCACCCTGGCGGCGCCGGCGGCCTGGCCCGACGTGCGGCTGACCGATCGACTCACCATCAACTTGAAGAAGGAGTCGCCGCTCACCTTCAAGCCCGCCGTCTTCGGCCTGGCTCCCACCGCCTGCCGGGACCTGATCCTGCGCCTGCGCGACGACGCCAAGCTGCGTTCCCGGCTGCCTGAGTTCGATTCCGCTCGCGACCTGGCCATCTCGCCGGTGGTTGCCGGCGAGCTGAGCGAGCCGCGGCTGTGAGCGACCGGCCTTGGGGCGAAGCCTCCAAACGGCTCTAGCCTTCCGCTAGGCGGCTCCGAGCGATCATGATCGCTCCTGTGCCGAAGGTAGGCGGCATCGTTGGGAGGGACTTTCTGGACGTCGCGGACCTCGATCGCGATGAGCTGCGCCGTGTACTGGATCTCGCCCATTCGATCAAGGCAGGCAGGTGGCGGGAGCGTCCCCTGGAGGGCCGCCACATGGCGATGCTCTTCCAGAAGCCGTCGCACCGGACCCGGGTGTCGTTCGAGGTCGGCATCGCCAGGCTCGGTGGCACGACGACGACGCTTTCCGAGCAGGACGTCCAGCTTGGGAAAAGAGAGACGGTCGCGGACGCGGCGAGGGTCCTGGACCGTTACGTGGACGGTGTCATCGCTCGTTTGCGCAGGCATGACGACGCGATCGAGCTCGCGACCGCATCGAGCAAGCCGGTGATCAACGGCCTGACGGACCGCTCGCACCCTTGCCAGGTGCTCGCGGACCTGGTGACGCTCGAAGAGATCGGAGGCCCGCTCTCGAAGCAGCACGTGGTCTACCTCGGTGACGGGAACAACATCGCAACCTCGCTGATCGAAGCCTCGGCCCTGACGGGCTTCGCCCTGACTGTGGTCGGGCCGGAGGGTTATCAGCCGCCGCCCGGCGTCCTCGAGCGGGCGCGTAGCATCAACTCGGGCATTCCACAGGTCACAGTGACCACCGAAATCGCAGCCATCGATGACGCGACAGCAATTTACACAGACGTCTGGGCATCCATGGGACAGGAATCGGAGCAGGACAGCCGCCGCCGGGCATTCCGCTCCTACCAGGTCAACCGAGCCGTGATGGAGCTCGCGCCCAACGCGGTCTTCATGCACTGCCTGCCGGCGCACCGGGGAGACGAGGTGACCGACGAGGTGATCGACGGCCCGCGCTCGGTCGTTTTTCAGCAGGCGGGCAACCGCCTCTTTGCGCAGATGGCCCTGCTGGCGAGGATCTTCGCGTAGTGGGCGGTGTGATCACTCAGTTCTGGGTCCAGCTGGTGGACGTCGTGCGCCATTTCGGCCTGATCGAGGTGATCGACGTGGCGGTCGTCGCGTTCATCCTCTATCAGCTGTTGAGGCTGCTTCGAGGCACGCAGGCCACCCAGATCCTGGTCGGCCTGATCCTGCTGGCGGTCCTGGGAGTCGCGGCCACCATCTTCAACCTCATCCTGCTCTCGTGGCTGTTCAAGAACGCCACCGTCTTCATCGTCATCGCCGTCATCGTCATGTTCCAGCCCGAGCTCCGGCGCGCGCTCGATCAGCTCGGGCGCATCGGCCATATCGGCCGCCCGCTGTCGCGCTTCAACGCGCGCCAGTACAACCAGGCGATCTCGGAGACGATCCGCGCGGCCGAGCGGCTCAGCAGCAAGCGCACCGGTGCGCTCATCGCGTTCGAACGCGACGTGGGCCTGGAGGACTACGCGGCGACCGGGGTGCGCATCAACGGGGAGATCTCGGCGGAGATGCTGCAGTCCATCTTCTACCCGAACTCACCGCTGCACGACGGCGCCGTCATCGTCCGCGGCAATCGCGTGGTCGCCGCCGGCTGCCTGTTCCCACTGCCCGAGGAGGGGGCCGTCCGTGAGCGCCTTGGCACCCGCCACCGCGCCGCGCTGGGGCTGTCGCTGGCGTCGGACGCGCTCGTCCTCGTCGTCTCGGAGGAGACCGGTAACATCTCGGTGATCGAAGAGGGCAAGATCAGTCGGAACCTCGACCCGGACAGCTTGCGGCGCAGGGTCGCATTGAAAGTCGCCTCCTCCAACGGCAACGGGCTGAGTCGCTTCAGGTTGCGCAAATGAGCTGGGGCCTCATCACGGATCAGTGGCGGATCAAGCTGCTCGCGCTCGGCCTCGCCGTGCTGCTGCTGGGGGCCGTGGCCTTCTCTCAGAACCCACCCACGACCGGGTCGCTCACGGTCCCGCTCCTGTATTCGAAAGTGCCGGCGGGCGTCGTGATCCTCAATCCTCCACCCAAGATTTTGGTCACTTACATCGGGCCTTCGTTTCTGCTGAAGGACGTCAATGTCGACCATGTCACAGCGACTGTCGACGCGTCGCACGCCAAGCCAGGCCAGGCGGTGAGGCTCAACGTGACCGCCGCCACGACCATCCTTGACGTCGACGTGCAGAATCCGGCGCCCATCGTGGTCCAGGTCGACGATCGCCGTGTCAAGGCGCTCCCGGTTCAGGTGGCCGCCCGTGCCGCGCCGGGATGGAGCATCTCGAAGGCGGTGGCGGTCTGCGGCACGAACCCGTGCACGATCAACTTCGACGGCCCGGCGAGCTGGGAGACGAACCTGGTCGCCACCGTCGACTATCCATACCCGGTGGGAGCCACCACCTCCGACACGCCCAACCTGCAGGTCACGCTCTCGAACAGCAGCGGTTTTCTCGACCTGACCACCTGCCGGACATCGCCATGCGCGCAGCTCGACGTCACCTCGGTGGGAGTCCACATCGACGCGGTGGCAGGCTCGACCAGCAGCACGATCGTCCTCCTCGACTCGCCCCCGTCGCACGGGCCCGCCCCGGGCTACCGCGTGACCGACGTCAAGATCACTCCGACGCTGGTGACCATCAGCGGCGACCCGGCGGCGCTGGCCAAGATCCGCAACATCACGCTCCCGCCGGTCGATCTCACGGGCAAGAACACCAACGCCCTCTTCCAGGTGGCGATCCCATACCCGGACGGGATCAGCGGCAACGTGGCGAACGCCAGTGTGACCTACACGATCGCCCGTAACCCGACTGTCACGCCTTCGCCGTAGGACGCGCGGCGCCCTGGAGTAACCTGTCCACTCCCGTCCCCGTTGCAGCACAGTCGAAACAGGCGCCCCAGGAGTTCTAGTAGAGGTAAAAGAGATGTGCGGGATCATCGGCTATCTGGGTGACAAGCAGGCGACCCCGATCCTCATGGAAAGCCTGAAGCGGCTCGAGTACCGCGGCTACGACTCGGCGGGCGTCGCCGTGCTGGAGCTGCCCAGGGCGGGCGAAGCG
>DATEHQ010000139.1:0-3959 GCA_035279525.1 Candidatus Dormiibacterota bacterium
AGCGGCACCACGGCGTGGTTGAAGCCGATCAGGATGTTGGCGCGCTGGATGCGCGAGCGTCCGCGCAGGTAGCCGTAGGCGATTCCGTGCAGCGCGCCGCCGAGCACGAGCAGCGGCATGGGCGTGATCAGGTCCGCGTAGCGCGAGGATCCGAAGAACAGCTGCGCCAGGGGGTCCTGGAAGAGCAGCAGGACGGCCGCCAGCACGGCGGAGGCCGCGACGACCAGCGCGACCGCTGCCGGCGCGTACCGGCGCGCCCGGTCCGAGCCCTCCGTGAGCGCGTAGGCGACGTAACGGGCGACCGCGACGTCCAGGCTCAGCGCGCCGAGCGGCATGAGCACGGCCAGGGTGCGCCGCGCCAGAGCGTATTCGCCAAATCCCGTGGCCCCGAGCTGCTGGGCGACCAATCGGAAGGCCAGCAGGTAGCAGACCACCACCACGCCTTCGGTCAGAAAGGTGGTGGCGAAGTCCCGCTTCAACGGACGGGTTCGAGCGCCTCGAGAAGCTGAGACGCCAGCTTCGGGATGTCGTGGTGCTCGATCACGTACTCGCGGCCCTTGCGCCCCATGGTGATCCGCTCGGCGGGCGGCAGGGAGAAGAGCTTCTCGATCGCGTCCGCGATGGCGACGGGGTCGTCCGGCGGGAGGCTGTAGCCGGCTCCGATGTCGGCCACAGGGTCGTAGGCGGAGCGGCCCGAGAAGATGATCGGCCGCCCGCCCGCGAGGTAGTCGGTCAGCTTGTTCAGGCTGACGCCGTATTGATAGAGAGGAAGGTCGTGGAGCGCGTAGATGAACGCGTCCGCCTGGCTCATGATCCTGCCGATCTCGAACTTCGGGACGGGGTTGGGGAACTGCACGTTGTCCAGGCCCTGCTCACGCGCCTGCTTGATCACGGCCTCGCGGTCCGTGCCGCGGCCCACGAGCATGAACTCGATGTCCTTCCGGCCCCTCTCTTTCAAGACCCGAGCCGCAGCGAGGATGTTGTCGATGGCGTTGGACTCGACGAAGCCGCCCATGAACATGACCCTGAAGGGCGGCCGCGCCGCGCCGTCATAGGGCACCACGTCGTCGTACCGGCTGAGCTCGACGCCGTTGGGGATCCACACGATCTTGTCCAGCGACACGCCGATCGAGGTCATGTACCTCTGCGTGTGGGGGAGCAGCATCACGATTCGTTCCGCCTTGCGGGAGAGGAAGAGCTCGAGCCTGCGCAGGACGCGCGCGAGCAGTGAGTTGGCCTTGATCCGGCCCAGGTCGATGAGAGTCTGGGGCCACAGGTCGGTCACCTCGAAGAAGAACCGGGCGCGCTTCAAACGCGACAGCACGTAGCCCGCCCACGCGGCCAGCGGATGCACGGACACGCCGATGACGACATCGGGTCGCGGCCGCTGGAAAAGGCCCGCCAGGAGCACGAGGGCCGTGAAGCTGGCCATGTTGGCGGCGCGGCGCCAGTTGTTGACCCGATAGCGCAGCGTCCTGATCCACACGAAGCGGACGCCGTCGACGTCCTGGGCCTTCCACAGCCGGAAACCCATCTTGACCACGGGGGCGAAGCGGTAGTGATTGAAGTTGGAGGCAAAGACCGTGGTCTTGTTGCCGCGCTCGACGAAGCGGCGCGCCAGGTCGACGCTGCGAGTCGCCATCCCGTCCGGGGGGTCGGCGTAGTGGTTGACGATCCAGATCCCCATCGGGCGGGCCGCCTGGCGGGTGGGGGAGACCTCGGCGACGTCGACCGACCCGCGGACGAGGTCGATCAGGATGGGGCTGAGCCCACGCAGGGCTTCGAGGTCGGTGCTGCGGTGCTTGACGGCGATCACGACTGCGTCGAACTCCGCGCCATCAGGCAGCTCACGGAGGAGCTTGAGGTCCTTCGGAAACGCGGTGGCGTCGATGATCGGGTCGAACACCGTCACGTCGTGGTGGGCCGCCAGGCCGCGGGCGAAGCGCAAGGCGGCCGAGGCGCGCGCGTCGGGGTAGTTCGGCTTGTACGTCCCGCCCACGACCAGCACCCTGGCCCGGCCCACCCCCTTCGCCTTGAGCAGGTTGCGCAGGTGCTCGGCCACCCGCTCGCTCGTCTTGTCGTTGCCCTCGACAGCGTCGTGCAGGATGGGCATCTTCAAGCCCGACTGCTCCGCCGCCTGCAGCAGGTACTGCGGCATGGTGGGGATGCAGGTGCCGCCGGCGCCCACACCAGGCTGGTGGGCCATGAAGGCGAAAGGTTTGGTGGCGGCCGCGTCGATGACGTCGGCCGCGGTGATGCCCACCCGCCGGCACAGCTCGGCGAATTCGTTGATGAAGGCGATGTTCACCAGCCGGAAGGAGTTCTCGAGCAGCTTGGAGGCCTCCGCCACCCCGACCGGCTCGACCGGGTGGACCGTCACCCCGAGGCGGCGGTAGAGGTCCACCGTCAGGTCGAGTGCCTCTCCCGATAGAGCTCCGGCGACCCGCGGTATCTCCCCGAGGTCCTTGCTGCGCCCGGGGTCGAAGCGCTCGGGCACGTGCGCGAGCAGGCGTCCGTGCGGCCCCAGCCGGCGCGACAGCTCCTTGGTGAAGCCGATCGGCACGGTGCTGGCGACCACGACCAGGCGCTCGGCGGGCTCGAACTGGCGCATGCCCTCCACGAAGCTGTCGAAGGCGCTCATGCTCAGCTCGCCCGAGGGACCGAGGTTGGGCAGGCA
Source organism: Candidatus Dormiibacterota bacterium (assembly GCA_035279525.1). Lineage (GTDB taxonomy): Bacteria > Chloroflexota > Dormibacteria > Dormibacterales > Dormibacteraceae > DATEHQ01. The sequence continues at coordinate 2,678 of DATEHQ010000139.1, forward strand.
GAGGACGAGGACGTCGCAGCCCGCCAGGTCGCCGAAGTCGTCGGTCGCCGTGGAGGCCGACGTTCCATTCGGCCGTGACTCGCGGATCGCCCGGACGCGAGCGGGGTCCACGTCGTAACCGACGGTTTCGTGACCGGCCCTCTGCCAGAGAGCCAGCTCCTGGGATCCGATCGTGCCGAGACCGACGATGCCGATTCGGGGATTAGCTTTCAACGAAGCGCCTATACGGTATCAGCGATACCCCTCCTGATCGAATCCGGGCCGTCATGAGCCCGCCCACGTAACGCCCACACAAAAGGAAAGGCCGGAGGGGGGAGCCCCTCCGGCCTTTGGTATTCAGCTCGAACGGTTAGGTCATGTTGTAGGGGTTGCTGGCAGCCGTGGCTTCGTAGCTGTCTGCGCCGCCCTGGTCGCGGACGTCGACTGAGATGAAACTCGCTCCGCCCTTCTGAGCACCTGCGGCCCACGTGTACGTGGCGGTCGTGCTGTAGTTCTGGACCATGCTCCACCGGCCTCCCGGGTCGCGAATCCAGAACCGGTAGGTAGCCGTGCCCGGGCATGTTGCGTGTCCGGTCAGGACAACCGGCCCGGCGCCATGCGCCACAGTGCCGGAGACAGGAAGGGCCGTGATGGAGGCTGCGGTGCAGCCGACGAGGTTGTAGGTGAGGTTGCTGACCGTGTCGTAGGTCGTCGCCTCGGAAGCATCCCGGACGTCAACTTCCAGGCGGTACTGCCCGACGTGGTACGTGCCGACCGGTCCCCACGCGTGCGTGGTGGTCGCGCTGTAGTTCTGGACGACACTCCAGCGGCTGCCCGGATCCATGATCCAGAACTTGTAGACAGGGTTGGGGCACGACGCGCTGCTTCCGGTGAGCGTAATGGTGCCTCCGGTGTGCCCGGTGCCCGACGCCGGGTTGGCGTTCAATCCAGCCGCCGTGCAGGGCGGAGGACCGATGTGATAGACGATGTTTTTCACGGTGTCGTAGGCGACCGTGGACGGTTCGTCAGCGCTTCGGACATCGACCTCGAGCAGTTCATCGCCGTTGGCCAGTCCGGTCGTGTTCCAGATGTGCGTCGCGGTGGAGGAATAGTTCTGAACCATGCTCCAGTTCCGGCCCGGATCCTTGATCCAGAACCTGAACACCGGGACGTTCGCGAGGTAGCCGTAACCGCCGCCACCACCGTAGCCGCCACAGCCGGCTGTCGCGGTCAGAGTCACGTTTCCACCGCCAGTGTGCGGAGAAGGCGGGTTCGCCGTCAGGGTGGCCGATCCACAGGATGC
>DATEHQ010000140.1:0-32596 GCA_035279525.1 Candidatus Dormiibacterota bacterium
GTGTGGAACATGGTGTCGCCGACGTCGACCTTGACCGTGGCCTCGGCATGCACGGACCCACCGTTCTTGCGCACCTGCGTCGTGAAGTCGGCGACCGTCCACGGCGCCCTGTAGCCGGGCTGCAGCCGCCGCACCAGCATCGCGAAGGAGGCGTCGGCCGCCTCGTACGACCAGCCCTGGTGCTCGAGCTCCTTCAAATGCTTGACGAGCTCGCGAGTCTGGGGATCGTCGCGGTCGAGCTCCAGGCCGAATTCGCGCGCCTTGGCCAGGATGTTGCCGCGGCCGGCGAGCTCGGAGACGAGGACGTGTGGTTCGTTGCCGACCAGGGCTGGCTCGATGTGCTGATAGGCATCCTGGTGGCGCAGCACGGCGGCGACGTGCTGGCCGCCCTTGTGCGCGAAGGCGCCGTTCCCCACGAACGGCTGCTGGACCGGGAGCGCCAGGTTCGCGATCTCGGCGACGGTTCTCGAGAGCTCGCTGAACCGTGCCACCGATTCGCGCGGCAGGGCCTCGACGCCTAGCTTCAACACGAGGTCGGCCACGACGGAGACCAGGTTGGCGTTGCCGGTTCGCTCGCCGTAGCCGTTGATGGTGCCCTGGACCATGTCGGCGCCTGCAAGCACCGCCTCGAGGCTGTTGGCGACCGCAAGCTCGCAGTCGTTGTGACAGTGGATGCCCACGCGGGCCGCCGAGCCGGCGCCGGCCAGGGCCTCTCGCATCGCAAGCACCCCGCGCCGGATGTCGCTCGGCATGGTGCCGCCGTTGGTGTCGCAGAGCACGATCCATGACGCGCCCGCGCGCGCCGCGGCCAGGCAGACCTCCAGCGCGTACTCCTCGTCCCTGGCGTAACCATCGAAGAAATGCTCGGCGTCGAAGATGACCTCGCGGCCTTCTTGCACGCCGAATGCGACCGACTCCTCCACCATCGCCAGGTTCTCGTTCGGCGTCGTCCGCAGCACGGTGCCCACCTGCCAGATGTCGGTCTTGCCAACCAGCGTCCAGACCGGCGCGCCACTCCCGGCCAGGGCGGCGAGATTCTCGTCTTTGCGGCAGGAGCCGCCCGCCCGACGCGTGGCGCCGAACGCGGCGAGCCTGGCGGTGGTCAGCGGCCGGCTACGAAGCCGAGCGAACAGCTCCTCGTCCTTCGGGTTCGAGCCGGGGAATCCGCCCTCCACGTAATCGAACCCGAGGCTGTCCAGCAGCCGGGCGATGCGTACCTTGTCGGAAGCCGAGAAGGACACGCCGGGACCCTGCGCGCCGTCGCGCAGCGTCGTGTCGTAGACGACGATCTTGCGGCTGGACATAAAAAAACCTCCCGACCTTGTGGCCGGGAGGTCCAGCGACTCAGAGCGCCTGCGCTAAGTCGGGGGACCTCCCCGGGTAATCACGATGGCGACCAGGATCCGGCGCATCAGGACGCCAAGGCTAGTCGATGGCACCGGCCGGCGGTATGGGTTTCGCCACCAACCTGGCACCGGGCGGTTAGTGGCGCAATGACATGCACCGCCGGGCGGAGCGGCTATCTTCTCGACATGCCGCGTGTGGAGACGATCGGGCTGCTCGTCGAGTGCAGGGACGAACCCGGCGTGCTGCACCGCATCACGGAGGCCATCCTGCGACACGGCGCCAACATCACGTACGTGGCGGGCGGCGCCGCGCACCGGGAGGCGGCGGCGGAGCTTCAGCTGGAGGTGTCAGGGGCGGAGAACGAGCACCGGCTGCTCGACGAGCTGCGTGAGGTTGCGGGCGTGACACTCGTCACGTCGGTCCCGACCTTTCAGGCCATCTATGGCAAGCGCGTGATCGTGATCGGCGGCGGCGCGCAGGTGGGCATGGTCGCGCAGGGCGCCGTCTCCGAGGCGGACCGCCACAACATCAGGGGCGAGCGGATCTCGGTCGACACCATCCCCCTCGTCGGCGAGGACCAGCTGGCGGACGCGGTCAGGGCCGTCGCGCGCCTCCACCGCGCGCGCGTGCTCGTGCTCGCGGGCGCCCTGATGGGCGGCGAGATCACGAACGCGGTGCGCGAGATCCGCGACGCCGGCATCCTCGTTCTCTGCACCAACATGGCCGGTTCGGTGCCCGATGCCGCCGACCTGGTGGTGAGCGACCCGGTCGAGGCGGGCGTGATGGCGGTCATGCTGATCGCCGACACCGCGACGTTCTCGATCGAGCACGTGCGGGGCAAACGCTTCTGACTTCGAGCGTAGGTCGGGGCTGAAGCCTCCCTAGAGCTCGCGCGTGCGAACCCTGACCTCCATGCTGCCGGTCGCCGAGCCGACGTAGATGCCTCGGGTGGGCGCCGCATCCGTGTAGTCGCGGCCCACGGCGAGCCGGACGTGGTGCTCCGTGGTGCGGACCGGGCGCGTCGCGTCGTAGCCGATCCAACCACTTCCGGGGACCCATGCCTCCGCCCACGCGTGCGACGCGGTGGTCGTGCCCCGCGTCCCGGGGAAGTGGATGTAGCCGCTGACGTACCGCGCCGGCACGCCCATCGAGCGCGCCACCGCGATGAACAGGTGCGCGAAGTCCTGGCAGACTCCCGCGCGCAGGCGGAGCACGTCGTCGACCGCGCTGTAAACGTCGGTCACAGCTCGGTCGTAGGTGAACTCGCGGCTGATCGACATCGTCAGCTCGTCGAGCGCGCGCTCGATCCACTCGGGGGACGACGGATCCTTGATCGGGTGCCGGTCCGCCATCTCGCGCACGGCCGGGATGTCCTTGACCGGCGACCTGAACCGCAGGAAGTCGTGGACGAGCTCCTCGCCCGGGTCGGTGTCCTGCTCGAGACCCGTCTCCACGATCGACCGGCTCGTCACCACCAGCCGGTTGTGGGGCCTGACGAGGTTGAAGTAATGGACGTGGTTGCCGAACCCGTCGACGTAGCCGCGCGGCTTGATCCCGGAGCTGAGCTGGAGCTCGAAATCGAGACAGCGTTGGCGGTTGCCGTCCATCGGGCGCAGCCTGACCTCCATCACGGTCTCCGCGATGGGCCCGGAGTACCGGTATCGGGTGCTGTGGGTGATCTCGAGCTTCATCGGCGTTCCTGCTGCTGCTGCTGAGGGACACCGTGCCCTTCCTCGCCCGCGACGTTGGCGGGCACGTTGCTTGGATGGAAATAGCGCTCGCGCAGCGCGACCTCGAGCTGCCGCAGCAGGGCACGGCACTCCGCACCGAAATCGACGGGGTTCTGCGCGATCGACCCGCTGTCCTCGCGCTCGTACATCTGATGCAGCCTGTTCAGCAGGCCGACGGGCTTCGCGCGGACGCTCGAGCCCTCGATGCGGACCACCGCCTGCCGCGCGACGAAGCTCGAAAACCGGGCGGAGCGGGGAAGGGAGCGGTCGAGCAGCAGGCATTCGATCACCCGGTCGGCCGTCACGCCGCCGGAGTAGCGGGCCTGGTACGACTCGAAGGCGAAGCAAGACCTCAGCACCGAGGACCACTCCAGCGCATCCCCGGGCGTGTCGGCGAGCTCGGCGGCCTTGCGGGTCACGATCGACGTCACGTTGGCCGTGCGCTCGAGGAACTTGCCGAGCCGCACGAAGTCGCGTGCCTCGTCGTGAGGCATCGTGTCCTCGAGCAGCCCGTCGACGAGCCGGACGCTCATCTGCACGTCGGTCAGGAAGGGATAGAGGTCGCGACCCCAGCTCGGCTGCTGCACACGCCAGTGCAGCGCATTCACGTTCTCATAGAGCTCGGTGGGAAGCGAAGGCCGCACCGCGAGCGCGGCCGACCGGGACGCCGCGACGCTCGCTCGAACCGACGGGCCGAGCGTCCCCGTGATCACCATCTCGATCGCCTGGTCGCGCCGGCCCGTGTCGCTGCCCGGCCAGCCGGCGAGCTCCATGAACCGCATCCAGTAGTCGGGCCCAGGCTCGTTCCTGCGGTCGAGCGACAGCGCCACGTGCACGCTGAGGATGCGTGCGAGATGGTCCGCGCGTTCGAGGTGCCTGCCGAGCAGCGTGAGCGAGGTCGCGGCGCGGCTAAGCATCGAAGTCCTCGACTGTGGTGCCCGGCGAGTCCGCCATCACCCACGTGTCGCGGCTGCCACCGCCCTGCGAGCTGTTGACGATGAGCGATCCCGGTTTGAGCGCGACCCGCGTCAGGCCGCCAGGCGTGACCCTCACGTCTGGTCCTGTCAGGACGAAGGGGCGCAGGTCCTGGTGCGTGCGCCGCAGCCGGCCGCCGTCGAGCACCGGCTGAACCGACAGCGCGACCACCGGCTGCGCGATGAACGCCCGCGGCTTCGATGAGATGCGCCGCTTGAACTCCTCACGCTCGGCCTTCGTCGACGCGGGCCCGATGAGCATGCCGTAGCCTCCCGAGGTGTCGACCGTCTTGACCACCAGCTCCTCGATGTGCTCGAGCACGTATCGGCGGTCCTGCTCGACGGCGCAGAGGTAGGTCTGGACATTGGGCAGGACCGGGTCCTCGCCCAGGTAGTACCTGATGATCTGCGGCACCAGCGCGTAGACCGCCTTGTCGTCGGCGACGCCGTTGCCCAACGCGTTGGCGATGGCGACGTGCCCGGCGCGGTACGCGCTGACGAGGCCGGCCACCCCGACCAGCGACTCTTGCCGCCCGAAGATCGGGTCCAGCCATTCATCGTCGATACGTCGATAGATCACGTGAACAGGCTTGAGACCTCGTGTGGTCCGCATGAAGACATGGTCCTGGTCGACCACCAGGTCAGTGCCCTCGACCAGCTCGATGCCCATCTGCTTGGCGAGAAAGAGGTGCTCGTAGTAGGCCGCGTTGTTGATCCCGGGCGTGAGGAGGACGACGGTCGGATCGACGACGCCCGCCGGCGCGAGCCAGTGCAGCAGCCGGAGCAGCTCGTGCACGTAATCCTCCACCGGTCGCACGGGGTAACCCGCGAACAGGTCGGGCAGCACCCGCTTCATGACGTGCCGGTTGGCCAGCACGTACGACACTCCGGAGGGCGTGCGGAGGTTGTCCTCGAGGACGAAGAATTCGCCCCGCTCGTCGCGGACCAGGTCGATGCCGGCGATGTGGCTGTGGATCCCGTGCGGCACCGCCAGCCCTTCGATCTCTCGCAGATAGAGCGAGCTCGAAAGCACGATCTCGGGCGGGATCGCCCGCTGCTTCAGGATCAGCTTCCTGCCGTAGACGTCGTCCAGGAAGTGGTTGAGCGCCGTCATCCGCTGCTGCAGGCCCGCCTCCAGGTGCCGCCAGGTCGCGGCCGACAGGATCCTCGGGATGATGTCGAATGGGAACACCTTTTCGGTCCCCTGCTCGTCCGGATACACGGCGAACGTGATCCCGTGGTTGCGGAACATCTCCATCGCCATGTCGTGCCGGCGCTGGAGCTCGCCCCAACCGAGCTCCTGCAGGTGCTCGTAGATTCGACGGTAGCCGGGTCTCGGCTTCCCGACCTCCGCAAGCATCTCGTCGTAGAAGCCGTTGATCTCGTAGCTGGAATCGAGGGAACCCACGGAGGCCACCGCTATAGTGTCTGCGCCATCGCGACTTCTGGAAATACGATCAGCCTGCGCGTCGGCTGCGAGTTCAGGTACGACGTGAGCGCTCCGACCGTCGCCACCGTCCAGGTTCGCCCCCGGTCAGACGCCTCGCACCGGCTGGTCACCGAGACGTGGACCACCCAGCCGCCGATCCCGATCGACGAGTACGCGGACATCTACGGCAACCCGGTGAAGCGCCTGGTCATGCCGCCCGGCGACCTGGCCCTCCGTTACGACGCCGTGGTCGCGGTGCCCGACGAGCCCGACGCGGACGCCTCCTCGTCCCGCCAACCCGCGGTCGACGAGGTCCCCGGGGAATTGCTTCACTTCACCCTGCCCAGCCGGTACTGCCTGTCTGACCGCTTGATGGGCGTGGCGTGGGAGATGTTCGGCCAGACCGAGCCGGGCGGTCCACGGGTGCAGGCGATCTGCGACTGGGTCCACGACAACCTCAAGTTCCAGTACGGCTCGAGCGACCCGCTCACCACCTCGGTCGACGTCTTCGATAGCCGGACCGGCGTGTGCCGCGACTTCGCACACCTCGCGATCACGTTCTGCCGAGCCATGAACATCCCCGCGCGTTATGCCTTTGGCTACCTGCCGGACATCTATGTGCCACCGCCCTACCATCCGATGGACTTCGCCGCCTGGATGGAGGTGTGGCTGGCCGACCGCTGGTGGACGTTCGACCCGCGCAACAACGAACGGCGGGTCGGCCGCGTGCTGATCGGCCGCGGCCGCGACGCGCTCGACGTCGCGATGCTGACCACGTTCGGGCCGGCGGTGTTCCGCTCCATGACGGTCTGGGCCGACCCGGTGAAGGACTCCTGATGGCGATCGATCCTTCATCTGTCGACTGGACGACAGCGAGACGGGCGTCGTACCTGCTGCGCCAGACGTTTCGCTACGAGTACCCGGAGCCGATCCGGGACCTGAACCACCGTTTGGTGGTGATTCCACCCGAGCGCTTCGGCGACCAGAGGCGGCTCCGCCATGAGCTGTCGGTGGACCTCGATGGCGCGCGTCTCGAGGACAGGCGGGACCGCTTCGGCAACGTGGTCTTCAACGTCTTCGCGCCGCGAGTGGCGTCTGTGATCGAGTTCCAGGCCGAGGTCTCGGTCGAGCGCCATGGGTCCGAGCCCAACCGTCTCGCCGACGGCTGGCTCGCGGATGGATACCTGCTCGAGCCGTCGCGACTGACCGCGGCGGACGATCGCATCCGCGCCGCCGCCGAGCGTCTCGCCGACTCGGCCGAATGGGGTCTCCCTCTGTCCGACAGGATCAACGACTGGGTGTACCAGTCGATGACCTATCGCTTCGGCGCGACCGGCGTCCGCACCACCGCGGCGGAGGCGCTCGCCCTCGGAGCCGGCGTGTGCCAGGACTACGCGCACGTGATGCTGGCCCTGTGCCGCGTGTGCGGCATCCCGTCCCGCTACGTGTCCGGCCACCTGCTCGGCCAGGGCGGGACGCACGCGTGGGTCGAGGTCGTGCTGCCGACGCGTGACGGCACCGGCGACGCTGTCGCCTGGGCCTTCGACCCCACCCACGCCAGCCGCGGCGGCCTGGGCTACGTCACCATCGCCGTCGGTGGGGATTACTCCGACGTCGCCCCCACGTCGGGCACTTACGTCTCCGCCGCCCGCGGCCGGCTGACCACCAGCAAGCGGGTTTCGCTCACCGGGCTGGAATGAATCGAGGAGGGGTTTGCCCTCCTCGACTCGTGACTACATCGCCGGCGTGACTTCGTAGACCGTGATCTTGCCGCCGGACTGCAGCACCGGGCAGCCCTTCGCCAGGTCCGCCGCTGCGTTGATCGAGTCCGCCTTGATGATCGAGTAGCCCGTCGCCTGCGTGCCGACGGCGCCGTCATGGACGCTGCCGTTGCCCAGGTTCTTGGCCTTTTCGCCGAACGGGTTGCCGTGGTCGACGATCTTGTCGCCCAGCTTGCCGAACCAGGCGCCCCAGGCCTCCATCGTCTTTGCACGCTCCGCCTCGGTCCTCCCGGCGCTGCCGCCGGCATACAGAAGCACGAAATTCGCCATCGTCGATCCTCCTCGGTGGTGTTGATGACCCCTTGTCTGGTCTCATGCAGGCCGACGAACGGGGAGCGCGATTTTCGACAGGCTCTTATTGAAACCTCAACTGCCGCTTATATATCGGTGCAGATGCGCGTCTCGCGGATCCTCGTGGTGGAAGACGACCCTCGGCTGGGCGCCACGCTCAGCCGCGTCCTGGCGGCGGAGGGCCATGACATCGAGCTCGCCAGCGACGGAAACGATGCGCTCCGCCGAGCCCGCGAGCGCTCGTTCGACCTGGTCGTGCTTGACGTGATGCTGCCCGGCCTGGACGGTATCGGAGTGTGTCGCCGGCTCCGCGCCTCCGGCCCGGTTCCCATCCTGATGCTGACCGCGCTCGGGGGAACCGAGGAGCGCGTCCGCGGCCTCGACAGTGGCGCGGACGACTACCTCGTCAAGCCGTTCGCGTACGAGGAGCTGCTCGCCCGCGTGCGCGCGCTGATGAGGCGCTCGGCGCCTGATGAGCATCTAGGCTTCGCCGACCTGCGCCTCGAGCCCGCGCTGCGCGTAGCCTGGCGCGGCGAGCGGGAGATCCCGCTGACGGCGACGGAGTTCGACCTGCTCGAGCACTTTCTTCGCCATCCGCGCCGGGTGATGACGCGGGAGCAGCTGCTCGACGCGGTCTGGAGGGGCGAGCCGCAGACCGACAACGTGGTGGCGGTCTACGTCGGATATCTGCGGCAGAAGCTCGAGCAGGGAGGCGAGGCCCGGCTTCTCCACACGGTGCGCGGCGCCGGGTACGCGCTGAGGGAGTGAGCATCCCGCTCCGGCTGCGGCTGGCCCTTTTCGGGGCGGCCGTCGTGGCCCTGACGCTCGTCATCTTCGGATCGCTGCTCTACGCGCTCTTCGCCCGAGGGGTGAACACGAACCAGGACGACGCGCTTCGCACCAGGGCCCGGCAGGCGGTCGCGTCCCTCGACTCATCCACCGACCTTGGGCCCCGGGGCACCTTCGCCCCCGCCGACCTGCGCACGAGCACCGACGTGTTCGTGGAGGTGTTCGACCCGACCTGGTCGGTCATCTACTCGACGGCGCAGCTGAACGGCTCGCCACCGCTCCCGTCGAGCAGGCTGAAGGCAGCGGCGCCCGAAGTGTTCGGCGGCTACTTCGACACCGCCGGTGGCCTTCGCTTCTACGGCGTTGCGTTCGACCGCGGGTTTGTCGTCACGGGGCAGTCGACGAACGTCCCCCAGTCGAACCTCTCCGGCATCGTCGCGTTTCTCATCATCTCGGCGGTCCCCGCCTTGCTGGCGGCGCTGGCCGGGTCGTGGCTGGTCGCCGGCCGCGCCCTCAGGCCGTTGAAGGTGGCCGCCGGCGCCGCGGACGAGATCGGCCGCACCAGGGACTTCGCGCGCCGCCTGCCTGAGCGGGGCGCCCGTGATGAGGTCGCGATACTTTCGACCAGCTTCAACCGAATGCTCGGTCAGCTGCAGGACGCCTACGACTCCCAGCGCCGCTTCGTCGCGGATGCGTCCCACGAGCTGCGCACGCCGCTCGCCACCATCCGCGCCAACGCCGGCCTTCTGTCCGCGGGGCCCGCGATCTCCGATGGCGAGCGCCGCGCGGCCGCGGCGGACATCGCCGGCGAAAGCGCCCGCATGTCCCGCCTCGTCGACCGCATGCTCATCCTGGCCCGGGCCGACGCCGGAATGCGTCTAGCGCTGGTGGAGCTGGACCTTCGCGCCCTGGTCGACGAGGTGTGCAGGCAGGCCGGTGCCCTGCACCCGGACCGCGGTCTCACCACGGAAACGGTCGATGTCTCGGTCGACGGCGACGCCGACGAGCTGAGGCAGCTCCTGTGGATCCTGCTCGACAACGCATTTCGCCATGCGCGCACCGCCGTGGCGGTGAACCTGAGCACCGAGGCGGGATGGGCGCGCCTGGTCGTGTCGGACGACGGCCCCGGAATCGCCATCGAAGAGCGCGAGCGGATCTTCGAACGGTTCTACCGCGCGGATCTGTCGCGCGCCGGCGGGCACGCCGGCCTCGGGCTGTCCATCGCTCGGTGGATCGCGGCGCAGCATGGCGGGAGGATCGTCGCCGGCGAGTCGCTCGTCGGGGGCGCCGCGCTGCTCGTCGACATCCCGCGCAGCCGTGCAGGCCAGTTGGAGCGCGGCTGATTTGCTTATGTCCTTCTCAATCAGCGAGCGAATCCTCGTGTCATGTTCGATGTCGCACCCGACCACGCGATCGGCCTCTACGCCGGCCTGCTCGCCCTTCCATTCGCGCTGATCGCGCTCCGGCTTCGGCGCGCGAGCCGGGGCGTGTCGGGAACGGTCCTCGGCGCGTCGGTCCTCATCGCAATGTCCGGCGCGGTGCACCTCGGCCTCGTCACAACCCACCTCAACGAGCCGCTGACGGCGGTGCTGTTCATCGGCAACGGCACGGGGTATCTCGCCCTGTCGCAGCTCTACACGTGGAAGCATTGGCGCCTTGCCTCGGCCGCGCTCCTGGCGATGACGCTGCTCGGCTATGTCGTTTGGATCGTGCTCGGTCTCGACACGCCCGACCAGGTGGCGATCGCGACCAAGCTCCTCGAGCTCTGCGCCCTTGGCCTCGTCCTCATTCCGGTTCGAGGCGAGCCGGGGCGGCACCGTGCGTGGCGGTGGTCGGCGCTCGGAGTCGCCGTGCCGCTGCTCACCATGGTCGTGACGGCGACCGTGTGGATCGATGACCTCGCGCGCCCTGACGCGCAGCACGTGCACGCCGGAGCGATCCTCCAGCCGACGAACGAGGTCGCCACCCCCGCGCAGGTGCGGGCGGCGAAGGACCTGTACGACGCGACGAAAGCCGCGGTCGCGCCGTACGCGGACTGGCGCGTGGCGTGGGCGGCCGGGTACCGGCCAGGCGGTCCGAGCAACCTGCCGTCGACTCACTGGATGAACCAGCGCTACGTCGAAGCCGGCTACGTCATGGACCCGCGCCGTCCGCAGGGCCTCGTCTACGCCAACTCGAGGCACGGCCCGGTCCTGCTCGGCGCGATGTTCCAGATGAAGCGCATCGGTGAGTTCGGCCCCGATCCCGGCGGCCCGCTGACCGCATGGCACGAGCACACGAACATATGCATCACGCCGTTCGGGCTCGCCTTCAGCCTGATGACTCCGACCGCGACCTGCCCGGCGGGCGCGATCGACCTCACAGTGCCGGCGATGCTGCACGTCTGGATCGTCGACAACCCGGGAGGCGGGCCGTTCGCGGTCGACATCGACTCGAGCGTGGTGAAGCACATTGATCAGCTCTAGCTCATCGAGGCCGGCGACGAGCCGGCCCGAGGCGGCCTTCGTTCTCCTGTTGCTTCAGGCGCTGTTCTGGGCCATCGCGGGAATGTCCGCCCTCCCATTCGCCGTCGCGGGCGAGGTGTCGATGCTCGGCCTGGGCATCGCCTCGATGCTGCTCGCGCTGGGTACGGTGCTGGTCGGCGTCGCCCTTCTCTGGCGCAGGCGATGGGCGCGCCGGGCCGCGATTGCCATCGAGTCCATCACGCTGCTCGGCTCGCTCGCGCTGTTCGCGCTGCCCATCGGGGCCAACCGGGGACTCGTCTCATGGCTCGTCAACGTCGTCCTTCCCGTCGCGGTCATCGCGCTCGTCCGCCAGGCGTTCTGATGGAGATGATCCACGTGGGAACTTCCGGCTGGCAGTACAGGCACTGGCGGGATGTGTTCTACCCACGCACGCTGTCGCAGCAGGAGTGGCTGCCCTACTTTGCCGAGCGCTTCCAGACCGTCGAGGTCAACAACACGTTTTACAACCTGCCTGAGAAACGCGTCTTCGAGACGTGGGCGAGGCGCACGCCTCGCGACTTCCTTCTCGCGCTGAAGATGAGCCGCTTCCTCACGCACCTCAAGCGACTCGACGACCCGGAGGAGCCGGTGCATCGCTTCATGGAGCGCGCGTCGGCGCTGGGGTCGAAGCTCGGGCCCATCCTGCTGCAGCTTCCGCCAGGTCTCCAGTCAGATACGGCGCGACTCGAGGACACGCTTGCCGCGTTCCCGCCCGAGGTTCGAGTCGCCGTCGAGTTTCGCGACCCGTCGTGGTTCACGGAGGAGACACGCGCGATCCTCGAACGGCACGGTGCCGCGCTCTGCCTCGCGGACAGCCCTCGCCGAACGCAGCCGGCCTGGCGCACCGCCGACTGGACGTTCGTCCGTTTCCACGAGGGCAGTGGCCTTCATCCGCCCGGATACTCCGACGAGGCTCTGCGTCGATGGATCGATCGGCTGACCGAGCTCTGGACGCCGGCGGAGGACCTCTTCGTCTACTTCAACAACGACCGGGGCGGACACGCCATCGAGGATGCCGTCACGTTCGCCCGCCTGGCCCAGGCGAAAGGCTTCAGTACGACGCGCGTGCCCGCGCGGGCCGCCGCTTGAGAGCCTCGTCGGCATCGTCTGTGCCGACATAGCGCTTCCGGAAGTTCCTCAGCGCGAAACGGTCACAGGCCGTCTCCGCGGACGCGGCCTTGCCCAGCACCTCGTAGAGATACCAGTGCAGCCACTCGTGGCAGTAGAGAAACCTGAGGACGTCCCGCCGGCCGCGAAAGGACACCGTCTCGGAAACCCAGGCGAACCGCATGCCGGCGCCCTTCTTCCGCATGGCGGCGAAGATGACGGGCTCCTTGAAGGGTCGGAACGGAACCGGCACCTGGAGCACTATCCGGCGCTCCTCGAACTCGCACCGGGCGGCCAGGTGGGGCGCCCAGCGGTAGCGAAGCGGCTTGATCACGACCTCGTAGTCCGTGCGAGGGAGGCCCTCCAGGGTGCGGCGTGCCTGGGCGCTGGTGAAGCCGGCTAGCTCGGACCTGGTCGCCACGGTCGAGACAGGATAGATCCCCAGGCTGGGCGTCACCTGTTTTAGGAGGTGATGGATGCCTGAGACCGCCGCCGGCCTGTTTCGAACCCGAGATGAGCAGCTGGCGGCCGTTCGCGCCCTCGAGGTGGACCCCGGCTCGCCGAGGCTCGGGCGGCGGTGATTTACCGGTAGCCGACGTCCCGCCGCGGCGTGGCTATGTTCCGGCGCTGGAAGCCGTCGCGGAGTCGCTCGGAAAGACGTGAAGGCGATGGCGCGGGTCGATTCGCATGTGCAGCCTCATCACCGTCCTGTCGGAGAACGTCCTGATCTGAACCAGGTCGCACAGCTGGTTGGCCAGCCAGAGGCCTCGAGGAGAGTCCCCGTCCACAGGACGCTCGCGGTCGGCGAGAGGAAGAAGGCCGTACCGGCCTGAGTCGGAGACCTCGCAGACGAGCTTCTCGGAGTCGCGCCACACCAGCAGCGTGCCCCCACCGCCTCCGTGCAGGATGCTGTTCGTCGCCACCTCGTTGGCCGCGACCACGAGGTCGGATGCCCGTTTCGACTCCAGCCCTGCGTCCATCGCCTGCTCGCCCACGACGCGTCGCAAATCGGCGAGGGCGCGGCGGTCGAAGGCCAGTCCGCGCACGCTCGTGTCGGGCGCCGGCAGCGGTGCATCGAATGGAGCGCCGGACCCGTCGATGCCCCTGAACTCGGAGCTGCCCCAGGCCACGCCGTCCTGGCTCAGGTACTCGTGGCTGCGCCTGGCTTCGTCGATCACCGATGCATCGAGCCTGTCGGTGTCGTAGGGGCAGAGCAGCCACCACGGCCGCCCCCGGCCGAATGCGACGTTGAGGAGCGACTCGTGGCGCTGGCATTCGACGAGCTCGTCGTCGCTCCGCCCCTGCCAGATCGGCTCGCCGATTCCGCGCAGCCGAGTCCCCGTTGCGCCGTGCATCGCGACGAAGTCCTGCCAGGCGGGGATGATGCGCGCCGGGTTCGCGCCAACATTCGCCATGTCCGCGAACATGACCCGATCCGCATCGCGATCGAGGGCGGTCCTCAGGAGCTGGACCTTTTCCGGCGACTCGACCACGAGAACCGGTTCGCCGGCTTCGAGCCCTCCCCGGATGAAGGGCACGGTTCCGGCTATGAACCCCGCCCAACCCGAGTAGAGGAGTGCCTCGTGACGGAACGCGAGCGCCTGCTCCTGTTGGCTCATGGCTGCTCGACCCGGCAATCGCAGATGACGAGGGTGGGTAGCTCCGACCAGCCGGTGACGCGCATCACAGTCGCGAGCTGCTCGGGCAAGCCGTGGAGCAGAACGCGCCGGCCCGGGCCGAGTGCCTCGGCCGTATCCACCAGTGCCCTGATCCCGCTGATGTCGCAGAAGATCAGGTGCCGCAGGTCGAGATGAGCATCGCCGGGCACAGGAAAGTCCCGCGCCAGCGAGGTCGCGACGGCGTCCGAGTTCGTCATGTCGATCTCGCCCGAGAACATCAGTCCTCGCGGCTCGGCGGTGCGCGTGACCACGAGCTGGCGGTCCGAATACACGCAGTCCCCCTGTTCGTACGCAAGCGGCTCCAACCGCGGTCCCCCTTGGTGAGACGAGCCGACGCTCGCCAGCCAGCTCAATTCTCCCACGAATCCTTACGTCGGTAAACCCTCTGCGTAGGTTCTGTACCTGACCTGAGTAAGTCGACGCGCCTCCTCGTTACTGGACTGGGGGCGCCTGGCCAGCAATGGCCGGGCCCTCCACCAGTTTTTCCAGGCTCTTGCTAAAGCGTCTCGGGCAGCCGGATCAGCCAGGCGACAAGCGTGCCCGTCGCGATCCCGATCAACGACCCGACGGCGACGTCGCTGGGAAAGTGGTGGCCCAGGTGCACGCGCGAAAGCCCGACCCCGGCGGCAAGCCCCAACACGAGTGGCGATGCCTTGGGGTAGAAGGTCGAGAGCGCGGTCGCGGCGGCGAACGACGACGCGGTGTGCCCGGAGGGGAACGAGGCGTCGCTCGTCTTGATCCCGACCACCACGACGTCACGCCCGATGTGCGGCCGGTTGCGCTTGAAGACCGGCTTGATCTTCTGCTGGACCAGGTAGGTGGCGCCCAGGGATGCGATCGCCGCGGCGAGCCCGGCGCGGCGACCCTTGCGGCCGCCCATCCACGCGATGGCGATTCCTGCCGCCACCCAGCCCAGGCCTTCGCCCAGGTCGGACAGCGTCGTCACGTACCGATCGCTGATCGGGGAGTGGGGCAGCCCGTGGATCATCCGGTACAGCCGGCGGTCGATCGTCTCGGCCAGCGGCACGGGCCGGACCTGGGGTGTCGTCGCCATCAATGAGTTCAACGTCCCTCGCACATACCTCACCGGTGGAATCGTCGAACTTCGGGCGCACGGGCGTTCTCGGGGTATGAGGGCGGTAAGGGGGGACGACCCGGAACGGGAGGATGACGCGCGGCATCCGGGAGGTCCGATCCAGGACCCGCTCCTGAAGGCGATCCCGGCAGGCCCGGACACCGAGCCGGCGCCGGACGAGCTTTACAAGGGCGACTACACGTCGAGCCCGGACGCCGGGACCGGTGCGCCGGCCGCGGGGCGACCGAGCTTCGACGAGGCTCGACGGCGCGGTCCCATCGGCTGGCTGCACCTGCTCGGCCCCGGGCTCATCACGGGCGCAAGCGACGACGACCCGAGCGGCATCGGCACCTACTCCCAGGTCGGCAGTCAGTTCGGATACGGCGTCCTGTGGACGGCGCTCTTCACGTTTCCGCTCATGACCGCTGTCCAGGAGCTCTGCGCCCGGATCGCTCTCCACACCGGGGTCGGACTGGGCACGTCGCTGCGGCGCAAGTTCCCAATCTTCCTCGTTGCGCCGTGCGTGGTGGCCCTGTTCATCGCTAACACGATCAACGCCGGGGCCGACCTTGGTGCGGTCGCCGCCGGGGGATCGCTCCTTACTCGCGGCCTCGTGCGCGAGCTCTGGCTGCTGGTGCCGGTGGCCCTTCTCGTCATCGGGCTCCAGCTGTTTGCGACGTACGCGATGATCTTCAAGATCTTCAAGTGGCTGACCCTGGCCCTCTTCGCCTACGTGGCCACGGGCCTTCTGGTGCACCCCGATTTGCGCCAGGTGATTCTCTCGAGCCTGATACCCCGCATCGAGCTGAACAGGGACTTCATCGCGGCGCTGGTCGCGATCCTCGGCACGACTATCTCGCCCTACCTGTTTTTCTGGCAGGCCTCGAGTGAGGTTGCCGAGATGCGCGCTGCGGGCAAGGTCACCGAGGCGTCGCGCCGGAGGGTGAAGGTCTCGGAGCTCCAAGCCGCCCGCGCGGACATAGTCACCGGAATGTTCTTCTCGAACGTGGTCATGTACTTCATCATCCTCACGTCGGCAGCCGTCCTCCACGCACACGGAAAGACTGGCGTGCAGACCGCCGACCAGGCGGCGCAGGCGCTGGCGCCACTCGCCGGCCAGTGGGCGTTCGTGCTCTTCGCGGCGGGCATGATCGGCACGGGGCTGCTGGCGATTCCAATCCTCACCGGGTCCGCCGCATACGCGGTCAAGGAGTTCCTCGGCCTCGAGGGCGAGCTCTCGGACCGGCCGCGATACCGCCCGACCTTCTATCTGATCATGGCTGCGTCGACGGTCGCCGGGATTGCGATCAACCTGGTGGGCATCGATCCCATTCGCGCCCTCTTCATCACGGCGATCATCAACGGAGTCGTGGCGCCGCCGCTGATGGTCCTGATCGTCCTGCTCGGGTCGGACCGCGCGGTGATGGGGGAGCGGACGAGCGGCCCGATCAGCAAGGCGCTCACATGGTCCGCGACCGCTGTCATGAGCGTCGCCGCGATCGCTCTCCTCATCACCTTGCTCTGACGCGGCCGGCCCGCGTGCCCAGGCAACCCCGCGATTGGTCGGTGTGCGCGTAACGCTCTCACGCGGGGCGTTGACCTATCGAGTGAGTGGTCCCGTGAACGGGGCGGAGGGCGTGCGCCCAAAGGTTGGGTCGGGTGAGCTCGCCGCCGAAGTCGTG
Organism: Candidatus Dormiibacterota bacterium; assembly: GCA_035279525.1. GTDB lineage: Bacteria > Chloroflexota > Dormibacteria > Dormibacterales > Dormibacteraceae > DATEHQ01. Next base: position 16,389 of record DATEHQ010000140.1, read on the forward strand.
CAGGACGCGCAGCGCCTGGTCAACCTGGAGATCGCGCTCGCCAAGCAGGAGTTGAAAGACCTCGCGACGGCCAACGCGATAGCCGCGGGCATGGTTGGAGCGGGAGGGCTGCTCGTGATGCTCGCGCTTCTCGTCGCGGTGCCATCGCTGATCGTGGCCCTGGTGCCCGATCACTGGATCGCGGCGGCGGCCTGGGTGGGCGCGTACCTGGTCGTCGGTCTCCTGCTCGTGCTCGCCGGCAGGGCCAGGTTCCAGTTCAAGCTCCCGCCCAAGACCATCGCCAGCCTGAAGGAGAACAAGGAATGGGCGCTTCGACAGATCAAATCGACCGTCAGATAAGAGAGACCCGACAGCGGATGGACGAGAACCTGGGCGTCCTGGAAGCGCGCGCGACGTCGAACGCCGTCCGCTATGGGCGGATCGTCGCCGTGGTCGCCGGCGCGGCAGCAGTGGGCGCCGCGGCGTTCCTGATCTACCGACGCGTGAGGAGACCATCCCTGAAGGGCCGGTTGAAAGAGGTGTCGCCCGACGGCCTGCGCCAACTCGCCGACGAGCTCGCGTCCCGAATGAAGAGGATGAAGAACCTGAAGCGGGCGATGCCGTCGGTGACCGTGACCGTCAACGACAAGGCGGCCGCCGAGCCGGGTGCGTTCGAGAGCATCATCCGCAAGGTCGCTCCGGCCGTGGTCGGGACCGCCTCGACGGCCCTGATCGAGAAGGTCACGGGCGGGGGTTCGAGTGACGAGGTGGATCAGCGGGGCGCGCGGCACGCGACTCCGGCGTTCGATTGATCCGAGCGATGCGCCGGCGGATCGAGCGATTCGTCGAGCGCGTCCAGCAGACGACCCCGGTGCGGGTCCTCAACGCCTTCGGCGAGAGCCAGGCGAGCAATTTCGCGCTGGCCCTTGCGTTCGCCGGGTTCATGGCGATGTTTCCCATGATCCTGGGCGGGCTTTCGCTCGTCGGCCTCGCGATCCGCGACCCGGGCGCCGAAGCGCACGCCCAACTGCTCGTGCTTCAGCTTTTTCCCGGCAGCGCGCAGCCCGAGCTTCAGGGTGCGCTGCACGGCGTCAAGCAGTCGGCGGGCTGGCTGGGGCTGGTCTCGATAGGCGGCCTGGTCTGGAGCGCGAGCAGCATCTTCGGAACGATGGAGTTCGCTCTGACCGAGATCTTCGGCACCAAGCAGCGCGACCTGGTCCGCCAGAAGCTGATGGGCTTCGTGATGATGGCGCTGCTCGTCGTGGCGATCGTCGTGACCGTCGGCATCAACACGCTGGCAAGCTTCGTGCACGTCGGATGGGTGGCGTGGCTGGTCGGATTCGTGGCGGGCGCGATCGTGATGGTGGCGCTGCTGGTGTTGCTGTATCGCTTCGTCCCCAACCGGACGTTCGCCCTGAGAGAGGTGCTCCCCGGCGCCGTGCTCGCCGGAATCCTCGTCGAGGCCCTCTCCCTGGTGTTTCCGCTGTACGCGCGCTTCGCGGGCCACTTCAACACGTACGGCGCCCAGTTCGGCCTGTTCTTCCTGCTCGCGACCTGGTTCTATCTCCTCAGCCAGCTGCTGCTCCTGGGTGCGGTCTACAACCGTTACCGCATGGGGGAGCCCGCGCACCGCGGCCTCATCGCAAGCCCACTGGGCGACGCGCGCCAGGCCAAACGGCCGGTCGAGGCGATCAAGGAAAAGCAGGAGACCCCTGAAACGCCGGCCCCGCCCCGCCGGCGGCCGCGCTCCATCTTTCAGCGCGTCGCCCTTCCGGCGGCGGTCGCGCTGGCGGTCGCGGGCGGCCTTTTGCGCCGGCGACGGCGCCGGGTCGCCTAGCTCGAATCGAACTCGCACGCCGGGCCTCAGTACACGACTCGGGCCTGGGCGTTCCTTCTAGCGAGAGGACCTAGCGGCGTGCCGTGAGGGTCGTCGACTGATGCGAAAGGAGGTTCGTGCGTTTTGGGAACTCTGTTGTTCATCCTGTTGATCGTGCTGGTGCTCGCCGTGCTCCTCGGAGCAGGTGGGTACAGCGTTCGGCGTTACTGGAGCCCGGCGGGTTCTGAGGTCGTCGAAACGGGTGGCACCACGGGCGCAGGCGCAGGGGCCGGGATCGCTGCCGCGATCCTCGCGTTCCTGGTGTTGATTCTTCTGTTCTTCGGCTTCACGCAGTGGAACTGGTTCGGCACTCGGAGCGTCGCGCCGGTGCAAAACCCGACCGTCACGTCCCCGATGCCGACCGCCAACGGAGGCGGTGGTGGCGGTGGAGGCGCTTCACCGAGCGCCCAGGCATCACCTTCGAAGTAGTCAGACAGTCTCCCCCTGACCCTCCTCAAGGAGCAGAGGGCCGAGCCTCCGCGGGCCGGCCCTCTTTGCTGTCGGCCTCCGGAGCCGCGCTCGGTATCGCGTCAGGCCCGAACGTTTTTCCATTGAGGGCCGAATGCGGTCCGGACGCAAAAAAATTTGAGAGGAGGTTCGCATGGCCACGACACGACAGAAAGCCGCCGCGCGGCGCAACGTCAAGAAGGCAACCTCGGCGAGCAGCCGGCGCGCGCACGGGGCCAGGACGCCGACGCGTTCGTCAGGCCTGAGCACTCGGCAGAAAAACCGAATGCAGGCCGGCACGTTCGCCTTCCCAAAGGAGCGCAAAGAGCCGCTGAACGACGCGCGCCACGTGCGCAACGCGATCGCGCGCTTCGACCAGGTCGAGGGAGTTTCGGACGCGGAGCGTGACGCGGCCTGGCGCCGGATCAGGGCCGCCGCGCGCAAGTACGGCGTCGAGGTTTCAGCCAGGGGTTGGCGCTCATTGATGAAGGGCGGCAAGACCGGGCGGCGCCCGTCGACGGCCTCGAGGCGCAAGACCACGTCGCGATCGCGCTGAGGCGCCACAGGCCCGGGTAGGGGCCCCTCAGGCAGGCGTTTTTTCAGTAGTCAGAGATGCGCGGCTGGCCGCACGGCCAGCTCGAAAGGAGGTAAATCAAGAGTGGTTGCGTTGATCGTTCTGATCCTGCTGCTGCTGCTCCTCGGAGGGGGCGGTCTGCTGGCACCAGCGCTTCACATCCTCTGGATTCTGCTCGTCATCGGGCTGATCCTGTGGGTGCTCGGCTTCTTCGTCCGCGCCGCGGAGGGCAGTCGCTGGTATTACTGGTAAGACCCGAGAACCAGGTCCAGGAGGGCGCCCGTCACCGGCGGGCGTCCTTTCCTTTTCGTTCACAACCCTTTACGACTTGCAGTAGGAAGGTCTCCTACAGCGGTACGGTGACGAAAGCCGAGGCGCGTGAACAATTGCCGTAAGGCTTTCGAGCTGGTTTCGGGGAAAGAGGAAGGAAGGGCGATGGCCGTCGTGCAGCTTCCTGTCGGTGGCTTCGGTGGGAGCGGATCCGAGCGCGGCGCCCTGCGGGCTGGGGTGGCAGGGCCGCGCCCGGGTCGGTCACAGCTGCGGCTCATGGAGGGCCGCTCGCGCCTCTCGTCTTCCTACTGTTCGACATGCGCGTCGCCCATCGAGCTCGGTGCGGTGACGCGAGGCCGGGAAGCCTACTGCAGCATCGAATGCTCGCTGGGAGGCGACCGCCCGGCATAGTTCTGCGCCGTGGGCACATCGCCGGACGTCGCGCTCAAGGGCTCGAGCTGCCGAGGCCGGTGGCGAACGACCCGGCCGCATGGGAGGAGCTGATCAGCGCGCGGTAAGCCGGCCGTGGGTCAAGGTGGTCCGCAGCCTCTCGTGCGCCGCGGCGGGGGCACGAGCTTCGTCCAGCCCGATCAACGCCGCGCCCAGCACAGGAGGCGCCTCGAGGCGGCGGATGACGGCGTCTGGCGCCAGCGCGGTGATGCCGGCGCGGATCCTCTCGTGCAGGCGGACGTCACCGGCGCGCAGCACACCGCCACCCAGCACGATGTGCACGTCAAGCGTCGACAGCCGCAGGCGGCGGATGACCGCGTTGACAGTGACGACGATCTCGTCGCCCATCTCGTCGATCATCGCGCGAGCCACCTCGTCGCCCCTGGCGGCAGCCTTGAACACGCTGGGGGCGAGCTCGCTGAGACGGTCGGGGTCGAGGCGGCCCACGTAGACCGCCTCCATCACCGACGTCGGGCGGGTCATCTTGAAGTGAGCCGGGACCAGGCGCTCGAGCAACGTGCGCCGGCCGCGCCCGTCGCGCGCGCGGATCGCGGCGCCGAGGGCCGTGCGGCCCAGCCAACCGCCCCCATGGGCGCGGTCACCCGACAGCTCGCCGAAGGAGGGAAAGCGGACGGACTTGCCGTCCGGGCCGACCCCCGCGCAGTTCATGCCCGTGCCGCAGACCACGGCCACGCCCCACTTGCGGTCGGTCCCGGCTCGGAGGACTGCGAACGTGTCGTTGCGCACGATCGTCCTCTTCGCCCAGCGGAGCCCTTCGAGCTCCGCCGCGATCCGCCGGTCGTCGATCGCGATGTCCGCCCCCGCGACGCAGTAGACGCCGATGTCGGCGATCGCGCCGTTGCCGTCCAGGCCGGCTCGTGTGGCGACCAGGCGGACCGCTCTCATGAGCGCCTCGCGCGAACCGTTGTGGTCCAACCCGAAGTGATAGCTGCCCGGGCGCCGGGCGGCGGCAAGCACCCTGCCTGCGGCGTCGATCAGCGCGACGTCGCCTTTCGATGCGCCGCCGTCGACGGCCAGCACGCGCGCCCGATCAGGAAACTTCCTTAACAATTCCCGCATATTCTCGCGTAGGATGCGCCGTTGTGGGCGTGAAGATCGCCGTGGTCGGCGGTGGAAGCACCTATACCCCGGAGCTCATCGAGGGGTTTCACGTTCGCCGGGACATGCTGCCGGTCGACGAGCTCGTCCTCCTCGACATCGATCCAGGGCGGCTCGAGGTCGTCGGCGGCCTGTCGCGGCGGATCCTCGAGAAGCACCACTGGCCGGGGCGGTTGGTGCTCACGGCCGACCGCGACCATGCCCTCGACGGCGCCGCCTACGTGATCGTGCAGCTGCGCGTCGGGGGACAGGCCGCGCGGCTGACCGACGAGACGCTGCCGCTGGAGTTCGGCTGCATCGGCCAGGAGACGACCGGCCCCGGTGGCTTCGCGAAGGCGCTGCGCACGGTGCCGGTGGTGCTCGAGATCGCCGAGGAGACGGCGCGACGCGGCGCGAAGGATGCATGGGTGATCGACTTCACGAACCCCGTCGGCATCGTCATGCAGGCGCTGCTCGATGAAGGTCATCGGGCGATCGGCCTCTGCAACTCGGCCATGGGTTTTCAGCGGCGGTTCGCGCAGATGCTGGAGGTCGGCGCGGACCATGTGCTCCTCGACCACGTCGGCCTCAACCACCTGACCTGGGAGAGGGCCGTCTACGTCGACGGCACCGACCGGCTCCCGGAATTGATCGCGAAATGCGCTGATGAGATCGCGCGCGACATCGGAATGCCGGCCGCCCTCATCCACCTCATGAACGCGGTGCCGTCGTACTACCTCCGCTACTACTACATGAGCGACGAGGTGCTTCGCGAGCAGCTGTCCGGCGCCCGGAAGTCGCGAGCGCAGGAGGTGATGGAGATTGAGCAGAAGCTGCTCGAGATGTACCGCGACCCGGCCCTCGCGGAAAAGCCCGCCCTGCTCGAACGCCGCGGCGGTGCCTACTACAGCGAAGCCGCAGCGCAGCTCATCGCGTCGCTCCACTCCGACCGCGGCGACTTCCAGGTGGTCGACATCCGAAACGACGGCGCTCTCCCGGACCTCGCCGCGGACGCCGTGGTCGAGATCCCGGCACGCATCGGCTCCAACGGTGCGACCGCGGAGAGGCTCGATCCGCTCGCGCCCGAGATGCGGGGATTGGTCGAGCAGGTGAAGGCCTACGAGCGGCTGACAGTCCGCGCCGCCGTCCACGGCGATCGGGCCGCCGCGCTGAAGGCGCTGATGGCCAATCCCCTCGTCGGGCGCTACAACGTCGCGGCCGGCCTGCTCGACACCCTTCTGGAAGCCAACCGCGGGCACCTGCCGCGCTTCTTCGGGCACCGGTGAGGCGCTCCTTGACGGACTTCGCCGCGGCGGTTAAGGTTCGGTAAGGAATTCTTCCTAACTATGGGAACGCTTCCACCCGCCCAATCCGAGCCGGCGCCGCGACGGCCGCTGATGCGAGACCAGAGCATCACGGTCGGCACGCCGAGCCTCCTCCGCGCGATCAACGAGCGCACCGTGCTCGACCTGATCCACCGCCAGGGGCCGCTCTCCCGGGCGCAGGTCGCGCGGGTGAGCGGTCTGTCCAAGCCAACCGTGTCGCTCACCCTGACCGGCCTGCTCGACGCGAGGCTGGTCCGCGAGGTCGGCCGGCAGCGCGGCGAGCGGGGTCCCAGCGCGCTCCTGTACGAGCTCAACCCGGCGGCCGGTTGGGTGGTGGGCGTCGACGTGGGCCGGCGCTGGGTGCGGGCGGCCCTCGCCGACATCTCCGGCGCCGTGGTGGCGCGCCGCGACGAGCGCGCGCGGGTGTCGAGCGCGAAGACGCTCATCGGCCAGATCGGTTCGATCGCCCGCCACCTCGCCGCCGACGCCGGCCTGCGCTGGCCGCAGGTCACCCACATCGCGCTCGGCAGCCCCGGCGTGTTCGACCCCTCACACGGCTACATGGCCATGGCGCCGAACCTTCCGGGCTGGGGTCGCAGCGGCATCGTCGGGGCCGTGAGCGAGGAGCTCGGCACCAACGTGAGCTTCGAGAACGACGTCAACCTGGCCGCGCTGGCCGAGCGGGCCGACGGCCTGGGTCGCAACGTGGACAGCTTCGTATTCCTCTCGGTGGGGACCGGCGTCGGCATGGCCCTGGTCATCGACGGCCGCCTGTATCGCGGAGCGCACGGCGCGGCGGGCGAGGTCGCCTACATGCCGCTGGGGATGGGCGACCCGCACGATCCGGCCAACCGGCGCCGTGGTGCCTTCGAGGAGTCCGCCGCCGCCGCGGGCGTGGTCCGCATGGCACGCCGGCTCGGCATGCGGTCTCCGCTGACTCCGGAGCGGATCTTCACGGCGGCACGGCGCGGCCACGCCGTCGCGTCGCGCGTGGTCGAGGCCGAGGCCGCCCGCCTCGCGCTTGCCATCGCCACCGTCACGCCGGTGCTCGACCCGGAGCTCGTCATCCTTGGCGGCGGCATCGGGCGCAACGGCGACCTGCTGCTCGAGCCGATCGAGCGCGAGCTGCGCCAGCTCGTGCCTTTCCGGCCGAAGGTCGTCGTGTCGGCGCTTGGCGAGGATGCGGTGCTGCGCGGGGCCATCGCCACCGCGCTCGAGGTCGCGCGGGAGCGCGTTTTCGCCCGCTCGCCCGCTCGCCAGGTCCAGGAGGTGGCCGGTTGAAGCCGCCTCGAGGTTTCTCGACGATCAGCTGTTTTGCGGATTCCGCCATTCGTTTCGAGGAGGTAGCGCCATGACGCGACGTCGCCAATTCGGCATCGGGTTGCTCGCATTGCTGACGCTTGTCGTGTCGGCCTGCGGCGGCAACCAGAACAACAACACCGCGAATTCCGCCCCGGCCGCCGGTGGTGAGGTGACCATCGACAACGAGAGCGGAACGCTGTGGACCTGCGACTTCAACCCATACAACGCCTCGGTCAACGGCGAGTCGTTCGGCATCATCTACGAGCCCCTCGTCTACGACAACCTGCTCACGGACAAGAAGACGCCGTGGCTCGCCTCGAAGTACGACTGGAGCGCCGACGGCAAGACCCTGACCTTCACGATCCGTGCCGGGGTGCAGTGGAGCGACGGGCAGCCTCTCTCCGCCGACGACGTGGTCTACACCTTCAACCTGCTGAAGCAGAACTCCGCGCTCGACCTCCAGTCCGACTGGTCCGTCCTTTCGAGCGTGACCAAGCAGGGCAGCGACCAGGTCGTGATGACCTTCCAGAGCTCGGCCGTGCCGTACTTCTACCAGGTGGCGGCCCAGACGGCGATCGTGCCGCAGCACGTCTGGTCGGCGATCAAAGACCCGACGTCGAAGGTCGCCCAGCCGGTCGGCACGGGTCCCTTCAAGATGAGCCAGTGCACACCACAGAACGTGGAGTACACCAAGAACTCGAGCTACTGGCAGAAGGGCCTGCCCTACATCCAGACCGTCAACTACCCGGCCTTCACCGACAACGACCCGGCCAACCAGTTCCTGGCCGCCGGCCAGGCCCAGTGGGGCGGCCAGTTCATCCCGAACATCGACACCTACTACGTCGCGAGGGACAGGGCCAACAACCACTACTGGTTCCCGCCGATCGCCAACGTCGACATCTGGATCAACCTGACGAAGTCGCCGCTGGACAACAAGGCCGTGCGCCAGGCCCTCGCCTACGGCATCGACCGAGGCAGCGTGTCCCAGAAAGGTGAATACGGGTACGAACCTGCCGGCAACCAGACCGGGGTGCTGACCCCGACCTTCGCGAGCTGGGTCGACCAGTCGGCGATGGGCAAGTACGGCTACAAGATGGACGTCAACAAGGCGACGCAGCTGCTCTCGCAGGCGGGCTTCACCAAGGGCTCGGACGGGATCATGGCGGACAGCTCAGGCCACAAGCTGGCGTTCACCATCATCAGCATCGCGGGTTACACCGACTGGACCGCCTCCCTCCAGGTGGTGAAGCAGAACCTGCAGCAGATCGGAGTGCAGATCACCGAGCAGGACCAGAACAGCAACGACTACTTCAACAACCTCTTCACCGGGAACTACCAGCTCGCGTACGGTGAGCTCGCGACCTCGCCCGGCCCTTCGCCGTACTACGAGCTCCGCAACACTCTCGACAGCGCCACCACGGCGGCGATCGGCCAGACCGCGGCGGGCGACTACGAGCGCTACAAGAACCCACAGGTCGACTCGCTCCTCGACCAGTACGGTGCGACCACCGATTCCAACAAACAGCACGACCTGATCAAGCAGGTCGAGGCGTTCATGCTGGAGGACGTGCCCGTGATCCCAGTCACCGAGGGCGTCGCCTGGTATGAGTATTCGACCAGGGACATAGGCGGATGGCCCACGCAGAAGGACCCGTTCGCGGCGCCCGCGCCGTGGAACCTGCCCGACTGGGAGGTCACCCTCCTGCACATCTACAAGAAGAGTTAGAGACGAGACCGAGGGCGGTGCCGCACCGCGCGCCGCCCTCGCCACCTTTCAACGGATGAGCTACCTGATCCGGCGGTTGGAGTTTTTCTTCATCACGCTGTGGGCCGCGCTGACGATGAACTTCATCATCCCGCGCGTGATGCCCGGCAGCCCGGCCGAGGCGATGCTGGCCCGCTTTCACGGCAGGGCCAGCCCCCAAGCGGTCAAGGCGATGGAGCTGGCCCTCGGTTTCCACACCAACGAGAGCGTCTTCCAGCAGTACGGCGAGTACCTCTGGAACACCGTTCACCTCAACCTTGGCACGTCGGTCTCGTACTTCCCGCTCTCGGTGAACGAGTCGATCATGTTCGGCCTCTTCTGGACGCTCGGGCTGGTCGGCATCTCGACCGTGGTCGCCTTCGTGTTCGGTACGCTCGTCGGCATCGTCAGCGCGTGGCGCAGAGGTGGGTGGCTCGACGGCATCCTGCCGACGGTCTTCGTCGTCATCTCCGCGTTCCCGTACTTCTGGGTCGCCCTCCTCTTCGTGCTCGTCTTCGCCACGGTCCTGAACTGGCTTCCAGGCGTGTTCGGGTACGACATCGGGCTGCGGATCAACCTCTCCTGGGAGTTCGTGGGCAACGTCATCCTCCATGGACTCCTGCCCGGGCTGACCATCGTCATCACCTCGATCGGCGGCTGGATCCTGACCATGCGCAACACGATGATCACCACGCTCGCCGAGGACTACGTGAAGATGGCGCGAGCGAAAGGACTGTCCCCCATGCGGATCATGTTCATGTACGCGGGCCGCAACGCGATCCTTCCGAACCTGACCGGCTTTGCGATGTCGCTCGGATTCGTGATCAGCGGCGCGATCCTGGTCGAGATCGTCTTCAACTACCCAGGACTGGGCTACATGCTCCTGCAGGCGGTCAACAACGAGGACTTCGCATTGATGCAGGGCCTCTTCCTGCTGATCACGCTCGCCGTCCTTCTCGCCGTGCTCGCCGCCGACTTCGTCACGGCGTGGCTCGACCCGCGCACGCGTGAGGCGGGCTAGTGGGCGTCAACATCGTCGCCGACCAGACCCGGGCGGTTGCGCCGCCGGAGGCGCCACGCCAGCGCGTGCTGGGCAACTTCGGCAAGGCCCTGCTCGCCAACCGAAAGGCGATGACCGGCGGCATCCTGCTGCTCTTCTTCGTGCTGATCGCGGTGCTGGCGCCGGTGATCGCACCGTACCCGCCACAGGCGATCCTCTTCGACCAGATCCTGCCCCCATCGCCGCAGCACCTGCTCGGGACGACCGGCAACGGGCAGGACATCTTCTCCCAGCTGGTCTGGGGTACGCGCGAGTCGCTCGCGATCGCGATCATCGCCGGCCTCGCCGCGACCCTGATCTCCGTGCTGATCGGCGTCACCGCCGCCTATCTGGGCGGGCTGTGGGACCACGTGCTCGATCTGTTCACCGACGTGTTCCTCGTCATCCCGACGCTGCCGCTGATGATCGTGATCGCCGCCTACGCGAAGAACGGTGGGGTGATCGTGCTGATCGTGGTGATCGTCATCACCGGATGGTCGTATGGGGCGCGCCAGCTGCGGGCGCAGGCGCTCTCGCTGCGCAACCGCGAGTTTCTCGAGGCCGCGCGCGTGCGTGGTGAGCGAAACCTCTACATCATCCTGGCCGAGATACTCCCGAACATGACCTCGCTGATCGTCGCCAACTTCCTCGGCGCGGCCCTGTACGCGGTGCTCGCCGCCGCCGGCCTGCAGTTCATCGGGCTCGGGGATCCCAACGACCTGAGCTGGGGCACGATGCTTTACTGGGCCGAGAACAACGGCGCTCTGCAGGCCGGCTCCCCGCTCTGGGCCATCGCGCCGGGCCTGTGCATCGCGGTCCTCGGGGGAGCATTCGCGCTGCTGAACTACGCGTTCGACGAGGTCGGCAACCCCGCGCTCCGGCCGGTCAGAGCGGCCCGAGCCCGCTGATGGCGACCACCGTGGGATCGCTGGTGCTCGAGGTCGAAGACCTCTGCGTCGACTACCTGACCGATCGCGGCGCCGTGCGCGCGGTCGAGCGCGTCAGCCTCGAGGTCGCCCGCGGAGAGTTCCTCGGCATCGTGGGGGAGTCGGGCTGTGGCAAGTCGACTCTCCTCTTCGCCATCGCTCGCCTGTTGAGCCCGCCGGCCCAGATCTCCGCGGGCCGCGTCCGGTTCGAAGGTCGCGACATGGTCTCCATGAGCGAGGGTGAGCTGCGTCACCACCGGTGGCGCGACTACTCGGTCGTCATGCAGAGCGCGATGAACGCGCTGAATCCCGTGCTGACGATTGGAGCCCAGCTGAAAGACGTGATCGAAGCCCATGAGCGCCGCTCGTCGAGCGAGATCAGGCAGCGCTCACAAGAGGTGCTCAGGCTCGTCGGCATCGACCCGGTGCACCTGCAGAGCTACCCACACCAGCTGAGCGGGGGAATGCGCCAGCGGGCGATGATCGCGATGGCCCTCGTCTTCACCCCCGACCTCGTGATCATGGACGAGCCCACGTCCGCGCTCGACGTTGTCGCGCAGCGATCGCTGATGATGCAGATCAAAGAGCTGCAGCGAAAGTTCGGGTTCGCCGCCATCTTCGTGACCCACGACATGTCGCTGGTGAGCCACTTCTCGGACCGCCTCGCCGTCATGTACGCGGGGCAGATCGTCGAGGTCGGACCGACGCGAAAGGTGTTCGCTGAGCCGAAGCATCCGTACACCGTCGGCCTGATGCGCTCGTTCCCTTCGATCAGAGGCCCGCTCCAGCCGCTGGTCGGCATCGCGGGCGCACCGCCGGACCTCGCGCATCCGCCACGGGGCTGCAGGTTTCATCTGCGGTGCGCGAGCGTGATGGCGCGCTGCACCGTCGAGGAGCCCGAGTTCTACCCCCGCGAAGCGGACCTGGTCAGGTGCTTCCTCTTCGATCCGAGAGCTGAGCCGGCCGGTCGCGGATGATCGCGGACCTTCCGGCGCAAACAGGCGGCGGGGCCGTGGAGCTGCTTCGCACCAGCGGCCTGACCAAGCATTTCAGGCTCGGCGGGTTCCTGTCCCACCGCCACCTCCACGGAGTCGACTCGATCGAGCTCGCCATCAACGAGAACGAGATCGTGGCGCTGGTCGGTGAGAGCGGCAGCGGCAAGAGCACCATCGCGCGTCTGATCGCGATGATCTACAAGCCGACCGCCGGGGAGATATTTCACCGTGGACGGCCGCTGAGCTCGATGCGCTCGCGGCGCGACGTGCTCGAGTACCGCGGTCGCGTCCCGATGGTCTTCCAGGACCCATACGGTTCGTTGAGCCCGGTCTACCACGTGTCGCACGGCATCATGCGGGCGCTCAAGCTGCATCGGACGGAGCTCAGCCATCGCGGACGCGAGCAAGAGGCCGAGTTCCTGCTCGAGTCGGTCGGCCTCACGCCGGTGCGTGACTTCCTCGCCAAGTATCCCTACGAGCTGAGCGGCGGGCAGCGGCAGCGGATCGGCTTCGCCCAGGCGCTGGCGTGCCGGCCTGAGCTGATCCTTGCGGATGAGCCCGTGTCGATGCTCGACGTGTCCGTTCGCATCGGCGTCCTGAACCTGATGGCCTCGCTGCGCCGCCGGCAGCGGATCTCGTTCCTCTACATCACCCACGACATCGCGAGCGCGCGCTACGTGGCCGACCGCATCATCGTGCTCTACGCGGGAAAGGTCGCGGAGAGCGGGCCGGTCGAGGACGTCCTCGCGCACCCCAAGCATCCCTACACGCAGCTCCTGCTCTCGGCCGTGCCCGATCCGCGCGCGCCCGTGTCGCTGCCCTCCAGCACCGAGGTCCACGAGGCTCCCAGGGTGATCGACCCACCCGAGGGGTGCCGGTTCCGCACCCGATGCCCGTACGCCATCGACGAGTGCGGCCGCGTCACACCCGCACTTCGCACGCTGAGGCCGAACCACGAAGCGGCCTGCCATGTGGCGACCTCCGATCACGAGGATTCCGCGGAGCTCGCGCAAGACCGCCTCAACTAACGTTTCACTGGCATGCGCGCGTTGCTGCTGTGGGCCGCCGGAAACCCCTGGCTTTCCGCCCACGTACCCCGGTGGCGATTCGCCCGCCGGGCGGTCCGGCGCTTCCTTCCCGGCGAGGGATTCGATGCCGCGCTGAAGGCCGCATCCGGCCTCGAGAGCCAGGGCGTCGGGTCGATCTTCACGCGCCTGGGCGAGAACGTCACGGACATGAAGGAGGCGGCGGCGGTCGTCGAGCACTACGAGGAGGTGCTGGCCGCGTCGCGAGAGGTCGCGGCGGAGATCTCCGTCAAGCCGACCCAGGTCGGCCTGGACGTCGATCCCGATGCGGCTTTCGCCAACCTGGAGCGTCTCGCCGCCGCGGCGGCGCGGGCGAGGAGCTTTCTGTGGATCGACATGGAGGGCAGCGCCTACACGGACGCGACCATCGACCTCTACACGCGACTCCACTCCGCTCATCCGAACACCGGCATCGCGCTGCAGGCATACCTGCTGCGGACGGCGGCCGACATCGCGAAGCTGCTCCCGCTCAAGCCGGCCGTCCGTCTGGTCAAGGGCGCATACGCCGAGGCGCCGTCGATCGCGTTCACCGCCAGGCGCGACGTCGACGCCAATTACCTCGCGCTGTGTGTGCTCATGCTGCCTGAGGTCATGCGCGCAAATCTGAGGCTCGTCATGGGCACGCACGACGTTGAGCTGGTGGCACGCGTGTGGCGGATCGCCGAGGTCCTTGGCCTGAAGAGATCGCAGCTCGAGATCGCGATGCTCTATGGCATCCGCGCCGACCAGCAGCTGCGACTGGCGCGGGAGGGGAGCGTGGTCAGAGTCCTCATCGCCTACGGCGACGCGTGGTACGCGTGGTACCTGAGGCGCCTCGCCGAGCGTCCGGCGAACGTCTGGTTCGTGGCGCGGCAGATGCTGCCGTGAGCTAGAAAGAAGAGCCGGGAGGCGGTCCGGCTCTCTTTCCCGAGGGCTGGGCGCTAAGGAACCGTTGGCACCTGACCCGCGTTTTCCTGCGCCTCACGCGCCGCGCTTTCGGTTGCCTCGTGCGCGGCCGACTCGTTCGGCACGAACTTGCCCGATGGCGCGGTGCCGGCGGCCGGGGTCGGCGTCGGGTTGGTCGCCGCCGCCACTGTCAGCGTGGTGACCCCGTACAGCACCGCACCGCCGATCCCTCCCACCATCAGCGATCCCGCGATCGCGGCCGCCATGACTGCTTTCCGAACTCCATTCATCCGACTTGCCTCCTGGCTCGAGATTCGCTCCCTGCGAGCGTTGAGTCGAAGGCTGGGCTCCGGATCTGAGCCCGCCGTGTGAGGAAGCTCAGAAGTCGCGCAGAGCGTGGAGAATGATCCGGCGCCCGCCGTCGTGCGTATGCATGGCAGCAGCCAACTCAGCCAAGGGAGGACGGAGCGGGATGAGCTTCAGCATCGAGCGCTACAAGGAAGAGTCCAGGAAGCTTGACGTCTCGGGCCTTGCCTGGGACGACGTGACGGCACACGGGCTGTCCAGAGGCGATCTCTTCTGCCTGCATTACATGATGGACGTCGAAAACCACGTCCCGCTGTACCTGTCGCACCTTCTGGTTACGCGCGCCTGCATGGACCCGATCCTCACCGCCTTTCTCGCGTGCTGGAACTACGAGGAGCTGTGGCACGGCGAGAACATCGGCAAGTTCCTGAACCTCTACGGCATCGAGTTCGACGCGCAGGACCGGATCGCCAATGTGCGCGCCAACCTCGGCTTTCAGAACAGCATCAGCCTCATGTCCACGATGGCGGGCTCGTGGCTGCTCAAGGACTTCTCAGCCGTGTATCTGTCCATAGGAGCCATCAACGAGCTGTCCACGCTGACCGGCTACGGCGCGCTCATCCGCAAATCGGGACACCCGGTCCTGAAGGACCTGCTGGGCCGGATCATCAAGGACGAGCGGCGCCATTTCGCCTTCTACTACAACTCGGCCAAGGAGTGGCTGACCGGGAACGAGAAGGCGCAGCGCATGGACAGGTGGATGCTGGACCGGGTCTGGGTGCCCGTCGGCCAGGGCGTCAAGCGGCAAGAGGAGGTGGACGCGCTCGCCATGTACCTGTTCGACGACGAGCAGGGTGAGGAGGAGCTGCTCGAGCTCGACCTGAAGATCGGCAAGCTGCCGGGACTCGCCGGCATCAAGCTCATGTCGAAAGCGTTGTACGCCGCGCGTGAGCGGGCGCGGCGCACGCCGGGTTGGGCGTGGCGTCTGATCGAGAACGAGGAGTGGGCGATCGCCGCCCCGAAGAAGTCACCGATCGGCCAGCTCACGACGCGACGCCTTCCGCAAGAGGTCGCCCCGTAGCGCCGGTCGCCGGCGACCAGGGCCGCGAAGCCGGTCTTGCCGCGGCGCTTGCGGCGGGCAGCCATGACGCGCTGGCCGACCTGTACGAACGGTACTCGGGCCTCGCCTACGGGGTGGCTCTGCGCGTGCTCGGCGACCCGGCGCGTGCCGAAGACGCGGTGCAGGAGGCGTTTGTCAGCGTGTGGAATCATGCGGCGTCCTTCGACCCGGCGCGCGGGTCGCTGCGTGGGTGGCTGCTCGCCGCGGTGCGCAACCGCTCCATCGACTACCTGCGCGGCCGCACGGGACGAGAGCGCCACGAGCGGGAGCTCGACCCCGAGGTCGTCTCGTCTGGCACGTCTTCCGATCCGTGGAGAGAGGTTGCTCTCTCGCTCGAGCGATCCGCGGTGCGCGACGCCCTCGCGAGCCTGCCGGGCGAGCAGAGGCAGGTCGTCGAGCTCGCCTACTTCGGCGGATACACGCAGGCGGAGATCGCAGGTATGACCCGGGTGCCGCTCGGCACGGTGAAGGGCCGGCTGCGGCTCGCGCTGGAAAAGATGGGTTCTTTCCTGCGGGGAAGAGGGGTGGTCGATGTCTGACCACGAAGAGCTCGAGACCTCGGTCGCGCCGTGGGTGCTCGGTGCGCTGGAGCCGGATGAGGCGGAGGTGATGCTGGCGCACGTCGCCGCGTGCGCCACGTGCCGCGAGACGGCGCAGCGTTTGCGCCGGGTGGTGGGCGTGCTGCCCCTTGCCGTGGAGGAGGTCCAGCCGCCAGAGCGCTTGCGGGCGCGCGTGCTGGCGTCAGCCGCCTCGACGCGAAGCGCGAGCCCGCCGGCGGCCACGCGCC
>DATEHQ010000141.1:0-22458 GCA_035279525.1 Candidatus Dormiibacterota bacterium
TCCGGTACCGCCCACCTCGCCGCCACGTCCGCGGCCACGAACGGGACATGCGTCCGCGCGTACCGCCGGACCATCGACTCCATCGGCTCGGGGCCTGGGCTCAAGAACGCTTCGGGCAGCCCGATGGGCAGGCTCGCGCCGAGCGCCTCGCGATACCGTCCCGCGTCCTCGGCGGCGATCCACCGCGACTTGCCGGCCACCCTGACCGACAGCGCGCGACGCGATCGTTCGAGCTCGCGCAACCATGTTTCGTCGACGCCCCGCGCGGCGGCCTCCACGCCGCTCAGGTCACCCAGCCGGAGCAGCAGGTCGTGCGCCTCGTCCATGTCGCGGGGGAACCGGTCCGGCAGCAGTCCCTGCAGCTCCAGCTCGACCTGGGCGATCGTTTCCGCGTCGAGAAGCTCGCGCAGGTCCTCGCTTCCGAGCAGCTCGGCGAGCAGGTCGCGGTCCAGCGTGAGAGCCTGTGCGCGCCGCTCCGCGAGCGGTGCGTCGCCCTCGTACATGAACTCGGCGACGTAGGAGAAGAGAATCGAGGAAGCGAATGGCGACGCGCGCTCCGTGTCCACCGCCACGGCGCGGATCTCACGCGAGCGGATCGCGCGCAGCACGTCCGTGAGCGCCGGCATGTCGAAGTGGTCGCTCATCACCTCGCGCCACGTCTCGGCGAGGATCGGGAAGTCGGGGTACTGGCCCGCCACCTGGAGCAGGTTGGCGCTCCGCATCCGCTGCTGCCAGAGCGGCGTGCGCTGGCCCGGACGCCGGCGCGGCAGGAGCAGTGAGCGGGCCGCGTTCTCGCGAAAGCGAGCCGCGAACAGCGCTGATGCGGGCAGCTGCGCCGAGACGAGCTGCTGCACCTCGTCCGGGTCGAGGATCAATTCGTCCAGCGAGGGTGGCGCCTCGACCTCGGGAAGGTGCAGCGCGATCCCGTCATCAGTCCACAGCGCCCTGGCGTCGACCCCGAGACTCTCGTGCAGCTTCGCCTCGAGCGCGAAGGCAAGCGGGGCATGGACGCGGCCGCCGAAAGGCGTGTGGAGGCACACGCGCCAGTCGCCGACCTCGTCGCGAAACCGCTCGATCACGATCGTCCGGTCGTCCGGCACCACGCCAGTGGCGGCCGCCTGGTCGTCGAGGTAGGCGAGCAGGTTCTTGATCGCCAGGTCGTCGAAGCCGGCGCCGTCTCGCAAGCGGGACTCTGCCTCGGGCCGCTCCATGGCGCGCAGCTCGCGGACCATCTTGCCGAGCGCGCGGCCGAGCTCCACCGGCCGGCTCGGCGCGTCGGCCTTCCAGAACGCGATCTTGCCCGGCTCACCCGGCGCGGGCGTGACGAGGACCTGCGACGGCGTGATCTCGGCGATGCGCCATGTCGAGGCGCCGAGGACGAACGTCTCCCCCACCCGCGTCTCGTAGACCATCTCCTCGTCGAGCTCTCCGACCCGGCGCCCGTCCTCGAGCAGGTTCACCGTGTACAGGCCGCGGTCGGGAATCGTGCCGGGGTTGGTGACGGCGAGCCGCTGCGCCCCGGCCCGTGCGCGCACGCGCCCGGCGACGCGATCCCACACGATGCGCGGCCGAAGCTCGACGAACTGGTCTGACGGGTAGCGGCCGCTGAGCATGTCCAGCACCGACTCGAAGGCACGCGGACCGAGGTCGGCGTACGGGTAGGCGCGGCGCACCACCCGGCCGAGCTCTTCAACGTCCCACTCATCCATCGCGCACATCGCGACGACGTGCTGCGCCAGCACGTCGAGCGGCTTGCGCGGCACCACCGTCGATTCGATGCGGCCGTCGAGCATTCCCTCCACGACGGCCGCCGACTCGAGCAGGTCCCCACGGAACTTGGGGATCACGACCCCGCGCGAGACTTCGCCGACCGAGTGGCCCGCGCGCCCGACGCGCTGGATCCCGGCGGCGACGCTGGGGGGCGCCTCCACCTGCAGCACGAGGTCGACGGCGCCCATGTCGATGCCCAGCTCGAGCGTGGAGGTGGCGACGAGGCCTCGCACGGTGCCCGCCTTGAGCCGGTCCTCGATCAGGAGGCGCTGCTCCCGCGCGATGGAACCGTGGTGCGCCAGCACGAGCTCCTCGCCGGCGAGCTCGTTGACGCGGGCGGCGATGCGCTCGGCGAGCCGGCGTGAGTTGACGAAGACGATGGTCGATCGGTGCTCCTGGATCAGCTGGAGCAGGCGCGGATAGATCGCCGGCCAGATGCTGCTCGCACCCTTCGCGCCGTCCTCGTCCTCGGTCGTCAGCCGCGCCATGTCCTCGACCGGGACCTCGACCCTCACCTCCATCGTCTTGAGCCGCCCGGCGTCGACGATCGCGACCTCGCGGTCGGCTCCGACCAGGAATCGGCCCACCTCTTCGAGCGGGCGCTGCGTGGCCGAGAGGCCGATCCGCTGTGGTTCCGCCTTCGTGAGGGCGCTGAGGCGTTCCAGGCTCAGGGCGAGGTGGCTCCCCCGCTTGGTGGCTGCCACGGAGTGGATCTCGTCGACGATGAGCCAGCGCACCGGCGCCAGGATGCGGCGGGCCGCGCTGGTGAGGATCAGGAAAAGCGACTCGGGCGTCGTGATCAGGATGTCGGGCGGATGCCGCTCCATCGAGCGCCGGACCTCCGACGGGGTGTCCCCCGTGCGGATCGCGACGGAGAAGTCCGGGGCGGCCAGGCCCTGCGCCTCCATGTGGTGCCTGATGCCGACCAGCGGCGACCGCAGGTTGCGGTCGACGTCGTGCGCGAGGGCCTTCAGCGGCGACACATAAAGGACGCGACAGCGCTCCGCTTCGGCCGGCATCGGTTCGCCGGCCAGGCGGTCGAGGCACCACAGGAAGGCGGCCAGTGTCTTGCCGCTGCCCGTCGGGGCGGCCATGAGGACGTGCCGGCCCGATGCGACCTCCGTCCACCCGCGTTCCTGCACGGCCGTGGGCTCCGCGAAGGAGGCGCGAAACCATTCACGAGTAGGCGGAGAGAAGAGATCGAGAGCCTGCCCCACGAGACCCATTCTCCCTGTTTCCTCACCTCCAAACAAGTGTTCTTAACAGGGCCCCGGGCGCACACTTATCGGCGGCCGAATGTACCCGTTTGAACGTTTCAGCCCGGACGCCAAGCGCACGCTGCAGCTCGCCCAGGAGGAGGCCGAGCGAGCGCACCATTCCTACATCGGAACGGAGCACCTCCTGCTGGGGATCCTCCGGGTGGAAACGGGCGTTGGTTTCAAGGTGCTCATCGGGCTCGGTATCGAGATCGCCGCGGTTCGCGAGACGATCGCCTCGGTCCTGGGCCGCAACGAGCGGATCATCATCCAGCAGATCATCCCTACCTCGCGGGTCAAGCAGGTCATCGAGATCTCGTTCGACGAAGCGAGGCGCATGGGAAAGGATCACGTCGACAGCGGCCACCTGCTGCTCGGGCTCGTGATCGAGGGCGAGGGCATCGCAGCCCATGTGCTGGCCGACCTGGGCGCGACCGCGGACCGTGTCATCGAGAAGGTCGAGACCGAGATGGGCGTGCCGCCTGGCGGCCCGAGGGAGCGAAGGCCCACACGGCCCGGCCGTTCGATTCCGATCACGATTCCCGCACGAACGGCATTCGGCGGGCACACGGTGTCCATTGGCATGCGGCCGGCGCCACCTCCTGCGGGCTCGTCGGTCGAAACGTTCCGGCGCTTGCTCGATGCACCGCATGTCGCTCGGCTTCTCGTGAAGCGGGGCGTCGACGTCGAAGGGCTCCGCAAGCTGCTCGAGACCCCACCAGACCCCGTGATCAAGCTGCGCCGGCACCTCGCCTCGGTGATGAGCGAGCTCGAGACGGCGACAGCCGCGAGAAACTTTGCGGCCGCCGGGAAACTGCAGGAGCAGGAGGCGAAACTGAGCAAGAAGCTCGAGAAGGTGGAGCAGGAGTGGCTGGACTCGCTCGCCAGGTGATCGAGCGCCAGCGCTTCATGGACGTGATGGCGAGCTTTCCCAGCGGCGTCGTGGTGCTCACGGCGTTCGGCGACGACGGCCGCCCGCGCGGGTTGACCGTGAGCGCTTTCAGTGCGGTGTCCCTGAACCCGCCGCTCGCGCTCGCCTGCATCGACAAGACCTCGAACACCCTGCCCGCGGTGCAGCACACCGGCGGCTTCACCGCCAACATCCTCGCCGCCGGTCGCGAGCCGCTCGCGCAGCACATGGCCACCAAGCTCACCGACAAGTTCGACGGCATCGCGTGGCGCAGACCCGAGAGCAAGATCGGTGGGCCGATCCTCGAGCGCGACACGGCGGCCTACGCGGTGTGCACGCTGCGCGACACGATCGAGGCAGGCGACCACTGGATCCTGATCGGCCTGGTCACCGAAGGCGACCATCAGGGCGGGGTCGTGCCGCTCGTCTTTACGAGGCGAGCGTACTCGTAGTTCTCACAGCGTCGGCGACGGCCACGAGGGGATGAGCTGGGTCAGCCCGGCGGACAGCAGCGTCAGCTTGTTCAGCAGCAGGAGCACTCCCATGACGGCCAGCACGCCCGCCGAGGCGAGGTCGATGGCGCGTCGATGCTCGTTGATCCATCGCACGAGTGGCCGCGCGCTTTCGAGCGCGAATGCGAGCACGATGAAGGGGAGCCCAAGCCCGAGGCAGTAGGCGATCATCAGGCTGAGGCCCTGTGCGGTCGTACCCACCACCACCGCCGAGCTGAGCACCGCGCCGAGCGTGACGCCGATGCATGGGGTCCAGCCGCTGGCGAATCCCATGCCGAGAAGAAAACCTCCCGTCACACCGCCTCCTTGCGGCGCGGACTTCATCACCCGATATTCGGCCGACAGGAGCGGGATCCGGATCAGGCCGGCGACGTGGAGCGCGAACAGGATGACGAACACGCCGGCCACGACCGGCACGAACTCGCGCACCGGCGCCACGACCAGCGAGAAGACATAGAAGAAGAGGACGAAGACGAGCGACAGGCCGGCCACGAAGCCTGCTCCCGCGGCCGCGATGGAGGGCCTCGCCGCGTCCGCGTCGCGAGCGGTTGCCACCATTGCCCCGCCCTCGCCGGCCGCCACGCGTCCGCGTAAACCAGGAGGAGCGGGGGCCGTCGTAGCCCGCGCTCCCAGGTAGGCCAGGTAGGCCGGTACCAGGGGCAGGACGCAGGGCGACACGAAGGACGCGAGCCCGGCGAGGAACGCGATCCCGGGATTGAGTCCGTTCAGCAATCGGCCGATTCCTACCTGGACGGGCTCGCCCGCCGCGCGGTGGAGGCCTCGCGGGCGAGCTCGGCGATCGCGTCGATCAGCTGGGGCCACATCCGGCGGGGCAGGTCATGACCCATGCCCTCGACCTCGAGAAGCTTCGCGCCGGGGATGGCCGAGGCGACCATCCTGCCGTTCTCGACCGGGACCAGGACGTCGGCCGTGCCGTGGACGACCAGCGCGGGCACGGAGAGGCGGCTCAGCTCCTCGAGGCGCGGGCGGGCCGCGATGATGGCGATCATCTGGCGGCCGGTCCCGATCGGATTGAAGGCGCGGTCGACCTGGCGCTCCGCCCTGGCGCGTTCTGCCGCCTCGTCGAAACCATCGACCTGTCCGATGAGCGCCCGCCTGATGTCCACCGATTGCGCGATCCGTTCCTCGCGTGTGCTCGGCGGCCGGACGAGGAGCACGGCGAGCCCTTCCGGCTTTGGAGGGACAGCCTCGACGTTCGCCGGCCCCGACATGATCGAGGTCAGCGTCAGGACGCGCCGCGGGTGGTTGATCGCGACGAGCTGAGCGATGAAGCCACCCATCGACGCGCCCACCACGTGCGCCCGCTCGATGCCCAAAGCGTCGAGCAGCCCCACCGCGTCGGCCGCCATGTCGTCCAGCTGATAGGCGGGCTTGGGGTCGCCGGCGTAGGCGGCGGCCATGTCCGGCGGCCCCGCCTCCTCCATCCACGTGGACAGCCCGGAATCGCGGTTGTCGAACCGGATCACGTGGAAGCCCGCGCCGGCGAGCATCTCGCACAGCTCGTCGTTCCAGCTCAGCATCTGGGCTCCGAGACCCATGATCAGAAGCAGGGGCGGGTCGCTCGGGTCGCCGAACGCCTCGTACTCGATCTCGATCCCGTTCGCCTCTGCCCGCGCCACGCTCCCATGCTAGTTGCGCAAATCTGGTCGCGCGCCCGCGCAAGCTACCTTTACTCGGGATGACGGCCCGCCTGCCACACCGCTCCGAGGTCGACAAGCGCTACACCTGGAACGGCGAGGTCGTGTTCGCGGATGACGCGGCCTTCGAGCAGGCCGTCGAGAGGGTTCTCGCCTCCCTGCCGGACCTGGTCGAGTTCAAGGGCCACCTCGGCGACTCACCCGAAACGCTGGCCGACTGGTTCGACTCTTTCGAGCGCGCCTACCGCCTCATGGCCAGGATCACCGTCTACACGACTATGTCGTACTCCGTCGACGTCGGGGACCAGGCCGCCGCGGCGCGCAACGACCGGGTCCGTTCCGTGACCGCCCAGCTTGGCGCGGCGACCTCGTTCGCCCTGCCGGAGATGATCGCCATCGGCGTGCCCCGGCTGCGCGGATGGGTGAAGACATCGCCACGGCTGGCCCACCTCGACCACTACTTCGACCGCCTCGAGAAGCTTGCCGACCGGGTCAGGAGCGCGGAGGTCGAGGAGCTGCTGACGCAGGTCTCCGACCCGCTTGCGACCGCCCTGTCGGTGCACAGCGTGCTTGCGAACGCGGACCTGAAGTTCGCGCCCGCGGTGGGCGGCGACGGCGAGCTGCACGAGGTCGCTCAGGGCACCTACCAGGCGCTGATGACGAACCCCGATCGTGCCGTGCGCCGGAGCGCGTTCGAGAGCTACGCCGACGCCCATCTGGCGATGCAGCACGCGATGGCCGCCAGCCTGGCGGGCGGGGTGAAGCGTGACGTGTTCTTCGCGCGGGCTCGCGGGCACAGCTCATCGCTCGCGGCGGCGCTCGAGCCGGTGCACATCCCGACCGATGTCTTCCACAACGTCGTCCGAACCTTCCGCGACAACGTCGGCACCTGGCACCGCTACTGGCGGATCAGGAGAAAGGCGCTGGGCCTGAGCTCGCTCAAGCCATTCGACACCCGGGCCCAGCTGACGATGTCCACCCTGGAGGTCCCCTACGACCAGGCGGTGGACTGGATCTCGGACGGTGTGAGCCCGCTCGGCGAGGAGTACGTGAGCGTTCTGCGCAAAGGCGCGCTCCAGGACCGCTGGGTCGACGTCTACCCGAACCAGGGCAAGCGGATGGGGGCGTTTTCGACCGGTTCGATGGACACGCCGCCTTTCATCTTCATGAGCTACAACAACGACATCTACTCGATGAGCACGCTGGCTCACGAGCTCGGCCACTCGATGCACTCGTATTACGCGCGCTCGACGCAGCCGTTCGTCTACGCGAGCTACACGCTGTTCCAGGCCGAGGTTGCATCAAACATGCACCAGGCGCTGACGAGGCAGCACCTGCTGGCGACACGGACGGACGCGGCGTTCCAGATCGCCGTGATCGAAGAGGCGATGGCCAACTTCTACAGGTACTTCTTCATCATGCCGTCGCTGGCGCGCCTCGAGCTGGAGATGCACGAACGCGCCGAGCGCGGCGCGCCGATCACCGCCGACTACCTGAACCGCGTCATGGCGGACCTCATGTGCGAGGTCTACGGCGACGAGGTCGAGGTCACCGAGCAGGACCGCGAGCGCATCGGCTCGACGTGGGCGCAGTTCCACACCCACCTCTACAGCAATTTCTACGTCTACCAGTACGCGACGGGCATCGCGGCCGCGGATCACCTGGTGCACGGCGTGGCCGCCCGTGAGCCGAAGGCGGTCGAGAACTACCTCGCCTTCTTGAAGAGCGCCGGCTCGATGTATCCGCTCGACGGCCTGCGCCTGGCGGGTGTCGACATGACCTCGTCAGAGCCGACCGAGGCGGCTTTCGCCACCATGGCGTCGATGGTCGACCGGCTGGAGGCGCTGACCTCCCCCACTTAAGCGAGCGTCGCCTTGGCGGCCGGATTCACTCCGGCCGCGACTTGTTTCATCCGACACCGGACGTTGCTTGTGGAACCAAATTGGCAAGTCAAGACCGCATACCGGAAGGAGAGCAGGCCCGTCGCGAAGCGACCGGCCGATGAGAGGAAACCAGCTCCGGGTTTCCTCTCATAACCTGATCCTCATCACGTCGCTGTCGCGGACCTGGAAGCCAAGCCTGAAGTAGAGGCGGTGGGCGGCTTCGCGGTTGGGGCCGCGGCCTGACTGCAGCTCGGCGACCTGGGCTCCCTTCTCGCGGCCGACCTCCAGCGCCGCCCTGACCAGCGCCTCACCGACGCCCCTGCCGCGCGCCAAGGAGTCGACGACGACCTCGTCGAGGCGGGCCTTGATCCAGTACGGCGTCGTGTAAACGACCACAGTGGTGGTGCCGACGGCGCGCCCTTCGTCGCGTGCCAGCAGGAGCGTGACCGCCGGGTCGGCGACCAGCCGCCGCAGCCGCTCCATGTCGGGCAGCTCGAGCGTCGGGTTGAGCTGGGGCAGCAGGCGGACCAGCGCGTCGAGCACCTCGGGGGTGGGATCGGTGACCTTCTCGACTTCCATCGCGCCGCTCATTGTGCCTACGCGATGGCGAGCGCGCGAAGCAGGGCCGCGGTGGCCGCAGCCGCGATCACGACAACGAGGAAGGGCGCGCGGAGCACGACAGCGACGGCCGCCACCGCCAGCGAGGCCGCGCGCACGTCAAGCGTGAGGTGGCGGCCCGTGGCAAAGGTGTTCGTCGCCACCAGCGCGGCCAGCAGCGCGACCGGGATCAGCGGAATGGTGCGCTGGATCCGCTGGTTCCGCAGCCATTCGGCCGGGAGCGAGAGTCCGGCGAGCTTGAGGCCATAGCACGCCACGGAGGCGACGATCACTGCTGCCCAGATCAGCGTCATGGCCGCCCTGCGCGCACCCCGTAGAGCGCGACCAGCAGGGCGACCACGAGCAGCGGCACTCCGGCCGGCACGAACGGCAGGACCACCAGCGCGACCACTGCTGAGGCGCCGGCGATCGCCAGCGGCTCCCGAGCCCGCAGGCGGGGAGCGAGCAGGGCCAGGAAAGCGGCAGGCGGGGCCGCATCGAGCCCGAGCACCCTGGGATCGGGCAGTGCCCGCGTCGCGAGCGCGCCGGTCAGCGTGCCCAGGTTCCACAGGGTGAAGAGGGCGAGGCCGGTGGCCCAGAAGGCGAAACGGCTGCGCAGCGGATCGTCGCGGGCGATCGCCATCGCGGTCGTCTCGTCGATCACGAAATGCGCCGTGAGCAGCCTTCGCCACCCTCGCACATCGAGCAGAGAGGAGAGCCGCAACCCGTACAGCCCGTTTCGCGTGCCGAGCAGCGCCGCGGTGGCGGCGCCCGCCCACCCGCTTCCACCCGCGCCGATCACGCCGACGAGCGCGAACTGCGACGCGCCGGTGAACATGACGATGGAGAGAAAGCAGGTCTGCGCCAGCGACAGGCCCGAGGTCGCGGAGATGGCGCCGAAGGAGATCGCGTAGGCGCCGCTGGCGATCCCGATGCCCAGCGCGTCACGGACGATGGCTCGCGGGCTCTCCCTCCCCTGCGGCTGCGGGGGAGGGTCGGGGCAGGGCCCGCTCAGAGCTTCCCTACTCCGGGGTTACATAGGCGGCGGTCAGGCCGCCGTCGACCAGGAAGGCCGTCCCGTTGACATAGCTCGATTCGTCGCCGGCCAGGAACAGCGCGGCGTTGGCGATCTCTCTCGCCCTGGCCAGCCGGCCCATCGGCAGGTGCACCCGCCTGCGCTCGTAGGCGCCCGGCGTCTCGGAGAAAAGCCTCATCAGCAAGGGAGTCTCTACCGGGCCGGGACACAGTGCGTTCACCCGCACGCCCTGGCGCGCGAACTGGACGGCCAGCTCGCGGCTCATCGAGAGCACCGCGCCCTTGGAGGCCGTGTACGCGATCTGCGACGTCGCCGCGCCCACCATCGCCACGAACGATGCGACGTTGATCACCGAACCTCCGCCGGCCTCCAGCAGATGCGGGATGCCGTACTTGCAGCACAGGTAGACGCCCCTGGCGTTCACGGCCTGCACGCGGTCCCATGCGTCCGGCTCGGTGGTGAGGATCGAGTCGTCGTCCGCGGGCATGATTCCGGCGTTGTTGTAGAGCACGTCGATCCGTCCGTAACGCCTCGCCGTCTCGGCATACATAGCCTGCACGCTCTTGGGGTCGCTCACGTCGGCGGCGAAGAAGAACGCGTCCCTGCACTCCGCCGCGGTCTTCTCCCCCGCCTCACGCCCAACGTCGGCCACGCACACGCCGGCGCCCTCGGCTGAGAACAGCAGCGCCGCCTCGCGGCCGATGCCGCCGGCGGCCCCGGTGATGACGGCGACCCTGCCCTCGAGCCTACCCACGTTCGAAGAACCGCTCGCGCTCGTAGGTGGTGACCACCTTGTCGAAAAGCGCCTGCTCGGTGCGCGCGTAGTTCACGTAGTGGTCGATCACGTCGGCGCCCATCGCCTCGCGGGCCATGCTGCCCTGCTCGAGCGCGCGAATCGCGTCGCGCAGAGCGTGCGGGAAGCGCTGGACGTCCGACTCGTAGGCGTTGCCCTTGAACTCAGGCGGAAGCTCGAGCTTCTCCTCGATGCCGCGCAGCCCCGCCGCGAGCAGGGCGGCGAAGGCGAGGTACGGGTTGACGTCGGCGCCTGGAATGCGCGATTCGGTCCGCAGGTGCTGCCCGTGGCCCACGATGCGGAAGCCACAGGTCCGGTTGTCGTGGCCCCAGGCGAGCGTCGTCGGCGCCCAGCTTCCTGCCGCGTAGCGCTTGTATGAGTTGATGTTCGGCGCCAGGAAGATGGCGAGCTCGGACGCGTACTTGATGTGGCCGGCCAGGTACTGCTTGAAGGTGGGCGACTCGCCGTCGAACACGTTGCCGTCGTTCTTCCAGAGGCTCGAATGCACGTGGCAGGAGCTGCCGATCCAGCGGTGGTCCGGCTTGGCCATGAACGTGACCGAGCACCCGTGCTGGTGTGCCATCTCCTTGATGCCGTTCTTGTAGATGACGTGGTTGTCCGCCATCGTCAGCGCGTCCGAGAAGCGGAAATTGATCTCCTGCTGCCCAGGCCAGGCCTCACCCTTCGAGCTCTCGACCTGGATCCCCGCCGCCTTCATCCC
The DNA here is from genome assembly GCA_035279525.1 of Candidatus Dormiibacterota bacterium. Lineage (GTDB taxonomy): Bacteria > Chloroflexota > Dormibacteria > Dormibacterales > Dormibacteraceae > DATEHQ01. Next base: position 11,137 of record DATEHQ010000141.1, read on the forward strand.
CTTGCGCACGGCGCGGATGAACGGCTCGTCATAGGAGGTCGCCAGGATGTGGTAGTCGAGGATGTAAGGGACCGACGGCACGAGGTCGATGAAGTGCTTCGCGTGCGCCTCGGCGAACGTCTCCTTCAGCAGGTAGAACTCGAGCTCCGACCCGAACATGGGCTCCAACCCCAGGCTGCGAGCCTTTTCGATCTGCGCCCGCAGGACCTGGCGCGGTGAGGGGCGCACGGGCTTGCCGTCGTGCCACGCGACGTCGCAGAGCACGAGGGCTGTGGCGTCGAGCCAGGGGATGCGCCGGAGCGTCGCGAAGTCGGGCACGAGGTCGAAATCGCCGTAGCCGGTCTCCCAGCTCGCCATCTGGTAACCGGCGACGGGGTCCATCTCCATGTCGACCGTGAGCAGGTAGTTGCAGCCCTCGGTCGACTCGCCCTCGTACGAGGTCTCGACGAAGTACTCGGCGTCGACGCGCTTGCCCATGAGGCGACCTTGCATGTCGGTGAAGGCGACCACGACAGTGTCGATCTCGCCGCCCGCGACCGAGTGGGAGAGGTGCTCTTTGGTCAGCAATCGTTCAGGATCACCCCGTCCGGCGGACTTCTCGGGCCCGTGCGACGAAGCGCTCGAAAAGTCTGCGCGCCCAGGGCAGGTCCGTGGTGAGCTCCTCCGGGTGGCACTGCACCGCCACGATCAGACCGTCGTCTGACTCCACCGCCTCCACGGTGCCGTCCTCGCCCCTGGCCGTCTGCTGAAGGCCCTCCGCCAGCCGCCGGATCGCCTGGTGGTGCAGGCTGTTGACGCGGATCTTGTGCTCGCCGGCGGCGCGCCCAAGCTCGGACGAGGGGTTGACCTCGATCGTGTGCGCCAGGTGGCTGCGCCCTTTGGCCCGCACGTCGTGGTCGTCGAGGTGCTGGATCAGCGAGCCGCCCATCGCGACGTTGATCACCTGCTGGCCCCGGCAGATCCCGAGGATCGGGATCTCCTTCTCCCGGGCCTGCTGGAAGAGGTTGAGCTCGGTCTCGTCGAGGGCGCGGTCGATGGGCCCGACCTTCTGGTCGGGCTTCTCTCCATAGAAGGACGGGTCGACGTCCCAGCCGCCCGGCAGCAGCAAGCCGTCGACCTCGGGCAGCGCGGCCGTGCCGGGGGGAACCTCGACGGCCTCCGCCCCCGCGGCCTCGACCGCGCGCCGGTACGGCACGTAGTACGGCTCGCCCCGGCGGGGGCTCACCGTGATCGCGATCCTGGGTTTTTCGGGCACCTGGCCGCCTAGTTCGTCGGGGCTCCGACGGGCAGGGCCGACCCGACGGCTTCGAGCTCGGCCTCGATCCTGGCCAGCTCCTCCGCCGACCCCTGCACCTTGGGACCCTTGAACCAGTTCCTGGCGGACAGGAACCAGTAGCCGCCGGCGTAGACGAGCACTACGGCCACGGCGACCGGCGCGAAGTTGAACGTTGCAAAAGTGTTGCCCGGATAGAACTGGGGAAGGACGAAGAGGATGGAGATGAACGCGATCCAGATGACCGCGATCCATCCGACCACGTAGCTCCACTGGCGCAGGTGCCAGGGCCCGCGCTGGAACCGATCTCCTGCCAGCAGGCGGAGCAGGACCGGAATGCCGTACGCGATGTAGAGGCCGATGACCGCGATCGAGGTGACGGCCCCGTAAGCGGTGGGGTTCCACAGGTACGGCGCGCCAAGGATCAACGCACCCACCGCGGCGAACCAGATGGAGTTGGTGGGAGTCCTGGTCCTGGCGTTGATCTTGTGCCAGAACTGCGAGCCTGGGACGGCTCCGTCCCGAGAGAAGGCATAGATCATGCGAGAGTTGGCGGTCACTGAGGACATGCCGCAGAAGAACTGAGCGCCGATCACGATCAGCAGCAGGAAGGTCGCCCAGTTCTGGCCGAGCGCATTGATGAAGATCACGCCCGGCGCGGCGCCGGCGGCGCCCTCCGCGGCTGCGTACTGCTTGGGGTCGATGACCGACGTGACCCCGATCAGGAGGATCCAGCCCGCGATCAGGGAGATGATGATCGACCAGACGATCCCACGCGGCCCGGACACCGCCGCGTTATGGGTTTCCTCGGTCAGATGGGCCGACGCGTCATAGCCTGTGAAGGTGTACTGGGCGTTGAGCAACCCCGTCAAGAAGACATAGGTGCCGGCGAGCCCGAAAGAGAAGCCCGTGTCGTTCTGGAAGTGGCCGAAGATGTACGAGGGCGACTGGTGGGCCTTGGGAATGATCAGCAGCACGACGAAGATCGTCGCGACGCCCACGACGTGCCACCACACGGACACGTTGTTCAGGAGCGCCACGAGGCTGATGCCGAAAGTGTTCATCAACCCGTGGATGAAAAGGACGATCGCGTAGATCACGAAGATCGCCAGCCGCGAATGGAAGTCGGTGAAAGCGTTCAGCGGCGACGGCCACGAGGAGACGTACTGGCTGACGAGAAAGTTGACGAAGAAAGCCAGGCCGAAGTCGATGCCGGCGGTGATCGCGACCTGGCCGAGCAGGTTGAACCAGCCGGTGAACCAGCTCCACGCGGCCGAGTTCTTCCCGCCGAGCTTGGCCGCCCAGTAGTAGAGGCCGCCTGCCGTGGGGTAGCTGGAGCAAACCTCGGCCATGGCGAGGCCGACCAGGAGGACCATGATCCCCACGAACGGCCAGCCCAGGTTGATGACCATGGGACCGCCGTTGCTCATCCCGAAGTAGTAAAGGGTCAGACACCCCGACAGGATCGAGATGATGGTGAAGGAGATGGCGAAGTTCGAGAAGCCCGACATGCGCCGCCGGAGCTCCTGGGCGTAGCCGAGTCGATGGAGTGTCTCGACGTCCGAATGAGCTTCGACGGCCATGGCGCGCTCCTCCCTAGTAGCCTTGCTGTGGCAGCTTTGCGAGCAAGCTAAACAGGGGTCGGCCGGCTTGTCAAGGACAGTTCTTCAGGAGCTGGATTGGGCCAGGATGTAACAAACGTCACGGGGTCGGACTCGAGGGTCGGGGAGCTGGTCCGCCAGCGTCTCGACAGCTTGAGCCCGGCGGAGCGCAAGCTCGCCCGCGTGCTGCTGGCCTCGTACCCGATCGCCGGCCTGGAGAGCGTCGCGCGCTTCGCCGAGCGGGCGGGCGTCAGCCCGCCGAGCGTCACCCGCTTCATCACCAAGCTCGGCTACAAGGGCTACCCGGAGTTCCAGCAGATCCTTCGGCTCGAGGTGCAGGCCAGGCTCAGCTCGCCCCTCGCCCGCTATCGAGACGAGCCGCCGACTGGCCATTCCGACGCGGTGCTGACCGAGGCGATCGAGGTCTCCGGCCACAACCTCAAGGCCACCATTGGGCTGCTCTCCCACCGCGACCTCAACGAGGCGGTCGAGCTGCTGGCGGACGTGCGCCGGCGCGTGATGGTGCTCGGCGGCCGGGTCAGCGCCGGGCTGGCTCGCTACATGGCGGGCCAGCTGCACCTGCTGCGCCCGGGGATAGGCCTCGTCGACTCCGAGCGAAGCGCGCCGGCGCAGCAGCTGATCGACATGCGAAAGACCGACGTGCTGGTGGCCTTCGACTACCGCCGGTACCAGTCCGACACGATCGAGAGCGCCCGCGTCGCGGCCGGTCATGGCTGCAGCGTGATCCTCTTCACCGATCCGTGGCTTTCGCCGGCCTCGGCGTTCGCGCGGCAGGTTCTCGTCACGAGCATGGAGACCGTCGGGCCTTTCGATTCGCTGGTCGGGGCGACGGCCGTCGTGGAGGCGGTGGTGGCGGCGGTCCTGCGCCGCCTGGGCCCGCGCGCCGAGGCTCGGATGCAGAGCCTGGAGCGGCTGCGGGCGGGGGACGTGCTCGGAGGCAACGACTCGGCCGGTTGAGGCCGGTCCGTCGCTTCCGCCATCACACGGCGCCTTCCGCGTGATCGCCAGGAGAGAATTACGATTCCTACGTGGTGACCGGGGTCAAGGCACTTTCGACCGAGGAGATCACGGAGCTCTGCCTTCGCCACACGCTGTTCGACTGGAGCGCCCAGAAGGGCCTCCAGCCGCTGCACGTCGCCAGAGCGAAGGGCGTTTACTTCCACACCGCGGACGGCCGGCGGTTCATCGACTTCAACAGCATGCTCATGTGCGTCAACGCGGGACACGGAGACCGCCGCATCGTCGAGGCGATCAAGAGGCAGGCCGACGAGCTGCCCTACGTGATGCCGTCGATGGTGACCGAGCCCCGGGCCCGCTTAGCCGCCAAGCTGGCCGAGCTGCTGCCAGGGGACATCGACAAGGTCTTCTTCACGCTGGGTGGCGCCGACGCGAACGAGAACGCGATCAAGATCGCGCGCGCCGTCACCGGCCGGCCGAAGGTCCTCGCTCGCTATCGCTCGTACCACGGCGCGACGGGCAACACCGCGGTGGCGACCGGAGATCCGCGAAGGTGGCCCAACGAGGGCGCGGCGGGCTCCGTCGTGCACGTGCTCGACCCGTACCACGGGCTGAGGCGGGGCTGGGACACCGCGGCCGAGGCGCTGGCAAACCTCGAAGAGACGATCGAGCTCGAGGGGCCGAAGACGATCGCGGCCTTCATCCTGGAGCCGATCGCCGGGACCAACGGCGTCCTCGTTCCACCGGACGGGTACCTGCAGGGCGTGCGTGAGCTGTGCACGCGGTACGGGATCCTGATGATCTGCGACGAGGTCATGTCTGGTTTCGGCCGCACGGGGCGGTGGTTCGCGGTGGATCACTGGGGCGTGGTGCCCGACCTGATCACGATGGCGAAGGGCCTGACGAGCAGCTACGTGCCGATGGGGGCCGTGGGCATGCGGCCGCACGTGGCCGCGTTCTTCGACGACCACGTCTTCTACGGCGGGCTCACCTACAACAGCCACCCGCTGGCCTGCGCGGCGGCGCTCGGCGCGATCCAGGCGTACGAAGAGGACGACATGGTGGGCAACTCGCGGCGCATGGGCGAGGTGCTGGCCCGCCACCACAGGAAGCTCGCGGAGCGTCATCCGTGTGTCGGCGAGACGCGTTCGATCGGCCTCTTCGGCGCCATCGAGCTGGTCCGCGACCGTGGCACGATGGAGCCGCTCGCGCCCTTCAACGGGGCCTCGCCTGAGATGAAGGCGATCGTCCAGGGTCTGCTCGAGGCGGGCATGCACACGTTCGTGCGCTGGAACACGATCATGACCAACCCGCCGCTGTGCATCAGCGAGGACGAGCTCGACCAGGGCTACGAGATCCTCGACTCCGTGCTGGAGATCGGCGACCGCGCGGTCAAGACCTGATCTCGAGGCGCTCCGCGCAGAGCAGCTCAGGAAGCTGCGCGCCGGTCTCCCCGGTGTGCTCGCGACGAACGACTTCTGGAGGACCAGGCTTCATGACGTCCACGGTTGGGACGATTTCGAGCGGCTGCCGCTGACCACCAAGTCCGAGCTGGTCGAGGACCAGGCCGCGCATCCGCCATTCGGCACCAACCTGACTCGCCCGCTCGACAGCTACGTGCGCATGCATCAGACGTCGGGCTCGAGCGGCGGCCGTCCGCTGCGATGGCTGGACACCCCGGAATCGTGGGACTGGTGGTTGCGGGCCTGGTCGGACCACGTCTATCCCGCGGCGGGAGTGCGCCCGGACGACCGCGTGTTCTTCGCCTTCTCGTTCGGCCCCTTCGTCGGCTTCTGGTCAGCCTTTGGCGGCGCCGAGCGGCTGGGCGCGATGTGCATCTCAGGCGGCGGCATGACGAGCGAGCAACGCGTGCGCAGCCTGCTCGAAACAGGCGCCACGGTGCTCCTTTCGACACCGACTTACGCGCTCCGGCTCGCCGAGGTGGCAAGAGGCCTGGGCCTCGACCTCGGCGAGTCCAGCATCAGGACGACGATCCACGCCGGCGAGCCGGGCGCCAGCATCCCGGCCACGCGCGACGCGATCGAGGCCGCCTACGGCGCGACATGCTTCGACCACACGGGCATGACCGAGCTCGGACCGACAGGCTTCAGCTGCACCCAGCGCGACGGGATCCATGCCATCGACTCCGAGTTCATCTTCGAGGTCCTCGATGCTCGCGGCCGCCCCGCCGCCGAAGGCGAGCTGGTCGCCACGAACCTGGGGCGGTGGGGCATGCCGTTGATCCGCTATCGCACGGGCGATCGCGTCAGGATCAGCCGCGACACCTGCTCGTGCGGCAGCCCGTTCGCCAAGTTCGTGGGAGGAATCCTCGGTCGCGTCGACGACATGTTCACGGTTCGCGGCGTGAACCTCTTTCCGTCGCAGGTCGAGGACATCGTGCGCAGGTACGTGGAGGTCACCGAGTTCGTCATCGAGCAGCGCATCGAGCGAGGCATGGACGAGGTGGCGCTCGTCATCGAGGCGACCCCGGACTTCTCGACCGAACGGCTCGAGGCGGACCTGCGCCAGGCGCTGGGTGTGAGGCTGGGCTGCCGGGTCGTGGAGCACGGCACGCTTCCGCGATCCGAGCTCAAGTCGAGGCGCGTCATCCAGGTCGGCTAGCCTTGAACCATCGATGAACGTCGTCCTGCCGCTGGCCTCGTCGGCCCTCAGCCTCTTGTTCGCCGCCATGGTGTTCGACCAGTGGTGGCAGCGGCGGCGCGCCTTCCAGGCCGTGTGGGCGCTCGGCCTGCTCTGGTTCGGAGTGAGCACCGGCGCCGAGTTCCTCGGTGGCGCGTTCGGCTGGAACCCGTCGATCTACCGCGTCTACTACCTGTTCGGTGTCTTCCTGGTCCCCTCGTACCTGGGGGCCGGCACGGTCTACCTGCTCGGCAAGACCCGTTTCGGCTACTTCGTGGCTGCCTCGATCGCCCTCGGCGGCGTGCTGTCGTTCGCGGTGTCGTCGAAATACACAGGATCCGCGGTCGCGGGGGTGATCACCTTCGCCATCGCGCTTGCGGTGGCCGCCGCGGTCGCTGCGGCGACGGCGTACCGACGTGAGCTGCAGGGTCACACGGCGATGGCATCTCTGGCGGTGGGGACGCTGGTCGTCGCGGCCCTGGTGGTCACGGCCCGAATCTCAGGGGCCTACGTCGACCCCGCCACCCACGCGCCTGTGGCCGCGGGCTTTCCCGGCTACCTGCGCGTGAGCAGCTTTCCATTCACAGTCGGAGGTGGGCTGGCGCTGGTCTTCGGCGCCCTCTATTCGGCCTACATCTACATGCCCAAGAGGCGGATGCTGCCGGCGAGGCTTGCGGTGGTCGCGATCGCCGTCAACTTCGTCGCCTCTCTGCCCGGCGCCCTCCAGGCTCTGCTCCGGGGAAGGCTGAACTCACGGGTCCCCGCCACGATCCTGATCGCCGTCGGCGCCTTCATCCCAGGCCTGACCAGCAGCCTCAACCGATTGGGCATCACGTGGGCCACGTTCCTGGGCGAGTTCCTCGGCGTACTCCTGATCTTCGTGGGCTTCCTCGTCAGCGAGGAGGTGTTCAGCAACCTCAGGCTGGGCAGGACGATCTGGTCCCGCCGTGCGGTGATGTACTCCGCTCTAAACGAACGCGAGGCTGGTTGAGATCTCGATCGCCTTCTCGATGCTCTTGGCGACGGGGCAGCGAGATCGGTGGAAAGCGTGCGATCGCTCCGCGGCCTCGCGCTTGTCCTCCGCACACCCCCGCAGCGTGTAGCGAACGCTGATCTTCTTGATCACCAGGGTCTTGTCCTCGAGGTAGACCTCGCCCTCCGCCTCAGACGTGAGCTTTCCCTCACTCGCGTCGATCCCGCGCGCCTCCAGCGCGCCCCCCAGCGTCCCGGTGAGTCAACCGGCCGCGGCGGCGACGACGTAGTCGAGCGTCGTGGCGTGGTCGGGGTACTGGCCAGGCGACGTGCCGTAGTGCTCGCGCACCTCGCCGTGCGTGCCGAACGTGATCGGCTTCGGCTCGACCGGCAGGAACGCCTCGCGGATCGGGCCCTTTTCGCGCACGATCCTGACCTTTGAGATGTACACCGGACGCTGCTCGCTCACCAGGTAAGGCTACATAGCGGCTCCATGCCGCCGAGATCAGAGCCTGCCGATCAGGTCGCCGGCCCAGCCGGCGAGCAGTGTGGCGTACACATGCTGGCGGAAGAACATGAACACTGCTAGGCTGCCGCCGTGAGCAGTCCACCACCCGGCGCGCAGGTTTCGGGCGACGGAAAGTGGTGGTGGGACGGCACGCGGTGGGTCGCCATGCCGCAGGAGCAGATGGTCTCGCAGCCGCCGGGTCCGCCGGCGCAAGCCGTCCCGCCCGGTGCTCCGATGCAGACTTACGCCGCGGGCCCCCGCACCAACAGCATGGCTGTCGCGTCACTGGTCGCGGGCATCGCCGCGTGGGTCATCTGTCCGTTGCTCGGCGCGATCCTCGCCATCATCTTCGGCTTCATCGCCCGCGGCCAGATCAAGACCACCGGCGAGGCGGGAAGTGGGCTGGCGCTGGCGGGTCTGATCCTCGGCTTCGCGCATCTCGCGCTAAGCGCTCTCGCCCTGATCGTCGCGATCGTCGTCTTCGGCGGCCTCGCGGCGATGCTCGCGGTGATCGCGAATCTGCCGACGCCGACGCCGAGCCCGTAGCGTCTAAAGCGCGACCGAGACCTCGACGTCCTCCACTGTTCGGTAGGTGTCGACTGCCACGTCCTGGAACCGCAACAGCGCGTGGTCGCCGGGGTGGACCGCCGCGGGATCGATGGCCACGCGCACCCAACCCGTGATGGTGCGCCCGGGGTCGACGTCACCCGGCATGTGCGTCGACCTGAGGTAGTCCACGGTGACCGGCCGACCATCCATCGACACGTCCGGAACGCCAGGCCAGTCCACCTCGACGGAGCTGGCGTTGTCCACCGTCACTTCGAACCAGGTCACCCTGCCGGCGGCGTCCAGGGCAACCTCGTCCACGCTGATCGTCACGCTCTGCAGGCGGCCCGATGCGCTGACGCTTGTCATCGCCGCACCGGCCGGGGGTGCACCCGGGCCTGGCGATGGCAGCGGGGCTGCGTGATAGCTCGCCGCGCTTGCGCCCAGCATGACGACCACGACCACTGCATACAGCGCCGCGACCGCCCGCCTCACCGGCGCGGACTTCAACACCGCTGAAAGACCAAGCGCCCACAGCACGGCGGCCCCGGCCGCCGCCGCGTACGCGAAGCGACCGTGTCCCTCGAATGCGAAGCGTGTGGTCGCAGGCAGCGACAGGGCCGCCAGCATCATGCCCACCACGGCTGCCGCGATGACGGCGAGCCGGCCCTTGACCTCGCCCGGCGATCGGCCTGTCCAGAGGTTGACCAGCGCGACGGGTGCGGTCAGCGCAAGCAGCACGCCTAGCACTACGAAGGCGAGCGCGAGCGGCAACGTGCCCCAGGGCTCGCCGCTCCACCACGTGACCAGGAACGTCGCGAGGTCGGCGCCGACGTACGTGGGGGTGAGCGATCCGGGCAGTCCGTCCTGGAGCCGCGTCGCATGCACGCCCGGCGTGAGCTCACCGTACAGGTGGAGGTTCAACAGGAGCCACGGCACGAGGCACGCCACCGCGACCGCGCCCGAGACGGCAAGCCACGCAAGCCTGGAGCGCCACCGCGTCCCGGGCGCCGGCCATGACGCCGATACCACCAGGGCTGGAAAGAGGCCCGCGAGGGTGAGCTTGGTCATGAGCCCGAGGCCCAGGACCAGGCCCATGAGCAGCGCGCGCCGCCAGGTCCAGCTCGTCCCAGCGTGCCGCACGGCGAGCAGCACGAACACGCCACCGAGGGCGGCCGCGAGCCCGTCATTGCTGATGCGTGGTCCGTTGAGGTCCAGGCCGGGCAGCAGGACGGCGAACACGGCCGCGAGCGCCGCGATCTCGGGCCGAGCCGGTGCGATCATGCGCGCCAGCGCGACGGCCATCGGCGCGAGCGTGGCGACGATGAGCGCTCCCAGGACGCGAATGACGTAGATGGCGGCGTAAGTTCCGCCGATGCGATCCGCCGTCCACCAGACGGGCGCCATGGCGAGGTAGTAGATCGGCGTCTGGTCGGATTCGCGCGAGAGAGTCCAGATGTGGCGCGACATCCACACTGCGTTGGCGCGGTCGGACAATCCAGGCGGGATCGGATCACGGTCTGTCGGGTCGGGCGGTGGACCATCCACCTCGCCGTAAGCCGATGGATGGAGAGGCGAGAAGAAGCCTTCGTCCCGGAGCACCGCCATCGTTTCGGGCGCAATCGGCGTGGCATCCGCGACCGGGTAGACGCCGTGGCTCAGCTGGACGATGAAGTCCGCGTTGGGAGCCTCGTCGATGCGCGACCACACGGGCTGCGTCAGCGCCATGACGAGTGCGGGAATCACGGCGGCGACGTAGACGAGCAGCAGTACGTGCCGCTTCAATGCCGCCCAGGTTTCAGTGCGTGTGAGTTTCGTTTCCGCGGCTCATCGGTTGGAGGATTCGGGCGGCCATTGTAGGCAGCCGGGTGCCGTGTCAGCCCCGAATGTAGGTGTCGGTGCTCACCCCAGAACCGTTTGGCTCCGAAGTCATGAGAGTGGTCGCGGTGCACGAATAGGTCGTTTTCCCGAACCTCACCGTCGCGGAGTAGGTGGACTCTGCAGTGCCGCCCAGGAAGAATCGCGCGGAAAAAGTGCCGGTGCCCGCCGTCGCCGTAAAGGCGGAGCCATCGCCGATCACGCCGTCGAGCGTCCACGTGCCGCGCAGGACGATCTTCAGCTGCCGGCCTTGATAGGTCCCCAACAGCGGTTGGCTGTTCGACCAGTCCACCGCGCCGGTCCCGTCCGCGTTGAGTCTCAGCACGAGCCCCATCAGACCCGTCACCGGAACCACCTTGCCGTTGTACGTCCACGCACCGGGGTCAACCTGACGCTGGTCAATCCACCTGCCGATCAGGCAGGCGTCACCGATGACTGGTGTTGGAGAGGGCGACGGGGACGGCGACGTCGTGGGCGCGCTCGGAGTGGTCACGGCTGCGGCGTTCGGCCGCCCAGAGCAAGTTCCGGTCCCACACGCCGTGGCGATGAAGGCGATCGCGCATAGAGATCCCGTCAGTGCGAACCGCTTCAATCGGGCTGCGCCAAGTCTGCGCATGGGCGGCTCAACATTGTGACGGACCATTGGAAAGACTTTGGTGGACCCGAGAGTCTTGGTGGCCCGTCATGCCTACTTGATGCGGGAGGCCGCCGCCGCCATGGACAGAACTCTCTGCTAGTCAGCCAGCTCTGCGCTTGTCGAAAGACCTGCGCTAGCCACGAATCAGCGCTCGAGGAAGACCTTGTCGATCGCCGCGACCTCGGCATCAACCAGCTGCCACTGATCGGTACCGGTCTGGACAAGTGCAGCGCGGCTCCTCCAAGCTTTCTCGCTGGCAATGTCGGTGTAGAGAATCGACACGGTGGTG
>DATEHQ010000142.1:0-1362 GCA_035279525.1 Candidatus Dormiibacterota bacterium
GCCCACGAGGTCGAAGATATCGAGAAGGTGGCGCGTGAAGCGTTGCGCGAGGTTCGTGAGGCGGTTGCCGGGTATCGTCAGCCGACGCTCGCCGCGGAACTCGCCGGCGCGCATGAGGCCCTCACCGCGGCGGGCATCGAATATCACGGCGACCAGGACCCTGCCCCGCTGCCGCCCGCCGTTGAGGCGGTCCTGGCCTGGACGGTCCGCGAAGGTGTGACGAACGTCATGCGGCACAGCCAGGCGAAGCGCTGCACGATTCGCATCGCGGCCGAGGAGGGCAGGGCGACCGTCGAGGTCGTGGACGATGGCCGCGGCGGGACGCTACAGCCAGGGAGTGGACTGCGCGGACTTCGCGAGCGAGTACTCGAGCGTGGCGGAACCCTTATCGCCGAGCCTTTGCCGCACGAAGGATTCCGGCTCAGGGTGACGTTGCCGTTGATCTCAGCGAACGCCCCGGCCGAAAGCGTGCCAGCGTGATCAGAGTATTGATCGCCGAGGATCAGGGGATGGTTCGCGGGGCGCTCAAGGCGCTGCTCGCGATGGAGGACGATATCGAGATCGTGGCGGACACCGACCGGGCCGACGCGGTCCTCACCCTCGCGTTGCTGACGAGGCCTGATGTGGCTCTGCTCGACATCGAGATGCCAGGCGGGGACGGCATCACGGCGGCCGGCCAACTGCGCAACAAACTCCCTTCGTGCCGAACGTTGATCCTCACGACGTTCGGGCGTCCTGGATTTCTGCGGCGGGCCATGGAGAACGGTGCGGCGGGTTTCATGCTGAAGGACGCGCCGGCTCACGAGCTGGCGCTAGCGATCCGACGCACGATGGCCGGCGAGCGTGTCGTCGACCCCGGATTGGCCGCCGCCGCGCTGAGCTCAGGAATCAGCCCGCTATCGGACCGTGAGCGCGAGGTTCTGGTCGCGGGTCAGAATGGCGCCAGCATCGCGGACATTGCGAAGGCTCTCTTTTTATCGGAGGGAACCGTGCGTAACTACCTCTCGTCGGCGATCCAAAAACTCGAAGTCAGCAACCGGACCGAGGCGGCTCGAGTCGCCGAGGACCTTGGATGGCTCTAGCCATCGCAAGAGGAGGGCGGAGATGATCGTCGTCACAACGGAAGAGGTGGCTGGGCATCGGATCGTCGAGGTGAAAGGGCAGGTGTTCGGGCTCGTGGTGCGGAGCCGAGGACTCGGTGGCAACATCATGGCCGGGCTGCGCTCGCTGGGTGGCGGCGAGATCGTCGAGTACACCGAGCTCCTCGAGGACGCCCGGCGGCATGCTGTGGACCGCATGGTTGCGAACGCGACCGCGATGGGAGCGAATGCGGTGATCCGGATGCAGTACGACTCCTCGGAG
>DATEHQ010000143.1:0-1910 GCA_035279525.1 Candidatus Dormiibacterota bacterium
CAGAGAGAAGGCTCATCCGCGTACGAGGCGTTCGACGGCGCCGTTGAGCTCGCGCACCTTGCTGCCGCCCCTCCCCGCCTGGATCGCCTCGGTGACGCAGTGCTCGGTGTGATCCGCCAGCAGCACGAGGGCGACGCTGTCGAGGGCAGACTTGACCGCCCCGACCTGGGTCAGGACGTCGATGCAGTACCGGTCGTCCTCGACCATCTTCTGAAGGCCGCGGACCTGCCCCTCGATCCGCCGCAGACGGCTCGCGACCTGACGCTTGTGCGATGAATATCCGGCCATCCGCCCAATATACCCCTAGGGGGTATCAACGGGCACGACTCGGCGCCAAGGGATCGCCGATGGAGGTGCAGGTGGCGACAGGGTGCAGGCCCGGCGCGCTTCCGCCGCCGCACGCCCACGCGCGTCCTCCATATATGGCGAGCTCGAAACCATGTCTCGGATGGAGCATCGGTTCGGTCGTCCAGGCGCTCCCGTTCCAGCGGTCGAGCTGACCCGAGATCCGTGTCTCGCTCGCGTCCTCGCCGCCGGTCACGACGATGTGACCTCCGCCGAACACCGCCGCGCCACCACCGCTCGTGGCGGCCGGAACTGCTGCGAAGCTCGACCACGATCCGTTGAAGCAGTCGACCCGGGCAGTCGTCGGAGAGCGCCCTCCGGCCACACAGAAGCGATCGTTGAGCGCGAAGCCCATCAAGTGATTGCGCGGATCCGGCAGGGAGGTGACGACCGACCAGCCGTTGGCTGACGGGTCATAGGCCTCGACCTGGGCCACGTTGATCCGCGAATTGTTGCCGCCGACCGCATACAGCTTGCCCTCGAAAGCGATGAGCGCGTGCCCTCCGCGGGCGTAGTGCATCGATGCGAGCTCGGTCCAGTGGTCGGAGTCGAGACGAAAGAGGCGCGGACTGTCGAGTCCGTTGCTGTGGCCGCCCGCGATGTACAGCTGCCCATCCAGGGTGGTCGCGGATGGATGGTCGAGGCCGAGCGGGAGAGCGGGACCGCCCTGCCAGGAAGATCCGTCGAAGACGTAGGTCGAGCTGAGGCTCATGCCTGCGGCGTTGAAGCCACCCATCACGTAGAGCTTTCCGTTGACCGCCGCCGCGGCCGTCTCCTCGATCGCCACCGGAAGCGACGGCTCGTCCTTCTGCGAGGGTTGCGGCGAGGCCGGCGCGAAGGGCGTGAAGGTCGGATTGTCCGGACTGGGCGATGGCGCAGCCGGGGGGGCCGCGCTGGTGCCGCACGCCGCGATGAGTAGCGCGAATGCCGCGACCGCGATCCTCAGAGGCTCGCCAGCACCTCGCGGGTCTCTTCGACGCCGGCGCGCCAGATGCGCATCACATCCTCGTCCGGCCGCTCGTAGTCACCGCCGAACGACCCGTCCCCAATGGTGGCGCGCACCTGGCGCGGGTCGTCGGAGCCGCGCGGAGTCGGCGGCTTGTGCTCCTTCGGCATCGTCACGCCGGCCAGCCTCGTCCACGGAAAGTTCTCCATCCACGACGCGTGCGACGAGTCGGGATCCATCGCGCGGACGACGGCCTGGGTCTTCGGCGCAGCCCACCAGTCGTGCACGACGACCTGAGGTCCGGCCAGCGCCTCCACGGGCTTGTTGCCGCCGTGCCCGTTGACCAGCAGGAACCGCTTGAAGCCCTGGCCGCGCAGCGACTCGATGATCTGGCCGACGAACGCCAGGTACGTGTCGACCTTGATGCTGGGGCTGCCCGGAAATGCGGCGAAGTACGGAGTTATCCCGTACGCGAGCGCGGGCAGCACGGGAACGCCGAGCGGCGCGGCCGCTTCCACTGAGACGCGCTCGGCGAGAATCGCGTCGGTCGCCAGCGAGAGATAAGCATGCTGCTCGGTCGATCCGAGCGGCAGGACGATGCGGTCATCGCGCTCGAGGT
>DATEHQ010000144.1:0-9556 GCA_035279525.1 Candidatus Dormiibacterota bacterium
CCCCCAGGCGCATCCCGGCCACCCTCTTCACAGCCCGCTCTCACAGCATCTCCAGCAGACTCCACTCCCTGCTCACCATGGCCCCATCCCCGGCCTTCGGCCGGTACTTCCCCGCCGAGCGGGGAAGACCAACCCCGCCAGGCGGGGAAGGCCAACCCCCGCCAAGCGGGGAAGACGAGCGGGGAAGGCCAACCCCCCCAAGCGGGGAAAGCCTCAGGCGAGAGAGACGACGTCGAGCAGGTCCTCCTCCCAGTAGTCCACCCTCCCCTCGGGCATGAACAGCACCCGCTGAGGCCGCAGCGCCTCCACGAACTCCGGGTCATGGCTTACCAGGACCATCGTGCCGGGCCACTCCGCCAGGGCCCGCGCCACCCCCGTCCGCGACGGGGGATCCAGGTTGTTGGTCGGCTCGTCCAGCAGCAGCAGGTTGTGCCGCCCCGCCACGAGCTGCGCCAGCGCCAGCTTCGTCTTCTCTCCACCGGACAGCGTGCCCGCGTCCTGCCGCGCAATGTCCCCGCTGAGCCCGAACATGCCCAGCAGCGCGCGCAGCTCGCGCTCGTCCGCATCCGACTGCTCCCGCATGTGCGCCAGCACCGTCGCCCCCGAACGGATCCCCTCGTGCTCCTGCGCGTAGTAACCGAGCAGCGCCCCGTGCCCCAGCCTCGACTCGCCCGCGCTGGCCTCGCTCTGACCCGCCAGGATGCGAAGCAGGCTCGTCTTGCCGGCCCCGTTCAATCCCATCACCAGGAGCCGCTGTCCCCGCTCGACCTCGAACGTCACGTCGCGAAACACCAGCGGCCCGCCGTACCCCTTGGCCAGCCGGTCGACCGTCAGCACCACGCGCCCGCTGTGTGGTGGCGGCGGAAAGCTGACCTTGACCTTGCGTTCGCGCCGCGGCGCCACGACCTGCTGCGCCTTCATCCGCTCCACGCGCTTGAAGATCGACTGGGCCGTCTTCGCCCTCTTCTGCGTCTGCCGGCGCATCACCTCGGCCAGCAGGCTCAGCCGCTTGATGTCCGCTTCCTGCCTCTGCGCGAGCGAGGTCAGACGCTTCTCTTCGAGCCGGCGCGCCTCCTGGTACTGCGAATAGGTGCCGCGATACTCGATCAACCGCCCGGCGTCGAGGTGCAGCACGCGTGTGATCGACGAGTCCAGCAGCTTCAGGTCGTGGCTGACAACGATCACCGCGCCCCGCGTGTCGCGCAGGAAGTCCATCAACCACGACTTCGCGCTGCTGTCGAGGTGGTTGGTCGGCTCGTCCAGCAGGAGCAGGTCCGCATCCGCGAAAAGGACGCGTGCGATCTCCACGCGGCGCCGCTCGCCTCCGGACAGCACGCTCAGAGGCAGGTCGACCCTGTCCGCGCGCAATCCGAGGCCCGTGACGATGCGCCGGGCGTCGGACTCGCTCGAGTAGCCGCCCTGCATCCGGTAGCGCTCCTCCGCCTCCGAGAAGCGCTCGATGTGCTCGAGCGAGTGATCGTGCTCCATCTCGCGGTGCAGCTCCGCCAGACGCGCCGCCGCGCGGTCGAGGCCGCGGCCGGAAAGGATGTGGGCGAGGGCGGTCTGTGCCTCCACCCGCGGCCGTGGATTCTGCGGCACGTAGCCCAGCGTGCCCCGGCGCATCACCAGTCCGGCGGCGGCGTCGTCCTCGCCGGCGAGCACCTTGAGCAGGCTCGTCTTGCCCGCGCCATTGCGGCCGACCAGCCCGACCTTGTCACCCGGCGCGACGTTGAAGCTGGCGTCCGACAGGACGCGCCGCGCAACCACGTCGATGGCGAGATTTCGGACCTGAAGCACGCCGGAATGTTACGTGCCGATGGCGCCGGCGTTTCGTCATGCAATCCAATCCTCAGGAGGCCGTCACCCATGAAAAAGCTATTCGTCACCCTCGTCGTGCTGTTGGCGGCGGCCGCCTGCGGGGGCGCGGCCGGCAGCGCCGGCTCCGCCAATGGCGGACCCGCCCGGCTGTCCCAGGGCCAGGTCGGCGCGCAGCCACCGGCCAGGTCGAACACCGGCAGCGGCCAGTCGAGCTCGACCGGGGCTCCCACTACGACCAACCCGGCGCCGACGGACACCGTGCCCGTGCTGCAGGGGCCGCCTGTGATCCGTCAGGCCCAGCTCGCGATCACTGTCGACTCGGGCAAGTTCGACCAGAAGCTCGCCGACGTGCGCACGCTGGTCGAAGCGCGAGGCGGCTACATCGCCGGCACCGACGCGCAGGCCAACCCCGCCGTCGACCCCAACATTCGCACGGGCGTCATCAACTTCATGGTCCCGGCGGCCAACTTCGACGCGACCATCGACGAGATCGCCAAAGTGGGCAAGGTGGAGAACGAGCACATCACAGGGACCGACGTCAGCGGCCAGTACGTGGACCTGAGGACCCGGCTCGACAACGCCCAGGCGCAGCGCCAGGCCATGCTCACGCTGCTCACGCAGGCCAAGACGATCCAGGACATGATCGCCGTCCAGACCCAGATCGGCCAGATCACCGGCCAGATCGAACAGCTGGAGGGGCAGATCAAATACCTCGACCAGAACACGTCGTTCAGCTCCATCTCAGTCACCATGACCGAGGCCGCCGCTCCGCCGGCGCAGGCCACGACCTCGGACAACTGGGGCTTCGTCAGCGCGCTGACCGGCGCGGCGCACAACTTCGTGACCACCATCGACTACGCGGTCACCGCACTGGGCGCCCTTGGTCCCTTCGTGGTGGTCGGCCTGGTCGGCTTCCTGGCCTGGCGGCGCCGCAGGGCTCCGCTGCCGCGCCACGCCTGAGCGGCACCCCGCTGGAGCCGGGGCGCTCCCGGCTCCAGCCTCACCTCGCCAACCGTTCGTAACCTACGCGGGTAGTGAATCTGAGCGGTGTGGAACAGGAAGGGCGGCGGTGGCGTTTCTGGCACGTGTGGATGAGGTGATCGAACCCCCTCCACCAGGACTGGGACCGGAGCAGCCGCACGAGACCGCCGACGTGCTGGAGCTGCCCGCCGCCTCCAGGACCACCGACATCGCGCTCGACGAGCTGGAGCTCGTCTACGCCTTCATCTACGCCCGCGTGGGCAACCGGTTCGACGCCGAGGACTTGACCCAGCAGGTCGCCATGAAAGCGATCCCGCGGCTCCGTCAGGGCGCGCCCGCGAGCGCGATCCGCGGTTACCTGTTCGCAACCGCCCGCTCGGTGCTCGGAGGGTTCTGGAGCACCAGGCTAGGACTGTCCGAGTCGGAGCTCCGCGAGGATCTGGCCATGGCCGCCCCGCCTGGGCCGCCATCTGAGGAAGGCATCGAAACGGTGCAGCGCATCCTCGGTGAGCTTTCGGACAACTACCGCCGAGTGCTCGAGCTTCGTTTCCTGCACGGGTATTCACTGAAAGAAGTGGCGGCCGAGATGAGATCGACGGTGGGCGCGATCAAGGTGATGCAGCTGCGGGCCCTGCGCGCGGCGGCGAGGATCCGGCTGACATGAAGGGCCGCGAGAGCCGGGTGGACCGGATCGTCTCCGACCTGCTGCGCGGCCGGCGCCTGAAGCTGCGCGGGACCGACGCCGAGGAGAAGGAGGCGATCATCGCGGCGGCGCGCCTGGCCGGCGCGCGGCAGGGACCTCAGCGGATGCACGCGGCCTTCCGCAAGCGCCTGCAGGTCGCGCTCGAGCGCGCGCCCGCAGAGGGCACGTTGACGCGGCGCATGGCGCTGGTGGCGGGCCTTGGCCTCGCCGCGGGCGTGGCCGGCGGCGCGCTGCTCGAGAAGGCCCAGGAGGCGACGACGCCCAGGGTCGCGGGCGGCGAAGCGATCGACCCGCTGAACGGCGCGTGGGTCGACGTGGCCGGGCTGGACGAGCTGGTCGAAGGACACCCCATGCGTGTCACGGCGGGCGGCGTGAGCGCCTACGTCTTTCGACGCGGCACAGGCGTGGCCGCCGTCTCGTCCATCTGCTCACATCTTCCATGCGAGCTCTGGTGGGACGGCGCGCACGACGTGCTGGCCTGCCCATGCCACCCGGCGAGCTTCACCACCGAAGGAAAATCCACCGCCACCACCTATCCGCTGCCCGCGCTCAACACCGTTCGCGCGAGGGTCACCGCGAATCGCCGCGTCGAGGTGCTCGGCACGGCCTGATGAACGTCCGTCAGCACCGGACCAGGCAGCTCGCCCTGGACCGCTGTCTGCAGCTTCTCGAAGAGGCGCAGATGCGCGGACAGGTGCGGATCGACGGACCACTCGGCGCCACGCTGCGCCGGCACCTCGAGCGCGCGAGCGTGATCGCCGATCACCGCCTCGAAGGCAGGCGCATCGACCGCGTGCTCGACGACATCTTCGCGCTGCAGGCGCAGCTGCTTGGACAGGAACCGGAGGACAGCCGCCACCACAACGGGGTGTGAGTGTGCCCCGATATGATTGGCGGTCGTTGTGGCTACATCCTTTGGCGCCTCCCCTTCGTACCTTCTGACGTCCGAATCGGTCACTGAGGGTCATCCCGACAAGGTCTGCGACCAGGTCTCGGACGCCGTCCTCGACGGCATGCTCGCGCAGGACCCCGACGCGCGCGTGGCGTGCGAGACGGCCATCACCAAGGGCCTGTGCGTGGTCATCGGCGAGGTCACGACTCACGCGGAGCTCGACATCCAGCGCACGATCCGCGACACGATCCGCGGCATCGGCTACAACGACGAGCACATCGGCTTCGACGCCGACCACGCCCTGATCCAGGTCTACCTGAAGGAGCAATCGCCCGACATCGCCGCCGGCGTCGATCACTCGCTCGAGGAGCGCGAGGGCACGCTCGAGGATGACCCGTTCGAGCTGCAGGGCGCCGGCGACCAGGGCATGATGATCGGGTTCGCGTGCCGGGAGACCGCGGAGCTGATGCCGCTCACGATCTCGCTGGCCCATCGACTCGCGCAGCGGCTGGCCGCGGTGCGGAAGGAAAAGCTTCTTTCGTTTCTGCGCCCGGACGGGAAGACGCAGGTCACAGTCGAGTACGAGCACGGCAGGCCGAAGCGGATCGAGGCCGTGGTCGTTTCGACGCACCACGCGCCCAACGTCACCCAGAAGGAGCTCGCCGAGGCGGTGCGCACGCTCGTCATCGACCCCATCCTCAAGGGTCTGGTCGTCGACGGGCGGACCAAGATCATGGTCAACCCCAGCGGTCACTTCCTCGTCGGTGGGCCGGCCGCCGACGCGGGGCTGACCGGACGCAAGATCATCGTCGACACCTACGGCGGCGTGGCCAGGCACGGCGGAGGCGCGTTCAGCGGCAAGGACCCGAGCAAGGTCGACCGCTCCGCTGCCTACGCGGCGCGCTACGTCGCCAAGAACCTGGTCGCGGCAGGTCTCGCGGACCGCTGCGAGGTGCAGGTGTCCTACGCCATCGGGCGCGCGCATCCGACCTCCATCGCGGTCGAGACCTTCGGCACAGGCACGCTGGCGGAAGAGGATCTGCTGCGCCTGGTGCGCAGTCATTTCGACCTGCGGCCTGGTGCGATCATCGCGAACATGAAGCTGCTGCGGCCGATCTATCAGCCGACCGCGGCGTACGGTCACTTCGGTCGCGACGACCTGGCCGTGCCGTGGGAGGCGACTGACAAGGTCGAGGCTCTGCGCTCGGACGCCGCGGTGGCGGCTCGATCCCGAAACTGAGACTCCGCGTACACGACACGCTGACCCGGCGCAGGGTCCGCGTGGCTCCGTCCGGCAAGGCCCTCACGCTCTACGTCTGCGGCGTCACGCCCTATGACTCAGGCCACATGGGGCACGCGTTCACGTTCACGATGTTCGACGTGCTCGTGCGATTCATCGAATCGCAGGGCGTTCGCGTGCGCTACGCGCAGAACGTGACCGATGTCGACGATCCCCTTTTCGAGCGCGCGCGCCGGGACCAGATCGACTGGCGGCTGCTCGCGGATCGCGAGACCAAGGTGCACGTCCGCGACATGACAGTGCTGGGGTGGCGTCCGCCGGACGTGATGCCGAAGGTCTCGGAGGAGATCGACGGCATCCTCGCGGCGGCGATGCGCCTCCACCGAAAGGGGTACGCGTATCGGACGGACGCGCTGTACTTCGACGTGAGGCGCTACCCCGGCTACGGCCGGCTGTCGCACCGGACGCGACGATCGATGATGCGCAAGCTCCGCGAGGAAGGGCTGCTCGGCAGGGTGGGACCCGACGCCAAGCTCGACCCGCTCGACTTCGCCCTGTGGCGCTCCTCGGGGCCGGACGAACCGGCATGGCCGTCGAAGCTCGGCGCCGGACGGCCGGGCTGGCATCTCGAGTGCTCGGCCATGGCGATGCGCTACCTCGGCGATCAGATCGACATCCACGGAGGCGGCCGCGACCTTCAGTTCAGCCATCACGAGTCAGAGCGTGCGCAGTCCGAGGCGCTCACGGGCAAGAAGCCTTTCGCGCGCGCATGGATGCACACCGGGATGGTCCGCTACGAGGGCCGCAAGATGAGCAAGTCGCTCGGCAACCTGGTCAAGGTCAGCCAGGCGCTGCAGCGCGCTCCGGCCGCGGCCGTCCGGCTCTACCTCATCTCACACCGCTATGGCGCTGATTGGGATTTCTCGTGGACGGCGCTGTCCCGCGCGGTCAAGGTGGTCGAGCGCATAGGTCGCCTGCTGTCCGAACAGAAGCGCACTCGCTCGCGGCCGGCTCCGCCCGACAGGAGGCTGATGGCGCAGTTCGACGCCGCGCTGGCGGACGACCTCGATACGCCGCGCGCCGTGCGAGTCCTGCGCGCCGCCATACGTCAGCAAGACCCCGCCGCTGTGCGAGCCATGACCTCGATCCTGCTGGGGACCGCCTCGCTGGTCTGAGCCTGCTAGCCGACCTCAAGCGGAGACCCGCAGTTGGGGCACTCCATGTTCTGGTCGAGAGCGACCATCGTCTCGCATACGGGGCAGAGCACATCCGCGACCTGGGTCGCGCTCTCGTTGTCTTCCTCTTCGTCGGCATCCATCTGGGCCCGCACCTCGCTCAGGTCCAGCGCGGGTGAACCGCAGTTCAGGCAGACGTAGCCCGGCTGGGCGATGCGGTGGTCCTGGTACGCGCCGGACTCGTCGAGCTCGACCTCGGCGAAGAGGGCGCGGAACAGCTTGCCGCCGCAGCGCTGTGAGCAGGCGAGGAACATGACGGCGCCCAGCCTACGGAGTTACGCGATTCTCCTGCGGAGAGTCGCCGTCCCCGCGGCGATCAGGAGAACGCAGAAGAAGGCGACGACGGCGGCGTCGAGCTGGAGCGATCCCCACGTCAGGTCCGCGCCCTTGACCATGATGTCGCGCATTCCGTTCACCGCGTACGTCAGCGGCAGCACGTCGGAGAGGACCTGCAGCGGCCGTGGCTCGGTCGAGACGGGGAAGATGATCCCGGACAGCAGGACCTGCGGCACCACCACGAGCGGAATGAACTGCACGGCCTGAAACTCCGATCGCGCGAACATGCTCAGGAAGATGCCGAGGTTGACCGCGGCGATCGCCATCAGCGCTTCCATGCCGAAGATCAGCAGCACATTGCCCTGGTTGTGCACCTTGAGCACGGCGAGGGAGAAGACCAGCACCTCGGCCGACTGCACGAGTGCGAGCACAGTGAACCCGAGCATGTAGCCGAGCACGATCTCTCCGCGACGCAGCGGGCTCGCCATCAATCGCTCGAGCGTGCCCTGGGAGCGCTCGTTGAGGAACGCGACGATCGTGATCACGAACACGAGGAAGAAGACGACCAGGCCGACGAACGCCGCTCCGAAGTAGTCGAGCATGTCGAGGTTCGGACCGCCGTACAGGTACGTGACGTTGGGCTTCAAGCGCACGCCGCCACCGGGCGCCTGTGCCGACAGCGATGCGATGGATTCCTGGAGCGCCTGGATCACTGGGCCGTTCTCACCGGGCTGAGACCCTTCGAGATGCACCTCGGGGGCGATGGTCCCGGACTGCACCTGCTGGCTGAAGTTGGTGGGAAACACGACGTAGGCGGCCAGCGAGCCGTCCTTGAGCTTCGCGTCGCCGTCCGCGGCTGAGATGCCGGTGGTGGTGATCAGGCTCGAGTGGTTCAGCGCGTTCGCCACCGTGGCGCCCACCGGTCCGGAATCCTCATTGGCGATGCCCACCGCGGGCGCGGTCGCGGAGCCGCGCATCAGATAGCCGAGCAGGCCGAGTATGACGATGGGCGCCACAAAGAGGAGGGCCAGCGTGCGCCGGTCGCGCCGGAATCCCTGGAGCAGGCGCCTGGTGATGGCGGCCACGCGATGCCGGTTCATGCGCGCCCCGCCCCGGCAAGCGCGAGGAATGCCTCTTCCAGGTTCTGGCTCCCGCCGCGTTCGCAAATCTCCGCCGGCGTCCCCTCCGCGAGGAGGCGGCCGTACTGGATCAGGCCCAGCCTCTGGCAGCGCTCGGCCTCGTCCATCACGTGGCTGGATACCAGCAGGGTGGTGCCGGCCGCGGCCATCCGGCGGAAGTCCTCCCAGAACTGCACGCGGAGCTGCGGGTCGATGCCCACCGTCGGTTCGTCGAGCAGGAGGAGCTTCGGCCGGTGGACCAGCGCGCAGGCCAGCGAGCAGCGCTGCCGCATGCCCCCGCTCAGTGTCGAGACCACTGAGCGCCGGCGCTCGTAGAGCTGAACCAGGTCCAGCGCCTCTTTGACGCCTTCCTCCGGCGCGCCATTGATGGCGGCGAAGAAGCGCACGTTCTCTTCCACCGAAAGGCCCGGGTAGAGGGCCGCCTGCTGCGTCATGTATCCGACCGCGCGCAGCACGTCGAGGTTTGGCATGCGCCGGCCGAGCACTGTCACCGTGCCTCCATCGGGCGCGATCAGCCCGACGATCGTGCGGATGAGCGTCGTCTTGCCGGCGCCGTTGGGACCGAGGAGACCGTAGATCTCGCCCTGCCGCACGCGCAGGCTGGCGCCGTCGAGGGCCTTGAGCGCGCCGAACTTCTTGTGCACCTCCTGGACGTCGACGGCATACGAATCGCTCATGGTCGCATCGCCCTCAGCCATATCTCGGCCAGCTCGGTGACGGCCTGCTCGCCATCGATGTCGAGGCCCAGGACCCGCTCCGCCGGCAAGCGCGTCATCAGGTGGAAGAAGATCGGGCCGACGAACGACTGCAGGGCGAGCAGCGGATGGATCGTGCGCAGCCGCCCTTCGGACATCTGCGCGGTGATGTAGAGGACCATCGCGCCGACCACGCGCGTGATGACGCCGCGCGCCGCCTCTTCGGTGTCGGGCGCGAGCCCGCTGACCTCGAAAAGGAGCGCCCGCAACAGGCCGGTGCGGTCGAGGTCGCCGCCGAAGACCGTGCGGTGGACCGTGCGCGCGACCTCCGGCATCACCTCCGCCGGGGGCCGGTCCCGCATCGAGGTCAGGACGCCGACCACGGGCTCGAGGGGCGAGTACGCGTAGACGAGCGCGGTGAAGAGGGCGGACTTGCCGGGGAAGAGGCGGTAGAGGGTGGCGCGGGAGACCACGGCGCGGTCGGCCAGCTCATCCATCGAGAGGGCGGCCAGGCCGTTTGCGCCGACCATGGCGAGGGCCGCATCCAGGATTCGCTCCCTGGCGCCGGGCTCGGGCG
>DATEHQ010000145.1:0-1850 GCA_035279525.1 Candidatus Dormiibacterota bacterium
CTACGACCGTGCGGGCCGGCCCGAGCACACGCCCGAGCCCGACTCGGCGATCTTCATCGCGACCGACAACACCTTCGAGATCGTGACCGAGGACGGCGAGCGACTGATCTTCGACCGCGCCGAGATCCACGCCGCCTCGGCACCGGCGATGGAGCAGGCACGGGCGGCGTGATCCCGACCGATAACCGCCCTTCTGTAGACCTGAGTCCGGCATGGCTCTGACCACGACAGGCCAGCGCAGGGCACGCGTTCTGGGTGCCCTGCTCGACGGCGAATACCGCGTCGGTCCCATCGCGGCGTGGGCCGATATGAGCGAGCCGCAGGCACGTGCCGCTTTGCGCTGGCTCGAAGATGAAGGATTCGCCCAACGGGCACGCGAACACGGGGGTCACGTTTGGGCACCGACCGCGCAGGGTCGCGCGCATGGCGACGAGAATCCTGATGAGGGCTGGAGCTTTCTCGGTGCCCGATAACGCGACGAGCGTAGACCGGCGGCTGGTCATGGCGTACGCCGACCCGCCCTACGTTGGCCAATCGTTCAAGCACTACCGCGACCACCCCGCCTACCGCGGCGAAGTCGACCACGGGCATCTCATTGAGTGGTTGATCAAGGACTACCCCGACGGCTGGGCGCTCTCGGCATCGTCGCCCTCGCTGCGCGAACTGCTGCCCCTGTGCCCATCGGAGGCGCGCGTGATGGCATGGGTCAAGCCGTTCGCCGCGTTCAAGCGCAACGTGCGCGTGGCGTATGCGTGGGAGCCGGTCATCGTCGTGCCCGCGCCGCGGCTAGACGGTGCCGCGCCGACCCGGGATTTCGTTGACGACCTGCGGCTGATCGACCTTGACGCCGCCGTCCGCGAGCCGATCACGATGCGGCGCGGATTCACTGGCGCCAAGCCCGATCGGTTCTGCTGGTGGCTGTTCGAGGCCATGGGCCTGCGACCCGCCGACGAGCTGCACGACCTGTTCCCCGGAAGCGGCGCCGTCGCGAAGTCCTGGGCGAAGTGGCGCACCCGGTACAGCGAAGCCGTGCCCGAACGACTGGCCCTCGATGCCTGATAACGCGGCTTACGTCACGGCGGCCCGCGCCTGCCGTGCCACGTGCCGTAGCCGTACGGCGCACCGGGCACGAACACCAGCACGACACCGACGATCAGGCAGATGACGCCGGCGAGGAACAGGCCGAGCGCCAGCCACAGGATCAGGCCGATGATGATGAGGGCGAGGCCCATGCCGCCGGTGTACCCGGGGACGGGATGAGCGACCAGCTCTCGATGTTCGATCCGCTCACGCCCATCCCGGCGGACGGCCGGGTCTGCCGTACCTGCCGCATCGAATCCGTGGTCTGGCGCCCACGCGATCAGACGTGGTCGCTGTACTGCGGTAGCAACTGCTGCCGCTCACCCATCCGGCTGTGCAAGTTCTGCGACCAGCCATACGACCGGGCTGAGGGCGGCACCCGGTTCTGCAGCCCACGCTGCCGCGACGACTGGCACTACACCCAGAAGGCAGCCAAGCGCCAGACCCGCACGGCGGTGCCATGCCCGCGCTGCCGGCTGCCCGCGTCCGGCCGCAACATCTGGGGATTGTGCGGCGACTGCTGGCAGGTCATCGCCCGCGTGGCGGGCAGACTGCGAGAGCATCACGTACCAGTCGCCGCCGTGGTGCGTCTCATTGACGACCCCGTCTGCCAGAACCCGGGATGCAGGCGGCCGCTGCTCACGTCCGGACGCACATCACTTCGGGTCGACCACGATCATCGCTGCTGTCACGAGGTTTCATGTGGCCGCTGTATCCGAGGCTTCCTATGCAACGGATGCAACGTCGCCCTCGGATTCGTCGAGGACGAT
>DATEHQ010000146.1:0-1763 GCA_035279525.1 Candidatus Dormiibacterota bacterium
CAGCTGCCACCCGGCGGGCGGCCCATCCTTTTGATGGCCGATCACCAGACGGCCGGCGGCTACCCGGTCGTGGTGACCGTCGCCAGCGCGTCCGTTCCCATCGCGGCCCAGCTGGCGCCGGGGGACGAGCTCAGGTTCTCCAATGCCACGGTCGCGGAGGCGCGTCTCGAACGCGCCCGGCTCAACGAGGTGCTGGCGAGTCTAGCTGCTCCCTGATCCACTTCACGTGTTCGGCGTAGTGGTCGTACGTGTTGCCGGCGACCGCGATCAGCACCGGCTGCTCGTCAGCCTCCTCTCCCGGATCGAAGAAGGTCGCGTAGGGCTTTTCGAAGTCCGCGCTCGATTGCCTCCGCAGGACGGCCATCAGCTGCTGGTGCGCGCTCCGGAAGTAGCTGCGCGCCTCCGCCGTGGTGTCGTCGCGGTGGTTCACATAGACGATGTCGTTGATGTCATCGATCTCGCGCTTTGCGCTGACGGCTCCCATCGCGGCCAGCTTGTCACGCTGCTCGAAGAGGGCGAGCAGCCAGTGCTCCCAGGCGGCCACGTGGACCAGGTGATCCTTGACCGCCCAGCCGTCCGGGGCGCGATGCAGTGAGAGACCTTCGTCGTCGAGGCCCGCGGCGAGCCCCTCCAGCTCGTGCCAGCCCCGCTCGATGCGTCCGATGATCTCCCCGGCGGTCATCCCGCGGCCACCCTTGCGGCCTCGGCCATGACCGCGTCGTAATCGGGGAGCCGCTGCTCCGGCGACGTGGTCCACGTGTAGCGGATCACGCCGTCGTGGTCGATCACGAAGACGGTGCGCTTCGCCACGCCCGTGTACCCCGGCACGTCGTCCCGGCGCACGCCGTAGTCGGCGACCATCTTGCGTTCGAAATCGCCGATCAGGTCGAAGGGCAGCCCGCCCAGCTCCTTGGCGAAGGCCTGGTGGGAGTACACGGAATCGACGCTGATCCCGTAGATGCCGATGCCCTTCTCCACGGCCTCGTCGTTCCTGGACCGAAACTCGGTCAGCTCGGTCCTTCAACCACCCGTGAAGTCGAGCACATAGAAAAGGAAGACGAGGGCGCGGTGCTTTTCGAGCGCGTCAGCCAGAGTGATCTCCTGGCCGCTCGTGATCGGCAGCTTGAAATCGGGCGCCCGGTCCCCAACCTGAAGCATCCTGTTGAGTTTATTAGGCCCGTGATTCCAGCACGTACCAGCCGGTTCGCGTGGCCGCGACGATCTCCATGCCGCCTTCCATCGCGTCGCCCAGCGCCGCGCGCAACGCCATCCGCCACTCGTGCGCCAGCGCGGCGTCCGACCCGCGCAGCGCAACGATGTCTTCAGGCACCTGGCACAGCACCCTTGTCGCGCGGCTGCGGGCGAGAGCGGTGGAAGGCCGACCTCGCGCGTCCACCGAAAGCGCCACCGCCGCGCCCTGGTCGACGAGTGCCTCGACGTCGACCTGCTCCGCCCCACCCGAGGCTGCCGCCTCGGCCTCGTGCGAATCGAGCGTCCACCGGATCAGCAGGCGGTCGGATTCCTCGCCGGCGTTGATGCCGTCCGTCATGCCGCCGTAGAAGTTGACGAGGTACCGCGGCGCGCGGGCGCCGAGCTTGGTCAGGTTGAAGTAGGCGTTGCGACGCACGAGGGGATCGGTGGTCCACTCCATCACGGTGATGCCGCGGTGGAGGCACCACCGCCGCTGATGCTGCTTGAGCTCGAATCCGATCCCGCCGGCGCTTCTGTCCTGGAGCACTCCGAGGATGTGCGAGTGCAGGTGC
>DATEHQ010000147.1:0-5458 GCA_035279525.1 Candidatus Dormiibacterota bacterium
GGCCGACAAGGGTCTGGCCGAGTTCACGCCTTTCGACAGGATCGACAAGGCGCCTGAGGAGAAGGCCCGCGGCATCACGATCTCGATCACCCACGTCGAGTACGAGACCGAGAAGCGCCACTACGCGCACGTGGACTGCCCCGGCCACCAGGACTACATCAAGAACATGATCACCGGCGCGGCCCAGATGGACGGCGCGATCCTCGTCGTGGCCGCCAACGACGGCGCCATGCCGCAGACTCGCGAGCACATCATCCTGGCCCGCCAGGTCAACGTGCCGTTCCTCGTGGTCGCCCTCAACAAGTGCGACATGGTCGATGACAAGGAGTTCATCGAGCTGGTTGAGCTCGACCTGCGCGAGCTCCTCAACCGGTACGAGTTTCCCGGCGACGACATCCCGATCGTCCGCATCTCGGCGCTCAAGGCGCTCGAGGGCGACCCCGAGTGGTCGCCGAAGATCCTCGAGCTCATGAACGCCGTCGACACGTACATCCCGGAGCCCGAGCGGCCCGTCGACAAGCCGTTCCTGATGCCGATCGAGGACGTGTTCACGATCGAAGGGCGCGGCACCGTGACCACCGGTCGCGTGGAGCGCGGCAAGCTCAAGAGGAACGAGGAAATCGAGATCGTGGGCATCCACCCGAACAGCACCAAGACCGTGGTCACCGGCATCGAGATGTTCCACAAGGACATGGACGAGTGCCAGGCCGGCGACAACGTCGGTGCTCTCCTGCGTGGCGTGAAGCGCGAGGACGTCGTGCGCGGCCAGGTGCTGGCCAAGCCCACCTCGATCAAGCCCCACACCCAGTTCAAAGCGCAGGTCTACGTACTCAGCAAGGAGGAGGGCGGCCGGCACACGCCGTTCCTCACCGGCTACCGCCCGCAGTTCTACATGCGCACCACCGACGTGACGGGCGAGGTCAAGCTCCCCGAGGGCGTCGAGATGTGCATGCCCGGCGACAACGTCGTCATGGACATCACGCTCGGTGAGCCGATCGCCATCGAGCAGGGGCTTCGGTTCGCCATCCGCGAAGGCGGCAAGACCGTCGGCGCCGGTGCGGTGACCGAGGTCGTCAAGTAAGGGCCATCGGGTAGGCAAGGGGAAAGGGACAGCAAGTGGCGCAGAAGATTCGGATCCGGCTGAAGGCCTACGACCATCGCGTGCTGGATCAGGCGGCGGACAAGATCATCGACACCGCCCGCCGGGCGAACGCGCGCACTGCCGGCCCGATCCCTCTTCCGACCGAGATCTCGAAGCTGACGGTGATTCGGAGCCCGTTCATCGACAAGGATTCACGCGAGCAGTTCGAGATGCGCACGCACAAGCGCGTCGTCGACATCCTCGACTTCAACCCTCGCGTCGTCGACGCCCTTCAACGGCTCACGCTCCCGGCGGGCGTGAGCATCGAGATCAAGAGCTGAGATGAAAGGGCTGCTCGCGAAGAAGCTCGGTATGACGCAGCTCTTCAACGCTGACGGCACGACCTCGGCAGTGACAGTGCTCGAGGCAGGCCCATGCCGCGTCCTGGGCCTGCGCACCAGGGAGAAGGACGGCTACGAAGCCGCCCGCATCGCCTTCGGGCTGGTCCCCGAGCGCAAGCTCACCCAGGGCCGGTTGGGCGAGTTCAAGAAGGCAAGCCTGGAGCCTCACCGGCACGTGGTCGAGATCCGCGGCTACGGCGGGCTGGAGGCGGGGCAGGAGCTGAAGGCCGAGATCTTCGCCGCCGGCGAGCTGGTCGACGTCACGTCGACGAGCAAGGGCAAGGGCTTCCAGGGCCTGGTCAAGCGCCACAAGTTCAGCCGCGGACCCGAATCCCACGGCTCGATGAACGTCCGCCAGCCCGGAGCCATCGGCGCGACGGACGCCGCGCGCGTGTTCAAGGGCGTGCGCATGGCGGGGCAGATGGGTAACGAGCGCACGACCGCCCGCGCCTACAGGGTCGTTCGGGTCGACGCGGAGCGCAACCTGATCCTGGTCAGGGGCGGAGTGCCAGGCGCCACGGGCGCCCTCGTGCTGGTTCGCGAATCCACCAAGAAGATCAAGCCCAAGGGTCCCGCCGGCAAACCGAACCCGAGGAAGGTCTGAGATGCCGGAAAGCAAGCCCTCAGGCAGGACGCGGACGGCCGGCAAGCCCGCCGCCTCGCGCAGCACCGCCACCACTCGCAAGGTCGCGCGGCCGGTGGCGAAGAAGAAGGACGTGGAACGGGAGACCAGCGATCCGCTCCATGCTCCGTACTTCGACGCGCTGGGCGAGCGCAACGGCGAGGTCGAGCTGCCGCGCGCCATCTTCGCCGAGCAGCCGAACGTCCCCGTCATGCACCAGGCTTACGTGCGCCAGCTCGCCAACGCGAGGCAGGGCACGGCCAGCACCAAGACGCGGGCGACGGTGTCCGGCGGCGGCGCCAAGCCCTATCGCCAGAAGGGCACCGGCCGCGCCCGCCACGGGTCGACCCGCGAGCCGAGCATGAAAGGCGGCGCGGTCGTGTTCGGCCCGAGACCGCGCAGCTACGCGCAGAAGATGCCGAAGCAGATGCGCCGGCTGGCCCTTCGGTCGGCCCTGAGCCAGAAGGCCATCGACGGCCAGGTCCGCGTCATCGAGAGCTTCGTGTTCGACGAGCCCAAGACCAGGCAGGCGCGGGACCTGATGGCCGCGATCGGCTTCGACGGTTCGACGCTGATCGTCCTGCCGGCTCCCAACTACGTGGTGAGCCGGTCGTTCGACAACCTGCCGGACACGAAGCTGATCCTGGCCCGCAACATCAACATCCGCGACCTCTTCTCACATACCTACCTTTTGATCTCGAAGGATTCGATCGAGCTGCTGGAGGAGAACTTCAGCCACCGCGACCGGCAGAAGAACGGAGCCACGGAATGACGACCAGGGCCGCGTCTGAGGTCGTGATCGGCCCGGTCATCACCGAGCGCACGTACCAGCTCTACACCCAGGGTCGGTACACGTTCAGAGTGGCGCCGCGGGCGAACAAGACCGAGATCAAAAAGGCGCTCGAGGAGCAGTACGAGAACCAGGGCATCAAGGTGCGGACCGTCAACACCGTGACGATGCACGGCAAGAAGCGTCGCAGCATGCGGCAATTGGGTCGCATCGGGCGGAGCGCCAACTGGAAGAAGGCCATCGTGACCCTGGGCGAGGGTCAGAAGATCGAAGGGTTGTTCGGGTCAGTCTGATGCCGATTCGAAAGTTCCGACCCACAAGCCCCGGCCGCCGATTCATGTCGATCGCCGGCTTCGACGAGATCACGACCGACCAGCCCGAGAAGTCGCTGCTCGAGTCGATCCCGACGCATGCCGGCCGCAACAACCAGGGCCGCATCACGACGCGGCACCAGGGTGGCGGCTACCGCAAGCTCTATCGGAAGATCGATTTCAGGCGCGACAAGCGCGGTGTCCCCGGAAAGGTGGCGACGATCGAGTACGACCCCAACCGGAGCGCGCGCATCGCGCTGATCCACTACAGGGACGGGGAAAAGCGGTACATCCTCGCGCCGCTGGGCCTCAAGGTGGGGGACCCCATCGAGAGCGGGCCGGAGGCCGCCGTCCGGATCGGAAACGCGATCCCGCTCGAGAACATCCCGGTCGGCTCGACCGTGCACAACATCGAGCTGACCCTGGGCCGTGGCGGCCAGCTGGTCCGGTCGGCGGGGGCGAGCGCGCAGCTGCTGGCCAAGGAGGGCGACTACGCCGTCATCCGGATGCCGAGCGGCGAGCTGCGCCGGATCCACATCCGCTGCCAGGCCACGATCGGCCAGGTCGGTAACATCGAGCACGAAAACGAGTCCGGCGGCAAGGCCGGCCGGAGCCGCTGGCTGGGCCAGCGACCGGAGGTCCGCGGCTCGACCATGAACCCCCGCGACCACCCGCACGGCGGTGGCGAAGGGAAGACCGGACCCGGTGGCAATCCCAAGACCCCGTGGGGCAAGCCCGCCCTCGGCTACCGCACGCGCAAGCCGAACAAGGCCTCGAGCAAGCTCATCATCCGCCGCCGCGAGAAGAAAGGACGCAAGAAGTAAGTAGATGTCACGCAGCACCAAGAAAGGCCCGTTCATCAGCCCTCCGTTGAGGGACAAGATCGAGAAGATGAACCAGACACGCGACAAGAAGGTGATCCGCACCTGGGCGCGGGCGTCCGTCATCTATCCCGACATGGTCGGGCACACGATCGCCGTCCACGACGGCCGCAAGCATGTGCCCGTCTTCATCAGCGAGAACATGGTCGGACACCGGTTGGGCGAGTTCGCGCCCACCCGCCATTTCCGCGGCCACGGCACCCATACCGAGAAGTCGACGGCTCTCAAGTAGAAGAAGTAATTGGCAACGATGGAAGTTTCAGCGGTTCAGAGATTTGTCCGGCGTGCGCCTCGCAAGGCGCGACTGGTGGCCGACTCCGTGCAGGGGATGAAGGTCGCCGACGCGCTCGCGCAGCTGGAGTTCTCGCCCAAGCACGCGGCCAAGGACGTGGCCAAGGCGATCAAGTCGGCAGCGGCCAACGCCGAGCACAACTTCAACCTGAACCGCGATGAGCTCGTGCTGAAGCAGGTCCTCGTCGACGAGGGCCCGACGTACCGGCGGCGCCGGCCGGTCAGCCGCAGCATGGCGCACGAATACTTCCATCGCACCTGCCACATCACCGCGGTCGTCGAAGACCAACCGCAAGGAGCTCGAACTTAGTTGGGTCATAAAGTCCACCCGAACGCATTCCGCCTGGGAGTCTTTCGTCCGTGGGAGGCGAACTGGTTCGCCAATCCCAGGGACTACACCAAGATGCTGCACGAAGACCTGGCGATGCGAAGCATCATCCTGGGGCGCCTGCGCAACGCCGGCATCGCGAAGATCGAGACCGAGCGCTCGTCCAACGCGCAGCTCACGGTCACGATCCACACGGCCAAGCCGGGCATCGTGATCGGCAAGGGCGGCTCGAGCGTCGACCAGCTGCGTGAGGACCTGGAGAAGCGCTTCGGCAACCGGGTGCGCATCTCGATCCAGGAGATCAAGCAGCCGGAGCTCGACGCGCAGCTCGTGGCGGAGAACATCGCCTCGCAGATCGAGCGCCGCATCAGCTACAAGCGCGCGATGAAGCAGGCCATCCTGCGCACCATGCGCGCCGGCGCGAAGGGCATCCGCCTCTACGCGGGCGGCCGGCTTCGCGGCGCCGAGATGGCGCGTCGCGAGCAGGACCGCGAGGGCCGTGTGCCTCTCCACACGCTGCGCGCCGACATCGATTTCGGCCGCGCGACCGCGAAGACGACGTTCGGCGCCATCGGGATCAAGGTCTGGATCTACAAGGACCTCATCTCGCCCGCGCAGCGACGCCCGGCCATCGCGGAGGAACCGGTGCCGCAGCCTGAGCCCGCAGCTCCACAACCCGACCTGGCGGCCGCCCTGGCCGCGGTGACCGCGCCCGAGAGCTCGGCCGCGGCGGAAGCGGTAGCTGCCCCGCCG
>DATEHQ010000148.1:0-11526 GCA_035279525.1 Candidatus Dormiibacterota bacterium
GCGGGTGATCGACGGAGCCACCCGCAAGGCGCTCAAGACGCGCGACGGCCACTGCCGCTGGCCGGGCTGCGAGCGGCCGGCGTCGTGGTGCGACGGACACCACCTGGTGCACTGGGCGCAGGGTGGCGGCACCGATCTCGAAAACCTGGTCATGCTGTGTCGCCGGCACCATCGGCTGGTGCACGAAGGCGGATGGCAGCTGGTCAAGAGCGAAGATGGAATCATCCCGCTGGCGCCGACCGTGAGCTTCGGTCTGCCTCGCGGGCCGGACTAGCTCAACAACCAGTCCACGGGGCTTCGTATGTTTATGCAAGCCACTGTATACTCATGCGCTCATGGCGAGGAAGGTCAGGGCGGCGGTCGCGGGGGCGAACGGCTACGCCGGCATCACGGCGGTGAACCTGCTCTCGCGGCATCCTCACGTCGAGCTGGTTCAGCTCACCTCGCGTTCGTACGCGGGCAAGCCGTACCGGGAGGTCTTTCCGCTGCTCGAGCTCGAGGGCCAGTTCCTCGCGGAACCCGAGCCGGACGGCATCGATGTCGTGTTCAGCTGCCTTCCGCACAACGTCGGCGCCGGTAAGGCGCAGGCGTGGCTGGACCGGGGCGCTCGGGTGATCGACATGAGCGCCGACTTTCGGCTGCGCGACGCGGGTCAGTATCCGGTCTGGTACCGCCAGGCGCATCCGCACCCGGAGCTTCTCGAGACCGCAGTTCTCGGCTTGCCTGAGCTCCATGCGGATGAGCTGAAACAGGCGAAGCTCATCGCCGTCCCAGGGTGCTACTCCACGACGGCCATCCTTGCGCTGGCGCCCGCGGTCGCCGCCAGCCTGGCCGGAAAGGATGTCGTGATCGACGCCAAGTCCGGGGTAAGCGGGGCCGGGCGCTCGCCCGCGTTGGGGACTCACTTCAGCGAGGTCAACGAATCCGTGGCCGCGTACTCGATCGCCGGGCACCGGCACATCGCCGAGATCGAACAGGAGCTTGGCGCCCTGGCGAACGGTCATCAGCCGAGGGTCACCTTCGTGCCCCACCTGGTCCCGATGAGCCGCGGCATCCTGGCCACCTGCTACTTCGACCTCGAGGGATCGCTCGCCCAGCTGCAGGACGCCTACCGCGAGTTCTACGCGAGGCAGCCTTTCACCAGGGTGGTCGACCAGGCTCCGTCGACCAAGCTGGCGAGCCACTCCAACCTCTGCCTGGTCAACGTCTCGGCGCAGGGCGAAAAGGCCGTCGTGACGGCGGCGCTCGACAACCTGGTCAAGGGCGCCTCGGGCCAGGGGGTCGAGTGCTTCAACCTCGCGTTCGGCTTCGACCGGACGACCGCGCTGGAGGCTCCGGTCCAGTGGCCGTGACCCATGCGCGCGGATTCCGCGCGGGCACCGCGGCGTGTGGGATCAAGGCTTTCACGGCCGGCGCCTCCGCCATCCCCTCGAAGCAGGCCGACGACCTCTGCGTCGTGCACTCCGCCTATCCCTGCGACGCGGGCGGAGTGTTCACCACGAACAAGGTGAAGTCGGCGTCGGTCGTGATCGACCAGCTTCACCTCCAGCACAACCGCGTTCAGGCGCTGACCATAAACTCCGGCAACGCCAACGCGTGCACCGGCGCGCAGGGCTTCAAGGACGCGCTGCTGATGGCCAAGCTTTCCGCGGACCGCCTCGACCTCGATCCCGACCAGGTGCTCGTGAGCTCGACCGGCGTCATCGGCCGGCCGCTGCCGATGCAAGCGGTCAAGGCGGGGATCGCTGAGGCTTGCGGCGGCCTCAGCCCGGACGCCGGCATGGCTGCCGCACGCGCCATCATGACCACGGACACGACGCCCAAGACCGCTCGGCTCGACCTCGACATCGCGGGGACCGAGGTTCGCGTCGGCGGCATGTGCAAGGGCTCGGGAATGATCCACCCGAACATGGCGACGATGCTCGCCTACATCACGACAGACGCCGCCGTCGAGGCAGGCCTGATGGGCAAGCTGGTCAGGTCGATCGCCGACCGCAGCTTCAACCAGGTGACCGTGGACGGTGACAGCTCGACCAACGACACGTTCCTCATCCTCGCCAACGGCGCGGCCGGCAACGAGCCCGTGCGCGCCGGCAGCGTGGAGGCCGAGCAGCTCGAGGCGGCGCTGCTCGACGTGGCGCGCGACCTCGCCCGTGCGATAGCCAGGGACGGAGAGGGCGCGACGAAGCTGATCACGGTCAAGGTGCGAGACGCGACCACCGACGGCGAAGCCCGCGCCGCCGCCCGCGCGGTGGCGTCGTCGAACCTGGTCAAGACCGCCGTCCACGGGGGAGACCCCAACTGGGGCCGGATCGTGTGCGCGCTCGGCTACAGTGGCGCGGAGCTCGCGCTCGACAGGCTTCAACTCACAGTCGGTGGCCTCGTCGTGTTCGAGCGCGGATCGGGAGTGGACGTGGACCTCGCGGCCGTGCGCCGCGCTTTTGAGCTGCCGGAGATTGAAATCGTGGCCACGCTCGGCCTGGCGGACGGGCACGCCGAGGCCTGGGGGTGTGACCTTTCGGAGGAGTACGTGCGCATCAACGCCGACTACACGACATGACGCTGACGGTCGAGGAGAGAGCCAAGGTCCTCGTCGAGGCGCTGCCCTACATCAAGCGGTTCCACGGCCAGATCGTGGTCATCAAGGTGGGGGGCAACGCGATCGAGCAGGCGCGCGACGAGACGCTCCTCGACGTCGTCCTGCTGCGCTACGTCGGCATGCAGCCGGTGCTCATCCACGGCGGCGGCCCCGAGATCACCGCGATGAGCGAGCGCCTGGGCCTCAAGGCCGAGTTCAAGAACGGCCTTCGCATCACCGACGACAAGACGATGGAGGTCGTGAAGATGGTCCTGACCGGGAAGGTCAGCCCTGACCTCGTGTCGGCGATCCACCGCCTCGGCGGACAGGCCGTGGGCATGAGTGGCGAGGACGGGCCGACCATCATCGCCGAGCCCCTCGACGAGTCGATGGGATTCGTCGGCAAGGTGACCCAGGTCAACAAGGAGCCGATCACCGCCCTCCTTGGGCGCGGGTACATCCCGGTCATCGCATCCATCGGCCTCGGCTACGACGGCCGCGCGTACAACATCAACGCCGACACGGTGGCCGCGGAGATCGCGGTCGCGCTCAAGGCGGCCAAGGTGATCCTGCTCACCGACGTGCCCGGCGTGCAGGGCGTCGACGGCCAGGTCCTGGCCGTGCTTTCGAAAGAGGACGCGCGACACCGAATCGACGCGGGCGAGGTGACGGGCGGCATGATCCCCAAGCTCGAGGCCTGCCTGCGCGCGCTCGACGCCGTGCCGCTCGCGCACATCGTCGACGGCAGGACCAAGCACGCGCTCCTGCTCGAGCTCTTCACGGAAGCCGGCATCGGGACCATGGTCACGCCGTGAACCAGGAGACACAGACCACGCCCGAGCTCGCGGAGCGCTACCTGATGCAGGTCGGGCGGCGGCTGCCCGTCACGTTCGTGCGCGGTCATGGCTGCCTGGTCTACGACGACGCGGGCCGCGAGTATCTCGACCTCGTCGCGGGCATCGCGGTCAATCTCCTCGGTCACGCGCACCCCGACGTGGCCGCGGCGGTGTCGAAGCAGGCGGCGACGCTGATCCACACCTCGAACCTCTACTTCACCGAACCGCAGGTCGAGCTGGCCCGCCGGCTCGTCGAGCTGTCCTTCCCCGCGCGCGTCTTCTTCTGCAACTCGGGAGCCGAGGCCAATGAGACCGCGATCAAGATCGCGCGCAAATGGGGTGCGCGAAATCGTGACGGGGCGTTCGAGATCATCACCACCGCCGGCTCCTTCCACGGCCGTACCCTCGCCGCCGTCACCGCAGGTGGGCAGCAGAGGTACTCCGATCCGTTCAAGCCTCTGCCCGAAGGTTTCGTGCACGTTCCCTACAACGACCTGCCCGCGCTGCAGGCGGCGACAGGCCCGCGCACCGTCGCCGTGATGCTCGAACCGGTCATGGGTGAGATCGGCATCGTGCCCTCGGCGCCTGGTTACCTCAGTGCCGTGCGCGAGTGGTGCGACCGTAACAACCTGCTGCTGATCCTCGACGAGGTGCAGACCGGCCTTGCGCGCACCGGCCGATGGTTCGCCTACCAGCATCACGGCGTCGAGCCGGACGTGATGACGCTGGCAAAGGGTCTCGGCGGCGGCGTGCCGATCGGGGCCTGCCTGGCCAACCCGCGCGCCGACGTGCTCGAGCCGGGCGACCACGGATCGACCTTCGGCGGCAACCCTCTGGCTTGCGCGGCGGCGCTCGCCGTGCTGCACGTGATCGAGCGGGATGGGCTGGTCGGCCATGCGGCGGAGATGGGCGACGCGCTGCACGCATCGCTTGGCGATCTGGGGGCCGCCGACGTGCGCGGGCTCGGCCTCATGCAGGCCTTCGAATTCGGCGAGCCGCGCGCGAAGGCGTTCCAGCAGGCATGCCTGGAGGCAGGCTTGATCGTCAACGCCGTCGACGAGCACACGGTGCGCCTGGTGCCGCCCTTGATCATCGGACCGCCCGAGATCGAGCGCGCGCATGCGGTGATGAAGGTGGCGGCAGGATGACCGCGGCCAGGTCATGGGGAATGAAGTCCCAGCGCCACACCGCCATCCTGGCGCTGGTCAACGGCGGCTCGGTGCACACCCAGCAGGAGATCGCCGCGGCGCTGGCGCGCCGGGGCATGCGCGCGACGCAGGCCACCGTATCGCGCGACATCCAGGAGCTCGGCCTGGTCCGATCGGGCGCCGGATATCGCAGCTCGGCGGGTCTCGTGCGCGAGCTCGTGATGTCGGTCGAGCTGATCGAGCCGCTGGCCGTGATCAGGACTCCTCCCGGCACCGCGAACATGGTGGCGCGGAGGATCGACGAGGCCGCGCTGCCCGGCATCGCCGGCACCGTCGCGGGCGACGACACGATCCTTGCCGTGCTGCGCAACCGCCGAGCCGGCCGCGCGCTGAAGGCCCTGCTCGATGGCGGATAGCAAGAAGCTCGTCCTCGCGTACTCGGGCGGCCTCGACACGTCGGTCGCGATCCGGTGGTTGAAGGACAACGGCTGGGACGTGATCGCCTTCACGGTCGACCTGGGTGAGAAGAAGGACCTCGACGCCATCCAGGCTCGCGCGCTGAAGACAGGAGCTTCCGCCGCATACGTGGCCGACGGCCGAGCGCCGTTCCTGCAGCTGTTTGTCTGGCCTTCCCTTCAGGCGGGCGCCGTCTACGAGAAGGAGTATCCGCTCGCGACCGCCCTCGGCCGGCCCCTGATCGCCGCCATGATGGTGGAGGTGGCGCGCCGCGAAGGCGCGCAGGCTGTCGCCCACGGATGCACGGGCAAGGGCAACGACCAGGTCCGCTTCGACGTCGCCACGGCCGCGCTTGCGCCGGACCTGAAGGTGGTCGCCCCGGTGCGTGAGTGGGCCATGAACCGCGACGACGAGATCGAATACGCGCAGCGCCACGGCATCGAGGTGCCGGCGACCACGCGATCGCCCTACTCGACAGATGAGAACCTGTGGGGCCGCTCGATCGAGGCCGGCGTGCTGGAGGATCCGTGGCACGAGCCGCCGAAGGACGTCTACGCGTGGACGAAGGACCCGCGCCAGTGCCCCGAGGAGCCGGCTTACGTCGAGGTCGGCTTCGACGAAGGGCTGCCGGTCACGCTGGACGGCAAACGACTCGACGCGCTCGAGCTGGTCACCGCGCTCAACCGCATCGGCGGCGAGAACGGCGTGGGGAGGATCGACCACCTCGAGAACCGGCTGATCGGAATCAAGTCGCGCGAGATCTACGAAGCGCCCGCCGCCGTGCTGCTGCTGCAGGCGCACCAGGCCCTGGAGGACATCACGCTGCCCAAGGAGGTGGCGAGGTTCAAGGACACCGTGGGACAGCAGTGGGCCCAGATGGTCTACGACGGGCTGTGGTTCAGCCCGCTGCGCGACGCGCTTTACGCGTTCGTGGTCGAGACGCAGCGCTACGTCACAGGTGAGGTGCGGCTCAAGCTGTACAGGGGCTCGTCGCACGTCGTCGGACGGAAGAGCCCGCACCAGCTCTATGAGCTCGCACTCGCGACCTACGGCAAGGGCGACACGTTCGACCAGTCGGCGGCGGCGGGCTTCATCAAGCTGTGGGGGATGGGAGTGCGCACGTCGGCGAGGGTGCAGGGCCGGCTCGACGGGCGCGAGCTGGGCCGCCTGCTCGGGGACGTCAAGAGGCTCACACCATAGGCAAGAAAATGTGGGGCGGCCGTTTCGAGGGCCGCCTGCATCCCGAGCTCGAGCGCTTCTCCTCCTCGCTCGTCGTCGATTTCGAGCTCTATCCCTACGACATCGACGGAAGCGTGGCCCACGCGCGGGGCCTCAAGGCCGCCGGCATCATCTCGGCCGGCCGGCTCAGGGATATCGAGCGGGGTCTCAAGCGGGTGAAACGGGAGCTCGACGGCGGGGAGTTCAAATTCGCCGGCACCGATGAGGACATCCATACCGCGATCGAGCGGCGGCTGACGGAGATCACGCCCGCCGGCGCCTATCTGCATGCGGGCCGCTCGCGCAACGACCAGGTGGCGCTCGACCTGCGACTTTACTGCCGGGACGTCGCTCGTCTGGCGATGGGCAGGCTGGCGCGGCTCATCGAAGTCCTGGCCACCAAGGCCGCGGCGCACGCGGACTGGCTGATGCCGGGCTACACCCACATGCAGCGGGCACAGCCGGTGACGGTGGGGCACCATCTGCTCGCTCACGCGGAGCCGCTGCTGCGCGACACCACCCGCTTCGCTTTCGCCTACTCGACGGCTGACGCGATGCCGCTCGGGTCGGGGGCGCTGGCGGGCTCGACGCTCGAGCTTGCGCGACGCGTCGTTGCCGAGGAGCTCGAGATGAGGTTCCTGACCGAGAACAGCATGGACGCCGTCTCCGACCGCGACTTCGCCCTCGACCTGGCCTACGCCTGCACCTCGACCGCGCTGCACCTGAGCCGGCTGGGCGAAGACGTCGTCATCTGGGCCACCACCGAGTTCGGGTTCGTGAAGCTGACTGACGAGATCGCGACCGGCTCGAGCCTCATGCCGCAGAAGAGGAATCCCGACATCGCAGAGCTGCTCAGGGGTCGCGCGGGGCGCGCGATCGGGAGCCTGGTCACCCTCGCGACCATGCTCAAGGGACTGCCGCTCGCCTACGACCGGGACCTGCAGGAGGACAAGGGTCCGCTCTTTGCCGCGGTGGAGAGCGTCCTCGAGTCGCTGGAGGCGGCGGCGATTCTCGTCGAACGGCTCGAGTTCGACCGAGAGCGGCTGGCCCAGGCCGCGGCCGACCCGCTGCTGCTTGCCACGGACGCGGCCGAGGAGCTCGTCCGGACCGGCGTCCCGTTCCGAAGGGCGCACGAGCGGGTGGGGCGGCAGGTCCGGGAGGGCGAGCTGAAACCGCCATGGGACGCCAGGACCTCGGTCGCCAAACGGAAGCTGGAAGTGACCCGCCGGGCGAAGGCCCTGCAGAAGGAAGCGGCCCGTCTCACGCGCTGAGGACTGGCCCGTCCTCTAGAGTTCGCCCGTGCTGCTCGCCGTCGACGTCGGCAACACGAACGTGACGCTCGCCCTCTTCGAAGGCGAACGCCTGGTCGCCGACTGGCGAGTCACCTCGCACCGGGAGCGGACGGCGGACGAGGTGGGGCTGGAGCTGCGGCAGCTCTTCGAGCTGCGGGGCCTGGACCTCGGCGTGGTCGACGGCGTGGTCGTCTCCAGCGTCGTACCCACTGTCAACCCCGCCCTCGTCGAGGCGTCGCGGCGGTACCTGAAATGCGAGCCGATCATGGTCGGGCCCGGGGTCAAGACGAGCGTCCGGATTCGCTACGAGAACCCCAAGGACGTCGGCGCGGACAGAATCGCCAACGCACTCGCCGCCTTCACCAAGTACGGCGGCCCCATCGTGGTGATCGACTTCGGCACGGCCGTGACGTACGACGCGATCAGCGCCGAGGGCGATTACCTGGGCGGCGCGATCGCGCCGGGCGTGGAGATCTCGCTCGACGCCCTCGTCTCACACACGGCAATGCTCCGCCGCGTGGAGCCGTTGGCCCCGGACTCGGTGATCGGCCGGAACACCGTGGCCGCCATCCAGTCAGGTCTCGTCTGGGGGTTTGTCGCCCAGGTCGAGGGCATGGTGCAGCGGATGGTCGCGGAGCTTGGCGGGAAGGCCCGCGTGATCGCCACGGGCGGCCAGGCCGCGCTCGTGGCCGACCTCACCCACGTGATCGAAACCACCGACCCGCTGCTGACTCTGGAAGGTTTAAGGCTTATCTACGCTCAAAACTCAAACGGTGGTGCTAGATAGAACCCTTCGCATGAAGACAGCCCAGCCCTTCCATCTCTACCTGGCCGGCAACGTGGATCCGGGAGCCCTGGCCGGGCTCGATTCGGAGGCCCTGGGCGACCCTTCCCGCGTCGTCCGGCCCGCGCTCGTCCTGCTCGGCCCCGGGCTGGCCGCCCCCGCCGGCCTGGAGGACATCGCGATCGCGGTCCCCGCGGACGCCTCGCCCTCAGCCCTCAGGGAGCTGGTCAGGGTGGCCATGGAGAACATCGCCCTGAAGCAGCAGGTGGCGCAGCTCGAGGAGCAGGCTCGCCGCCAGCACCGGCAGTTCGAGGAGCTCAACCGAATCGGCATCGCGCTGTCGGCCGAGCGCGACATCTCCAAGCTGCAGCAATTCATCCTCACGACCATGCGTCAGCTGACGAACGCCGACGGCGCGAGCCTGTGGCTGAAGACGGAGGAGGACGGGGTGCCGAAGCTCTTCCTCGCGTCCAGCCAGAACCATTCGCTGGAAAAGAACACGTACCAGGCGTTCAAGGTGCCCGTGGACGAGAAGAGCGTCGTCGGTTACACGGTCTCCGCCGGGCGCCCGCAGATCTATGACGACGCCTACAACCCGCCGCCGGGCAGGCCCCAGGGCGGCAAGGGATTCGACACGCAGTTCGGTTACCGCACGAAGTCGATGCTCACAGTCCCGATGCGCAACTACAACCACGAGGTGGTCGGCGCGATCCAGCTGATCAACGCCAAGCGCAGCTTCGAGACGAGGCTCAGCGTGGAGAGCGTTGCCGACCAGGTCGTGAGCTTCCGGCCAGAGGACCTCGAGATGATCGAGTCGATCGCCAGCCAGGCCGCGGTCGCCCTCGACAACAAGAGCCTGCTCGAATCCATCCAGGCCCTTTTCGACGGTTTCGTGCAGGCGAGCGTCACCGCGATCGAACAGCGCGACCCCAGCACCGCCGGCCATTCGGGCCGGGTCGAAGGATTGACGTCGACGCTCGCGCACGCGGTCTCGGACATCGCTTCAGGCAAGTACCGGGACATCCGATTCACCGACGACCAGATGAAGGAGCTGCGCTACGCGTGCCTGCTTCACGACTTCGGCAAGGTCGGCGTGCGCGAGCACATCCTGGTCAAGGCGAAGAAGCTCATGCCGGGCCAGCTCGAGGTCATCGAATCGCGCTTCGCCTTCGTCGAGCGATCGGTGCAGGTGAAGTACGCCAGCGAGAAGCTCGAGGCCATGCGCGCGGGTCACGGTTCGACCGAGGAGATGGACGCGATCGACCGCCGGCTGCAAGCAGAGCTGTTGCAGCTCGATCGCTGGATGCAGAGCATCGTGGCCGCGAACGAGCCGTCGGTCCTGCCCGAGGACAAGGCGTCGATGCTCGAGGTGCTTTCGCACGAGACCTACATCGACATGGCGGGTCACCCGCACCCGATGCTCGACCCGCAGGAGTTCCGGTTCCTCAGCATCCGCAAGGGCACGCTGGATCCGCAGGAACGGCTCGAAATGGAATCACACGTCACGCACAGCTTTCACTTCCTGACCAAGATCCCGTGGACGCCGGTGATGAGGGGAATACCCGAGATCGCATACGGCCACCACGAGAAGCTCGACGGGTCGGGCTATCCTCGCGGGCTGACGGGCGACCAGATCCCGCTGCAGGCGCGGATGATGACGATCTCCGACATCTACGACGCGTTGACGGCGCAGGATCGTCCGTACAAGCGCGCCGTGTCGAGGACGACGGCGCTCGACATCCTGCACACGGAGGCCGACCAGGGCAAGCTCGACAGGGACCTGCTCGAGATCTTCGTCACGAACAAGGTTTACGAAGCGACAGCCGTCCGATGAGGATCAAGTTCTGGGGCACCCGAGGCACGCGACCGACCCCGGGGCGCCGAACCCTGCGTTACGGCGGCAACACGACCTGCATCGAGGTGAGGGACCGTGAGAACAACCTCCTGATCATCGATTCCGGCTCGGGCATCGCCGAGCTCGG
The DNA here is from genome assembly GCA_035279525.1 of Candidatus Dormiibacterota bacterium. Taxonomy (GTDB): domain Bacteria; phylum Chloroflexota; class Dormibacteria; order Dormibacterales; family Dormibacteraceae; genus DATEHQ01. The sequence goes on from DATEHQ010000148.1 coordinate 10,295, forward strand.
CGCCACCTGCAGCCCCAGCGAACCGCTCCAGGCCCACCTCCTGATCACGCACACCCACCTCGACCACATCCAGGGCTTTCCGTTCTTCCTGCCCGCCTTCGTGCCCGGCACGCACCTGACGATCGTCGGCCCGTCGGGTTCCGCCAAGTCGCTCCAGGCGGCGTTCGCCGATCAGATGGATCCCGCGTACTTCCCGGTGCGGTTGAGTCACATGCCGGCGGAGATGGAGTTCATCGAGCGCAACCCCGGCGAGACATTCGAGGTCGGCGCGCTGCGCATCACGCCTCACCGGTTGATGCACCCGATCCCGACGTTCGGCTACAGGATCGACGAGGGTACATCGCGGTTCGCGTTCGCCACCGACAACGAGATCGCGATGTTCGCCAACGGTGACAACGGCACTCTCATGGACCTCGCCAACTGGTGCCGCGACGCGGACCTGCTGGTCCACGATGCGCAGTACAGCACCGAGGAGTACAGGACACACGCGGGCTTCGGCCACTCGACCTACGAAGAATCCCTGTCGTTGGCGGAGCAGGCCGGGGTCAAGGAGCTCGCGTTCTTCCACCACGACCCCTTGCACTCCGACACCGACGTCGACGCGCTGATCGAGGAAGCGCTCGGCAATCACCGTTCGTCGGGTGGGTCCGACGTGAGCTCGTTCCCCGCCGCCGAGGACCAGGAGATCGCGCTTTAGGCCTTAGTCTTTCGGGGTCGTGAAAGAAGAAACGGAGCCCGACCTACCGGCCGTCATGCGCGACCGTCGCGAGAAGCTGGAGCGCCTGCGAGCGTCGGGCGTCGACCCGTACTCGCGAGGTTTCCGGCCGACGCACACCACCAGGTCCGCCCGCGAGTTGCTAGGCGACTCGGAAAACACCGATCCCGTCGCGATCGCCGGGCGCCTGATGGTGAAGCGGAAGCAGGGCGGGCTCATCTTCGCGGACGTGCAGGACGGCTTGGGCCGCATCCAGCTGATGGCGACGCGCGAGATCCTAGGCGAGCAGGAGTTCGAGCGCTTCGCGGACCTGGACGCGGGCGACATCCTCGGCGTGAGGGGTCCGGTGATGCGCACCAAGCGGGGCGAGGTCACCGTGCAGGTGCATTCCTTCCAGCTGCTGACGAAGTCGCTGCGTCCGCTGCCCGAAAAGTGGCACGGGCTCAAGGACGTCGAGATCCGCTACCGCCAGCGGTACGTGGACCTGATCGCGAACCCCGAGGTCCGCGAGGTGTTT
>DATEHQ010000149.1:0-2237 GCA_035279525.1 Candidatus Dormiibacterota bacterium
ATGAAGGGGCTGCCGCACACCGACCCGGTACACAAGGTTTCGATCATCTCCCGCGGTATGGCGCTCGGCTGGACGCTGAGCCTGCCCGAAGAGGACAAGTACCTCGTGTCGCGCGACGAGCTGATGGACCAGATCGCGGGAATCATGGGCGGCCGCGTCGCCGAGGAGATCGTCTTCAAGGACATCACCTCGGGCGCAGAGAACGACATCCAGAGGGCGACGCAGATGGCGCGCCGGATGGTCACCCAGTGGGGCATGTCGGAGAAGCTCGGCACCGTGACGATGGGCCACAAGGAAGAGCTCGTCTTCCTGGGCCGCGACCTCGGCGAGCAGCGCAACTACTCGGAAGAGGTGGCGGCGATCATCGACGAGGAGATCCGCAGCATCGTCGACCACGGCTACCAGACCGCGAAGTCCATCCTCACGCAGCAGCGCGCGAAGATGGATGCGGTGGTCGAGCGGCTCAAGGTCGTCGAGACGATCGACGGCAAAGAGCTAGACCAGATCCTCGCCGCGGAAGAGCCGTCCGCGCCGGCAGCCGCCGGCGGCTCGTCGAGCGCCGCTTCGTAGCGCGACTCCGTTTCCGCGATAGTCCGGACTATGAGCGGGTCCGGACGTTCGAAACCGGGCGTTAGTCCGGACTATCGCGCGTTCGAGCAGCTCACAGTTGCGGGGCGCGGCAATCTAGGCCGTAGCCTGGCGCGCGCGCTGAAGGCGCGACTCGTGCCGGCGCGCGTGGGGTTTCGACTCCCACAAGCCGGCATCCTGTTTCTGACGGTTCCGGACGGCGCCGTGCGGGACGTGGCGGACCGGATAGCGAAGATGGCGCCATCGCCCGCGCTCGCGGTTGTGCACTGCAGCGGAGCGCTGGGCCTCGAGGTGCTCGACGCGCTTCGTGAGAATCCGCGCGGGTCGTTTCATCCACTGCAGTCGTTTCCGGAGCCCCGTGCCCCGTCGGCATTCCGCGGCATCACAGTGGCGGTCGACGCCACGACGCCCGCCCTGGAGCGGCGGCTACGCGCCCTCGCCCGCGGCCTCGGCGCAAAGCCGCGCCACGTCGGGGCCTCCGAGCGCGTCGCCTACCACGCGGCTGCAGTCTTCGCCTCCAACTTCGTCGACGTCGTGGTGGCGGAGGCGATCGGCCTGCTCAGTCAGGTGGGATGGAGCGAGAAGGAGAGCCTCGACGCGCTGATGCCGCTGGTCCAGGGAGGGGTGGACAACATCCGCCGCCGCGGCACGACCAGGGCGCTGACCGGGCCGATCCGGCGGGGAGATGCGGAGACCGTCGCCCGCCATGTGGCGGTCATGGACAATCCCGACCTTTATCGTATGCTCGCCCTGGTCGGGCTCGAGATCGCGACGAAGGCGGGGCTCGACCCCGCGGCGGCCGAACGGACCAGAAGGGCGCTGACCCGAGATGTGGCAGCGACCCAAAGGAGAAGTGGTAGATGACCACTGTGCTGGACGTCCAGCGATACAAGGACGAGGGCCGGCATTTCGCCATGCTCACGGCCTACGACTACCTCAGCGCACGCATCCTCGACGAGGCCGGCATCCCGATCCTGCTGGTCGGCGACAGCCTCGGGATGGTGATGCTGGGCCACGGCACGACGCTTCCGGTGACGATGGACGACATGCTGGTCCACGCCAAGGCAGTCTCGCGCGGCGCGCGACAAGCGTTGCTGGTGGGCGACATGCCGTTCATGTCGTACCAGGTGTCGACCGAGGAAGCGGTGCGCAACGCGGGTCGGTTCATCCAGGAAGGCGGGATGCACGCCGTGAAGCTCGAGGGTGGCGGCCAGGCCATCGCCGAGATCACGCGGCGCCTGACCGACGCCGGCATCCCCGTGATGGGACACCTCGGCCTGACCCCGCAGTCTGTGCACACGATGGGCGGGTTCAAGGTCCAGGGCAAGACGGACAAGCAGGCTGCGCGCATCCTCATGGACGCCAGGGCGCTCGAACAGGCCGGCGCGTTCAGCATCGTGCTGGAAGGCATGCCGAGCAAGGTCGCGGCCGAGGTCACACGCCAGCTGCGCATCCCGACGATCGGAATCGGCGCCGGGCCGGCAACCGATGGGCAGGTGCTGGTCTTCCACGACATGCTCGGGCTGACGACAGGCAAGGCGCCGAAGTTCGTCAAGCGCTACGCCAACCTTGCCGAGGACATCGCGCGAGCCGCGACCGAGTACGCGGAGGACGTGCGCGCTGGGAAGTTCCCGGGCCCCGAGCACGAG